>JALLOF010000149.1 GCA_027717595.1 Nitrospinae bacterium AH_259_B05_G02_I21 | reverse complement strand
GGTCAAGGACATCGTGGATGCCGTGCTATACCTGGCCGACGCAAACTTCACCACCGGCGTCGTCCTGCCGGTTGACGGCGGCGGGGCCGCGGGGGGATGAATAAGCGCCCAGCGACGGGGCGCGCAGGGAAGGAAGATTATCATGAAGTACTTTATCGACACCCATGACGTGGCGAAGGGCACATTCCCCGAAGGATTGCGCACAACGGAGAAGTTCGTCGAAGGCTTCAGCGCCTTCGATGAGATTGCCGAGGAAGAGGGCGTGACCGCGCTGCGTGCCCACGTGAGCATCGAAGAAGGCAAGGCCTTCTGCTTTACGAAGGGAGCGGACGCCGAGGCCGTCCGGCGGGCTCACGAAAAGGCCGGGTTCCCGTTCGACTCGATAACCGAGATCAAGACCATAACGGGCAGCGATCTGCGGTGAAACGCGAGCGGCCCCTGTGGCCGCTGAATGGCAAAGGAGAACACGACCATGAGCAAGGTGCTGCATCTGGCATCACGCAATAGCTCTAGGGGGGTCGAGGCGCCAAGCAAGGAGGCCGCCCCAATCAAGGATGACCATCTGCTCGACGCCTATTCGCAAGCTGTCATCAGCGTGGCGGAACGGGTCAGCCCCTCAGTCGTCAACATCGAGGTCCACCGGCGGGCCAGGGGCCGAGGAGGGACCCGGTCATCGTCACCTCACGAGGCGCAGGGAAATGGGTCGGGTTTCATTTTTACGCCCGACGGGTTCATCCTTACCAACAGCCACGTCGTCCACCAGGCGACGAAGATTGAGGTGACGCTAGCCGACGGCCACCGCTATCAGGCGGACCTGGTCGGGGAAGACCCTGGGACGGATCTGGCGGTTGTCAGAATTGATGGGCCCGATCTCGTCCCGGTCACATTGGGCGACTCCCAAGCCATTCGCGTGGGCCAATTGGTCGTCGCCATCGGCAACCCGTACGGCTTTCAGGCAACGGTGACCGCGGGCGTGGTGAGCGCGCTCGGCCGATCGCTGCGGTCGTGGTCGGGCCGCCTCATCGACAACGTCATCCAGACCGACGCCGCGCTCAACCCCGGCAACTCGGGCGGTCCGCTGGTCACCTCCCGCGGGGAGGTCATCGGGGTGAACACCGCCGTCATCCTCCCGGCCCAGGGCATCTGCTTTGCGATTGGGATCAATACGGCGTCCTTCGTGGCCGGACGCCTCATCCGAGACGGGAAGGTCCGGCGCAGCTACATCGGCGTGGGAGGGCAGAACGTACCCCTCCAGCGCCGGCTCGTCCGCCACTACAACTTGCCGGTGGAAAGCGGCGTCCTGATCGCATCCATTGAACCCGACAGCCCTGCCCGGCGTACGGG
>JALLOF010000148.1 GCA_027717595.1 Nitrospinae bacterium AH_259_B05_G02_I21 | reverse complement strand
GGCCGCCCCGTCCGCCTGAGCCCGTGGCCCCCCCCCGCTACTTGCCGGCCAGGAAGGCCTCCAGGTCGGCCAGAATCCGCTCTCTCTCCTCGCCCGGGAACGACCAGACGGTGGCCAGTATCGGCCCTTCATCCAGGCCGTCCATCAGGTCGGCGGCGAGGGGCCGATGGTCGGGCCCCCTCGAGGGGGGGCCGAGGCGGCTTTTGAAACGCTCAAAGAGCTCGTAGGTCTCCGGCCAGAGCGGCCAGAGATCCAGCGAGCACCAGGTCTCTCCGATGACGAAGCACCAGTACTGGTGCTGTCCGCGCTCGGGGTTTTCAGCCGTGCCCTCCAGGCGGGCGTACCCGCGGCCCTCTTCCCGCCGGACCGTGAACGTCCAGGTCATGAGCGCTCCTTCTCCAACCCTCGTCGATTGTATCACGCGGCGGGCGCGGGAGCTTCAGATCGCTCTACGTCAGCCCTCGGTAGACCATGAACGCCGCTACGACGTACATGAGCACGCCGAAAGCCTGCCTTAGGCGCCGCTTGTCGAGCCAGACCGTGATGCGCGGGCCCACCTGGGCCCCCACGAACGCCGAGACCGCAAGCAGCAGGCCAGTCGAAGGGGTGAAGTGGCCGGCCAGGGCCCCGCCGACGAACCCGAACGCCCCCGTGAGACACACCATGAAGGCCGAGGTGCCCACGGCTATCTTGATCGGCACCCCGATGGCGATAGTCATCAACGGAACCATGAAGATGCCCCCGCCGATGCCGAGCAGGCCGGCGAAGAACCCCGCCGCAAGGCAAAAGGGAAGGACCAGGACGAGATTGACCGAATAGGCGTGGCCGCCCACCCTTCGGGCCCAGCCCCTGGCCTCGGCATCCGCCCCCGGGGACTCGTCGTCCTGGTAGCGCATCATCATGAGGCCGCCGATGGCGAGCACCGCGGCGAAGAGCACAAAGAGCAGGCCCTCGGCGAACCAGCCTGCGAACAAGCCCCCCAGGAACGCCCCCACGTCCTTGGCCGGGTCGAGCAGCAGCGCGAGGCGCCAGTCCACCAACCCCTTTCGGTGGAAGACGAGGAAAGCGCCGAGGCCCGTGACAGCTATGACGAGGAGGCTTGCGTTGGCGGCCTGGTGAAATGTGAGGCCGAAGCCGAGCAGCAGCGGGACGTAGAAGACGCCCCCGCCCACGCCGAAGACCGAGACTAGGGCGGCCAGGACGAATACGGCGATATGGACCATGCCGGGTGCGATCTACTGGTCGGAGATGGGGCTGGGCCCCGGGCCCATCAACACACGCTGGGGTGGATGGAACGGCGCGTGGACGGTCATGGGCGTCTCCTTCAAACTGGCTCTTTTGAGGGCG
>JALLOF010000147.1 GCA_027717595.1 Nitrospinae bacterium AH_259_B05_G02_I21 | reverse complement strand
GCCAGAAGATATCCTTCCTCAAGCATGTGACCCGCAGCCTCGGCCTCGCCAATGTGAAGGCCATTAACGCCAGGGCCGAGAAGCTGGCCGAGGAGGTCAGCTACCGATGGGCCTACGACGCGGTGGTCTCGCGGGCGACGGCCAAGCTTGGCAACTTGATCACCCTGGCCGACCCCTTCCTCGCCCCCGGCGGGCGTCTGGTGACCTTGAAAGGTCGCCAGTGGGAAGACGAACTCGCTTCAGGTCTTCCCCCGGCCATTAGGCGCCGATACACCGTTGAGGAAGCCGGGCAGTTGCCCGGGCCACCCGGCGGACGGTCGATGATCGTGGTCGTTGCCGAGAAAGCGAGCTAGGTGGAATCCCCATGCCAGGCTCCTGGACCCCGCCTCCCAACGAGATTCGTTTCACGTGAAACGGTTCGGCGAAGCGCTTTAATAACAATCCGTTGTGAGGATCGAGGAGGACAAGGAAAGCGCCCGGTTGCTCCCGGGCGCGCCTGGTGGCGACCGGGCCGCGGCAGGGTTCCCGCAGCGGACGTTTTTGTTTTCGCCTTTTCTTGGCGTGTGTGTTAGGATAATGGGGATGCTCGCTGTCCGCCTAAGGGCTTGGCCGGGCATGGTCAATGGGCTGCTCGGCTTCCCGAGCGGCGGACGCGACCCGTCTCAAGGCCCCTTGGGCCTCCAATAGGGGGGTGCGTGGGCAAAGTCATCGCCATAGCCAATCAGAAAGGCGGCGTGGGCAAAACCACGACGGCCGTCAACCTCGCCGCCGGGCTCGCCATCAACGAGCGGCGGACCCTCCTGATCGACCTCGACCCCCAGGGAAACGCCGGCAGCGGTGTGGGGGTGGACCGCTCCGGGCTGACCAAGACCGTCTACCACGCCCTCGTCGGCAATGGTGATGTGGAGGAGGCGATTCTGCCGACGAAGCTTTCCCACCTGGAGGTCCTCCCCTCGACCATCGACCTCATCGGCGCCGAGCTGGAGCTGGTGGATGCGGACCGCAGGGAAGGGCGCCTCAGGGCGGCCATCGCGCCGCTGCGCGACCGCTACGATTTTATCCTCATCGACAACCCTCCGTCCCTGGGGCTGCTGACCATCAACGCCCTGGCAGCCGCCGACAGCGTGCTCATTCCTTTACAATGTGAGTACTATCCGCTTGAAGGACTTTCACAATTGTTAAAGACCGTCGACCTCATCCGCCGCGCCTTCAATCCGGACCTCGTGGTCGAGGGCGTGGTGCTCACCATGTTCGACGGCCGCACGGCCCTGGACCACCTGGTGGGCCAGGAGGTCCGCAGCCTCTTTCACGACCAGGTCTTCGAGACCGTCATCCCGCGCAACGTCAGGCTCAGCGAGGCGC
>JALLOF010000146.1 GCA_027717595.1 Nitrospinae bacterium AH_259_B05_G02_I21 | reverse complement strand
GGCTGTCACCTCGGGGGGGAGGCCGCGACTTGCGGGGCTCCTTCCCGGGGGCGGGCGCCCTGCTGTTGCTTTCGCACCTCGCGGCAAGGCTTGCAGCGCTTCGGGGGATGCTCGAACCCCCGCTCAGCGTAGAACTGTTGCTCGCCGGCTGTGAAGTTGAATTCCTGGCCACAGTCGGAGCAGTTGATGGCTTGGTCTTGGTACTCCATGTGCGTCGTCTCTCCCGTTCGGCCTATAGTGTGACGGTCAGCCGGTTATACCCGTAAGCTGTCGGCGGTTCGACAGCCAAATACTCTCATGCCACGATGTCCGAGGGATGGGTTTCAGGCACGAGATTTTAAGGAATCGAACTGTGACGTGTTTGTACTCGCTCTGAATGACGATTTTCGATTGGACCTGCTCGATAGTAATAAGAATTTGCTCTATCTGGTGCAGGGGTACCACACCTCCGGCCGCTTGTCAAATCGTACGGGGGGATTTTTTCAGGTTTTTTTCGTGTTCTCATGGGGCCCAGAGCTCTTGAGTCCAGGCCATCTCCCAGAAGGCGTACTCGTAGCGGCTGGAGGTGATGAAGATAGGCTCGAGGCGTTGCAGCTCCCGTGGGGGGTAGCCGTCCACGAGCCTATCGAGCAGTGTGCGGCACTCCTCGGCCAACTCACCGAACTCATCCGAAGCGTACATCTCTATCCACGGGTGGTAGAGGGGCTGGGCCTCGGGGAGACCTCGGGCCTTGAGCGCGGTGCCGATTTCGAAGTAGCCCCACATACAGGGCAGGACCGCCGTTGCAATGTCCGCGAGGGTGCCGGTGGCGGCCGTATAGAGGAGGTGGCGCGTGTAGGCGTAGCAGGTCGGGGCCGGCTCGGTGGCCTCCATCGCCTCGGCGGTGAGCCCGAAGCGAGCGGCGTATTCGCGGTGGAGGTCCATCTCGGTGTGGAGCGTGGCGTCGAGAAGGCGGGCGAACTGCGACATGGTCGCCTCATCGGGCGCCTGGGCCGCCGCGCGGGCGAAGACCTGGCAATAGGCCAGCAGAAAGAGGTAGTCTTGGGCCAGGTAGAAGCGGAAGCGCTCTACAGGGAGGCTGCCGTCGCCAAGGCCCGCCACAAAGGGATGCTCGAGTTCGGCCGCCCAGACGGGCTCGGCCAGCCGACGAAGATGGGCCGCAAAGCTCATGGATCACCTCCTTTGGCGGGATGAAGGTCACCCGGTGGAGCCGCCATTCTGCCACAGGCAGGGAAGGTGGGAAAGGGGAGTCGTCGGAGATCTCCCTTCGGCCCGTAGTGTCCTGCTTTGAAACCCGTGCAAATAAAATCACCCCCCCTCATTCGCGAAGTTCGCGAAAAAAGCGAAGTACGCGACGAGAGGCCTC
>JALLOF010000145.1 GCA_027717595.1 Nitrospinae bacterium AH_259_B05_G02_I21 | reverse complement strand
TGGAGAACTACGCCTCGCTGCTTCGCAAGACGAACCGGGCGGCCGAGGCGGCAGAAATGGAAGCCCGCGCCAAGCGGATTCGAGCGGGGCAACAATCGAAGGCCGCGAGCTCTACCGCATCTGCGCAAGAGGCGCGCTGGAAGGCGCTAAACACTCAGCTCATTGCGTTATATCAGCAAGGGAAGTATCGTGAAGCCATCCCTGTAGCCAAGGAGGCCCTGATGGTCGCAGAGCAAGCCTTCGGCCCAGACCATTCCTACGTGGCCACAAGCCTCAACAACCTGGCAGTGCTCTATGGGAAACAGGGCCAGTACGCTGAGGCCGAGCCCCTTTATAAGCGGGGGCTTGCGATCCGGGAGAAGGCCCTGGGGCCAGACGATCTAGATGTCGCAACGATCTTAGAGAATATGGCAAACCTCTATAAGGAGACGGGCCGGGACGACGAGGCGAAGAAACAGCTCGTCCGCGCCGAGCGGATTCGGGCGGGGCAATAATCGAAGACCGTTTCAACCTTAATGCATCATCGTGAAAAGAGGTTGGGCACGTCTTCGTCCACTCCTCGGCTATCCAGGGCGAGGGCTATGAGTCGCTGGCCGAAGGCCAAGTCGTGGAGTTCGAGATCGTCAAGGACGCCAAGGGCTTAAGGGCCGAAAAGGTGGTCAAGGTCTCGTAGGGGAGAGCCCGCGCCGGGGCTTTTTTCTTGGTCATGATGCCCCTCGGTGGGGGCGGGCCACAAAGGAGCCTATCATGTCAACCGTTGAGGAAGGCCGCATGGTGATGTTCCACTACACCGGAACGTTGGCCGATGGGAGCGTTTTCGATTCCTCCCGTGGACGGAGTCCCATGGAGGTCCGAATTGGCGCGGGCCAGATTGTCCCCGGCTTCGAGGCTGGCATCATGGGGATGCGGGTGGGAGAGACCCGCACCTTCGCCATCGCCCCGAAGGACGCCTACGGCGAGCACGATGAGAACCTCTGCCACCGGGTGGAGAAGGAGCGGTTCCCCGATCCCAAGTCCGTTGAGGTGGGCATGACGTTTCGGTACCCCTTGGGCGATGGCCGCACTGCCCACACCATAATTCAGGTGGGGGATGAGGATGTCCTATTGGACCTCAACCATCCCCTGGCGGGGGAGGAACTCACCTTCGAGGTCGAGTGCCTAGAGATCAGGAACAGCTAGTCCCGAAGGTTAAGATCGTCCCATCTCACCGTAACTGACGGTATCACTTACACGATGAAATAATCCCACCGGCCCCGTTTTCTCCAGGGGCAATAACTGGTGAAATACGTAACTTTTCTCTTCTAAGCCAAAGTAACAATTTCCTGGGATAATCGTAACTACCAGAAACTCGTTGCCCCCTTCAGTCTTAGAG
>JALLOF010000144.1 GCA_027717595.1 Nitrospinae bacterium AH_259_B05_G02_I21 | reverse complement strand
ACACACCTTCAGCGGGAGCTTCTTCCTGTTCGCGGAGAAGGCTCACGAGGCTCTTTCATCCTTCTCTACGGAAGCAGGGTTGCCTACACGCTCTCGCTCTATGCGGTGAGCGTCCTGTTGGCCGAGGGCGACCATCTTGTAGTGGTGGACGGCGGCAACGCCTTCGACCCCTACGTCGTCTCCGATGCAGCCCGATGGCTTGGCCAAAGCCCAGAGGAGCTTCTGGACCGTGTCCACATCTCCCGCGCCTTTACCTGTCACCAACTGGAGGCGCTCATCACAGGGAAGCTCAAGGAGGCCCTTCGCCGCTTCGGTTCACGGAGTCTCTTGCTCTCGGGTCTCCTGGATACCCTCTACGACGAGGACGTCTCCCACGGGGAGGCCTGGAAGCTGTTCCGGCGGATTGTGACGGCGCTCCGGTCCTTGAGAGGCCAAAGCGTGAATATGGTGGTCCTCTGCCCTGAAGCTACCGGTCCCATAGCGAAGCGACGGGCCTTTCTGGCCGAGCTGAAGCGCGAGGCCAATAGGGTAATACGAGTTGATACCAGCGAGGGGAGGATATTGCTTACAACCGAGAAGCCTGAAAGCCCCGTCAGCCCACGGCAACTGATAACAGAGAACATCTCTCTTGAAAGGAGGTGGAGATAGATGGGAAGGACGGCGCTTTCGGCAACCCAGGTGGTCTTGAGGGAACAGGCGAACTGGAGCAAGTTCAGGCGGGTTCTTAGGAAAGAGGATCAAGAGGCGCTGGACGAGCTCTTTGAGGCGGCCCGGTACCACGCCGCAGCCCTCTCCTACGCCTCAAAGCCCACTCCCTTGGAGCCCATCCTCATCTCCATGCTCGTTGAGCACCACAAAGCCATCCGAGCCTTGGAAACGAGGGTGAAGAAGCTGGAGGAAAAACGAGGCGATGGCTGAGGCGGGCGGCTGGATATTTGATGTCTATCCCTCCAGCGATGGGATGGTAGTGTGGCTGCTGGACGACGAGGGGAAGCCCACCCGACTCGTGAACCGCTACGAGGCCTATTTCTACGCCTCGGGAAGTAGAGAGAGCCTCAGGCTGCTCAGGCAGCGCCTCTCCAGGATTAGAGTGCCCATCCAAGTGGAGCGGGTCGAAAGGACGGAGTTCTGGAGCGGAAAGCCCCTGGAGGTTCTCAAGATATCAACCTCCAACCTCCTGGCCTACAGGCAATTGGTAAGTGTTGCTGGCAAGCTGGAGGGCATCGAGCTTTTCAACTGCGATATCCCACTCGCCCAGGTTTACTTTTTCGAGAGGGACGTGTTTCCCCTGGCTCGGTGTCGTGTAGAGCACGACGCAGAGGGCAGGATACGAGCGATGGAGGCTCTGGACTCGCCCTGGGACACCCACTACACCATCCCTCCCCTGAGGGTGATGGGGCTCA
>JALLOF010000143.1 GCA_027717595.1 Nitrospinae bacterium AH_259_B05_G02_I21 | reverse complement strand
GGGTATGGTTGCTTCCGGATGTGCCGTAGCGGTTCTCGCCACGGGCGCGGGGTTGGGCGCGGGAACGTACGCCTGGCTCAAGGGAGAACTGCAGCGGACGTACCCAGCCACGTACGATGCTGTGTGGAACGCCTCCTCGGACGCGCTCCAGTCGCTGGAAATGCCAGTGGTGAGCCAACAGCGGGACGCCTTGAAGGGGACCATCATGGCCAAACGGGCCGATGGGTCCGACGTTCGTGTTGACGTCAAATATCTGACGGATAAGACGACCCAGGTCAGCATACGCATCGGCCTTTTTGGGGACCGGGCCGACTCGGCGCGGGTCCATGAGACCATCCAGGCCAGACTCTAGCGTGCGGTTCTCCCTCTCACGTGTCCGAACTCCAACCCTTGACAAAGGTTTCTCGAGCCTTCCTACCTTGGAGCGATTCTTGCGTGGGCAACAGGGTGTGCCGGGGTCGCCCTCTGAGCGCAATGGACTGATAGGCCCCGACGCTCGCCGCGGCCTCTCACCGTAAGGACTTTGCCATGCTGCGATTCGACCGACTTCTGGCCCGAGCCCAGTTTACCGAACATACGGTAATGGTCTTATGTGGCCTGGTCATCGGGGTACTAGGCGGCTTGGGAGCCGTCGGCTTCCGCTTCCTGATACGCTTTTTTCAGCGCGTATTTTTCGGACCCGGGTTAAACCTTCTCGAGATCGCCTGGGCCCTTCCCTGGTACCACAAGCTCCTGGTTCCCGCACTTGGGGGGCTCTCGTCGGCCCCATCATCTACTACTTTGCCCGCGAGGCCAAGGGCCACGGGGTGCCCGAGGTCATGGAGGCCGTGGTCATCCGGGGAGGGGTCATCCGGCCGCGGGTCGTGGGGGTAAAGGCCCTAGCCAGCGCTCTGACCATCGGCTGCGGGGGCAGCGTGGGCCGCGAGGGACCAATCGTGCAGATCGGCTCGGCCCTGGGCTCGACCTTGGGACAAATCCTCAAAGTCAGCGGCGAGCGGATGCGGACCCTTGTCGGCTGCGGCGCCGCTGCGGGCATCGCTGCCACCTTCAACGCCCCTATCGCCGGGGCTCTGTTCAGCATGGAGATCATCCTTGGCAACTTCGGCCTGGCCAGCTTCAGCCCCATCGTCATCTCCAGCGTCATCGCCACCGTCATAAGCCGCCACTTCCTCGGAGACTTTCCCGCCTTCCAGGTCCCCCCGTATCAGTTCGTTCACCCCTTCGAGCTACTCCCCTATCTCCTCCTTGGCCTGGCGGCCGGCCTGGTGGCCCGTCTCTTCATCTATCTCCTCTACCGGTGCGAGGACCTCTTCGATGCAAGCCCTCTGCCGGAGGTCACCCGGCCCGCCCTCGGCGGCCTGCTCATTGGCGCCATCGCCCTGGCATTCCCCCACATCTACGGGATCGGCTACGAGACTATCACCC
>JALLOF010000142.1 GCA_027717595.1 Nitrospinae bacterium AH_259_B05_G02_I21 | reverse complement strand
GATGGCCATGGCCTCGGCCGAATGTGCGCCGGGCCACCTCCTGTTGAGCGCCGAGGTCTCGGCCTTCGGGACTCTTATCGAGGCCGGGGACGAGCTCACCATGACGGTTCGAGCCCCCGAAGCCAAAGACATCCGGCGCTCGAAGAAGGGCAAGGGGCCCCCGATCGTGCCTCTTTGAATCGAGATTGTGAATCAACGGGGCGAGTCGGTCCTGGCGGGGGAGGTCGTCAAGCTGATGGAGGAGGGGACCTAGGCGCGAGACGGCGTCCTTACCCAGCCTCCACTACCGTCGAGCCGGCTTTCTGCTCTTCCTTCTCTGCCGTCATTTCCCTGACGGCCCGTAGCACCTCCTCCACAATAGCTTCTTCAAGCTCTTGCGAGAGGCCGTTGCCATCCTCGGGCGCCGGTAGCTCGCAGACCCCGTCTGTGGCGCAGGGCGAGCAGGCTGTCGGGTAGCCCCGCTCGGCCCCCTGGCGGGCGAGCTTCTCTACCTCCTCGGCCGGCAGGGGCCTGGGGGTGCCGAGCAGGGCCGCCATGAAGGTCACCTGGGCCGCGTGCTCGACCTTGTCGAGCTTCAAATACGCCTCCCACAGGGTGGCCCCGACCGTGATGGAGCCGTGGCGGTCGAGAATGATGGCGTCGCACCGGCCCCAGTAGGGCTCGAGGCTCGCCGGGACGTCGGCTGTGCCGGGTGTGGCGTAGCGGGCCGTGGGGATGGCCCCTAGGGTGTAGACGACCTCCGGCAGGTGGGCCCCGGCAAGGGCATCGGACTGTCCCGCGATGGAGAAGGCCACGGCCGTGGGGGGGTGGGCGTGGACGACGGCGCGCACGTCGGGCCGCGACTGGTATGCCCCCAGATGCATGAGAATCTCCGAGCTCGCCGGCCGATCCCCCTCAAGTAGGTTCAAATCAAAGTCCACCACCACAAGGTCGGACGGCTCGATCGAGCCCTTGCACAGCCCAGAGGGCGTGCAGAGGATCCGCTCGTCGTCGAGCCGCACAGACAGATTGCCGTCGGTGGCCGCAACGAGGCCCCGCTCGTAGATGAGCCGGCCGATACGGCACATATCCTCGCGCAACGTCCGCTCGGCCCGCCAGGGGGTCGCACCGTTCATTCGCTACTCTCCTCGGCCTATTCGCCTTCCACGGCATCAACGATGCCGACTATGACGGCGTGGACGGGGGCATCCTCCACCCCCATGGTGAGGCGGCTCGCCCCCCCTTCGCGCACCACGAGCACCCGGTCGCCCACGCCCGCAAGGGCGAAGTCGAGGGCGAGGAACGAAGGCTCGCCCGTGGGCCGCCAGACCTCATCGCGGGGCTCGACACACAGGACGGTATGGCCGTCCAAGGCCGGCTGCTTGACGGTGGCGTTCACCGTCCCGACGACCTGGGCCAGTAGCATCAGCCGCCTCCACGAGCGCGGGC
>JALLOF010000141.1 GCA_027717595.1 Nitrospinae bacterium AH_259_B05_G02_I21 | reverse complement strand
CTCTCGGCTCTCCGGGCTCATCGTCGGGACCCACTCTTTGTCCTTCTGCCAGTTGGCCCGCAGATCGTCCAGGTCGTTCCAGAAGTCCACGGCGAGGCCCGCCGCATAGGCCGCACCCAGCGCCGTCGTCTCAGCGACCACGGGCCGCACGACCGGTACACCCAGAATGTCAGCCTGGAATTGCATGAGCATCTCGTTGTAGACCATCCCGCCATCGACTTTCATCGCCTTGACCTCTACGCCAGAGTCCTTGTTCATCGCCTCGAGCACCTCACGAGTCTGGTAGGCGGTGGCTTCCAGTGCAGCGCGGGCAATATGATTCCTGTTGATGAAACGGGTGAGGCCCACGATAACTCCCCGGGCGTCGGAGCGCCAGTAAGGGGCAAATAGGCCAGAGAACGCCGGGACGAAGTAGATTCCGCCACTGTCTTCCACTTGGCTGGCTAACTCCTCGATCTGCGCCGAGGAGTCAAAGAACTTGAGATTGTCACGCAGCCATTGCACCAGAGCACCGGTAATGGCGATGGAACCTTCCAGCGCATAGACGGCTGGCTGCTCGCCGAGCTTGTAGCACACCGTGGTGAGCAAGCCGCTCGTTGAAGGGACAATCTCTGTGCCGGTGTTGAGAATCATGAAGCAGCCGGTGCCATAAGTATTCTTGGCTTCGCCCACGTTGTAGCAGGCCTGACCAACGGTGGCCGCCTGCTGATCGCCTAGGTCACCGCAGACGGGAATCGAGTCGCCGAAGGGGCCATCCGTGGCTGTCGTGCCCCAGGTGTTTGGGTCGCTCGAAGGAACGATGCGCGGGAGCATCTGGCGTGGAATACTCATAATGCTCAGGACCTCGTCGTCCCACTCCAGCGTTTTCAGGTTCATGAGCATGGTCCGGCTGGCGTTGGTCACGTCGGTGACGTGGGCGCCGCCGTTGGGGCCACCGGTCAGCCACCAAATCTGCCATGTGTCGATGGTGCCGAAGAGCGCTTCGCCCCGCTCGGCGGCCTCTCGCACCCCGCCCACGTTCTCCAGAATCCAGGCGACCTTGGGCCCTGAGAAGTAGGTGGAGAGCGGGAGGCCGACCTTGGGGCGGAAGCGGTCCTGGCCGCCGTCGGCGGCCAGCGCGTCGCATATCTGCTTCGTGCGGGTGTCCTGCCAGACGATGGCGTTGCAGTATGGCTCGCCGGTCTTCTTGTTCCAAACGACGGTCGTCTCGCGCTGGTTGGTCACGCCCACGGCGGCGATGTCGCCGGGCTTTAGACCGGCCCGGCCGACGGCCCCCGAGACGACCTCCTCGGTCCGCTTCCAAATCTCCGCCGGGTCGTGCTCGACCCAGCCGGGCTCGGGATAGATCTGCGCATGCTCCTTCTGGGCGATGCTCACCACCGCTCCGCTTCGGTCAAAGAGCATGCACCGGGTGCTGGTCGTCCCCTGGTCGATGGACGCTA
>JALLOF010000140.1 GCA_027717595.1 Nitrospinae bacterium AH_259_B05_G02_I21 | reverse complement strand
CCTGTTCGACCGTCTATGGAGTTCAGGAAAAAGACGAGCTGCGAGGCAAGATTAAACGGATTCTCGGCATCAATCCCTAAAGTCTGCGTCAGGGAGAATTTGTGACAGATACGGTCAGCCCGCCAGAGGTGGTCGACCTCGATATGGCCGCCGTGGAGGAAGTCGTCGCCAGGGCCCTGGGCGAAGACGTGGGCAGCGGCGACCTGACGACGTCGGCCTGCGTGCCGCCGGGGGCCGTTGGTGTGGGCCGCATGGTGGCCAAGGCCCAGGGAGTCGTGGCGGGCCTCCCCGTGGCCGCCTCTGTCTTCCAGCGGGCCGAGCCGTCCTTGGCCGCCAAGCCGGAAGTCGCCGAGGGCCACACCGTGGAGCCCGGAGGGGTACTTATGGTCGTGGAGGGGCCCCTGGCCGGACAGCTCGTGGCCGAGCGGGTGGCCCTCAACTTCGTACAGCGCCTAAGCGGCATCGCCACGCTCACGCGCCGGTGTGTCGAGGCGGCCTCGCCCCACGGGGTGACGATCCTCGATACCCGTAAGACCACCCCGGGGCTCAGGGCACTCGAACGCTACGCCGTGCGCGTCGGAGGGGGGCAGAACTGGAGGGCCGGCCTCTTCGACCGCGTCCTCATCAAGGACAATCACATCGCCGCAGGGGGGGGGCGTGCGGGCGGCCGTCGAGAAGGTCCGCGCCGCTTACGGGGAGCAGGACCCGGTGGTGGTCGAGGTCGCCAATGCCGAGCAGCTCGACGAGGCCCTGGCCCTCGACGTCGACCGCATCATGCTGGACAATTTCTCCACAGAGGCGATTCGAGAGGCTGTCCGCGCCGCGGCCGGCCGCGTCGCCCTGGAAGTCTCGGGCGGCGTAACGGCGGAGACCGTCGAGGCCATCGCCGCCTGTGGGGTCGACTACATCTCCATCGGCGCCCTGACCCACGCCGCACCGGCCCTAGACATCAGCTTCGCCGTCACTCCCGCCGCGGGCAAGGGCGGCAGTTGAACCAGACACTTCTCCTCAAGACATCCCGCATAATCCATTTTCAAAACCACCGACCCGCCCATCTTCCTAAGCCCTTGCGCGACCCCCCTGCCGTGCCGTATCTTTAGAGTGGGAGGAGGCCTTTATGCGCATAATCCTCTACACGGGAAAAGGCGGGGTCGGCAAGACGAGCATCTCGGCGGCCACGGCCCTATTGAGCGCCCGGCACGGCCACAGGACGCTGGTCATCAGCACCGACCCGGCCCACAGCCTCTCGGACTGCTTTGCCATCCCCATCGGCCACGAGGCGACCCCGATTACCACGGGCCTCGACGCCCAGGAGGTGGACGCCGGCCGGGAGCTCGCGCTCCACTGGGACAAAATCCACGACTTCATCGTCAACTTCCTGAAAAAACAGGGCTTCGAGCACGTCATGGCCGAGGAGTTCGCCATCTTTCCGGGCATGGAGG
>JALLOF010000013.1 GCA_027717595.1 Nitrospinae bacterium AH_259_B05_G02_I21 | reverse complement strand
GCATAAGTGCCTACTCCAAATTCTTCCGAGATTATCATCCAGGAGGTCTATCGACCAGTTCTCCCTCAAATAATAGCACAGCTAATTGGTGATAGGGAAATCGAATGAGATCAACAGGAGCCCCAGCCTGGGTGACACCAGCTCGGGGCTTTTTGCCCTCCGAGACAACGAAGAGCAGATTCTGATGAAATATGAACTTTTGTCTTGGTTGGCCGGAGTTAATATTTCCTGGGATAATCGTAACTACCAGAAACTCGTTGCCCTCTTCAGTCTAAGAGTCTATAGTTTTCAATAACACATCTCTCCTAACAAAATTCTCGATGAAGAAGCATTCTGGTTCTACGGGAGCACGGTGGCCATGAAGCGCTCCAAGCGATGGGTATCCCTGGGTGTCTTGATTATTGCACCGTTGATGGCCTTGGTGTTGTCCCTGAACTCCGCCGCCTCGGCGCAAGAGGCGCGCTGGGAGGCTCTAAATAGTCAGGTCATCGTGTTATACAAGCAAGGAAAATATCGTGAAGCCATCCCTCTTGCCAAAGAGTCCTTGAAGGTTGCCGAGGGAACTTTCGGCCCTGACCATCCAACTGTAGCCACGAGCCTGAATAACTTGGCAGAGATCTACCGCAACCAGGGCAAGTATGCCAAGGCCGAGCCCCTCCACAAACGGGCCTTGGCGATTCGGGAGAATGCCTTAGGACCGGACCACCCCCATGTGGCCACAAGTCTCAACAACCTAGCGGCGCTCTACGAGGCCCTGACCGTGTACTCCCTCGCCGAGCCCCTCTACAAGCGGGCGCTGGAAATCCTTGAGAAGGCCCTGCGGCCAGACCATCCTAAAATTCTAACCGCCTTAGAGAACTTAGCTGAACTCTACATAAAAATGGGTCGGAACAACGAAGCTGTACCGTTACTCAACCGCGCAAGGAAGATTCGCCTCAGTCAATAATCGAAACCCACCTCACCGGAAGGACATGTTTCACGATGAAATTGCCCCTGTCTGGCCTCTAACCCCTGGGGGCAGATTACCCAAGTAATATTAACTTTTCGCCATTAAGCTAAAGTCACGATTACCTGGTATAATCGTAACTCCAGGATTCTCGTAGAATCATTCATCCTTTAGGTCTATATTGATAGTAGACACCTTTTCACAATCCAAGTTCCAATATCGGTAATCCGCGAAACTGACTCGGGAGGGGGGGTTAGCCAAGTGGGCATAGGTCACCCAGGCGGAATAAATAAATCCACCTTGATGAGCATGTACCAACATGAAAGGTCAAAAGAAATCCACACTCTCTGGGTCCAGTATTTAGACGAGGTGAAGGCCGATGAGTGGAACAACATTGGTGTTCTAGGCACCCCCGACGTGCATAGGCTTCACAGGATTGCTGAGGCCGAATGTGTGCTGATTTATCCGGGCGAGGGTGTTCATTTTGAGGGGGACGGATGAATCTTCTCAATAACGAAATCGGCCCATGCCACTACTGCCGAGAACCCATCTGGGAGAACGATAGCTACATCCAGAGGGGCAGTCTAGAAAGCGACGAAATAGAACAATACCATGTCCAATGCTTCAGGGAGGTGGAGCTAAGGGGCGGGGAATTTTTGTCCTGTGATTCCGGGGTCTTGTGAAAGGGCGATTATGTCTTTATGTCAGCAAAGTGAAAGGTAAGGTTATTCCTTGACAGGGCGGCGAAAATTCGTAGAGTGGGAAATTACCCTCGAGACAAAAAAATACTGTGGCAGGGGGTGGGAGTTCAACCTTTTAAGCGCACCTTCTTCGGTTGAATGATGGAGGGAGTCCCCTGCCACAGTATGTTGTATTCTCCAGATAAGATACCCACTATATCTTGGGTTGTCAATTTCTTTTTTCCTTTTTTTCTCCTTTTCCTTGATTCCTGTTAAATCAATTGTCTTCGACAAGTTAAGACTTCACGATGTAATAGTAACTATCGCCCTGCCAAGCCGAGTATCATATTTCGGTTGAAATATACACCAAGAGGCTACCTCCCTTCTGTCCGTTTACTGAAAACAGGACACTACCCGTTCTGCTTTGCCCTTTTATCTTTTCTCAAGGTGTGCTAAATTGTTGTAATAAATTCGGTAACGAAGACAATTGGGTGATGATAGGGGGAGCTTCCCCCTATGGACAAGAGGAGGGAGTTCATGCGATACGTCATGCTCGTACTGGCGGCCGTGGTCGTCTTGGCCGCAGGGCCCGCCTTGGCCCAACAGAGCCAGGGTCAGGCCAAAACCACCCCAGAGGCGATCCACGACCAGGCCACACGCGGTGCCGCCAACGTGCTGACCGGCTGGATGGATTTGCCGAAGCAAATCGTCGAAGAGAGCATAGAGGGTGACGAGAATGTCATCTGGCCGATAACAGGGACTATCAAAGGGGCCGCCGCCGCAGGCAGCCGGACGGCCGTGGGCGCCGCCGAGATTGTCACCTCCCCCGCCGCCACTCCCCAAACCACGTCCCCCTCAAATCCCGAGGTCTTTGATCCCGAGGACAAGGTCACAACGGCCCGAGAGGCCGTCAAGTAACGGTTCCTGACCGAACAGGCCGACCCCCGGAGGGTTTGTATGATCCTCCGGGGATTTTCTTTTTGGGGCAGAGAAAGGCCTTGGCTCCATGCCGCTTGGAGACCATGGAGCCAGACAAGCAGGGGCCTTCTCTCATCACCTGGGACCTATGCCTCATTGCCGCTCCCCGTACGTCGTGGTAGCATGACGCAACTAATCCCCCATTGAGCAATCCCAGACGGAGAATTTGGCTGTGGTCGAAGGCGCCCGGCCCCTGCTGGCCATCACCATGGGCGATGCTGCCGGCATCGGGCCCGAAATCGTCATCAAGGCCCTCACCGAGCACCGGAAGGCCATTGACGCCGTCGGCCGGGCGGTGGTCGTGGGGGACCTGGGTGCCCTTGAGAGGGCAGCCCACATCGTCGACCGCACCGTCGCCCTGCGGCCCGCCGATCCCCCCTTTCCCACCTTGTTGGGCGACGAAGCCGTCGCGGTTCACGCCGTTGGAGCCCTCAACCTCTTGTCCATCCCCTTCGGGCAGGTGAGCGCCGAGGCCGGAGCCGCGGCGGTGGCGTACTTGGAGCGGGCCATCGACCTGGCCAAGGCGGGGGCGGTTGACGGCATCGTCACCGCGCCGATCAACAAAGAAGCCATCCACCGCGCCGGGGTCGACTTTCCCGGCCACACGGAGATTCTCGCCGAGCGGACCGGAACGGATCTCTTCGGGTTGACCCTCGTCGCCCCCGATCTCGCCGTTGTCCACCTCTCGACCCACCTGCCTTTGAGCGAAGCCATCGCGCTCGTCACACGCGAGCGCGTGAGCCGCTTCATCCGCCTCACCCACACCATGGGCCGCCAGCTCGGCTACGAGCGGCCCCGCATCGCTGTGGCGGGCCTCAACCCCCACGCAGGCGAGGAGGGCCTCTTCGGGACCGAGGAGCGCGAGGCCATCGCCCCGGCGGTTGCCGAGGCCCGCTCGTCGGGCATAGACGTCATGGGGCCCGTCTCGCCCGACGTGGTCTTCCTCCAGGCACGACGGGGGGTCTACGACATGGTGCTTGCGATGTACCACGACCAGGGCCACGTGGCCGTCAAGACCATGGGCTTCGAGCGGGGGGTCAACGTGACGGCGGGCCTCCCTATCGTTCGGACCAGCGTTGACCACGGCACGGCCTTCGACATCGCCGGCACTGGCCGGGCCGACCCGACGAGCCTCATCGAAGCCTTCATCCTCGCGGCGCGGATAACCCTAAACCGATAGTCAGCCTCCGCCTGGCAAACGGCCAGAGTTCTCCTGCATCATTGAAGGGCGTGGTGGGGTTGTGCTCAGTAGGAGCCCGATGGGCTAGTCGGTTTCCTCGGTCAGGGTCTTGATGCGTTTTCTAGCCTCGATACCTCGGGCCACGGCTTCCTCGAGCTCGAAGGTCTCCCAGCGGGGGATGACGGTAATCTGGTGGTCCTTGTCGACGAAAAAGCGCTCCTGGTCCCATGTCGGATCGAGGCCGACTTTCGTGCCGGGCGGGATGTGGACGTTTTTGTCGATGATGGCCCGGCGGATCTGGCACCCTCGGCCTATGTCCACGTTGTCGAAGATGACGCTCTCTTCGACGGTGGCGTAGCTGTGGACGAAGACGTTGCGGCCAAGCACGCTCCCGGAGACGCGGGCCCCTGAGAGGACGCAGCCCTCGGATACAATGGAGTTGACGGCCTGGCCCCGGCGTCCCTCCTCGTCGAAGACGAACTTGGCCGGGGGGTCGTTGTAGTTCGCCGTCCGAAGAGGCCAGTGGCGGTTGTAGAGGTTGAAGATCGGGTCGGTGGCGCATAGATCCATGTTCGCCTGCCAGTAAGCGGAGAGGGTGCCGACGTCCCGCCAGTAGCCGGCCTCCTCGCCCTTGACGCGCCCGGGCACCTGATTGGATCGGAAGTCGTAGGCGTAGAGCCGACGGTCGGGGTAGATCTTGGGCAGGATGGTGTTGCCGAAGTCGTGGTCGCTTTCGGGGTCCTCCGCATCGGCAGCCAGCTCCTCCAGCATCACATCGGTATTGAAGAGGTAGTTGCCCATGGAGGAGAGAATCATCTCCGGCTGGTTGGGAATGGGGGCGGCCTCCTTGGGGGAGGGTTTTTCCTGAAAGCCGGTGATCCGCCAGTCCTCGTCCACCTGGATGACGCCGAAGTGGGGGGCCTGGTCGCGGGGCACGGGCAGGGCGGCCACGGTCACATCGGCCCCCTTGGCGCGGTGAAACTCCACCATCTGGCGGACGTCCATCCGGTAGATGTGGTCGGCGCCGAAGACGGCGACGATTTCGGGCTGGTGACGCTCGACGAAAACGATGTTCTGCCAGACGGCGTCCGCCGTTCCCCGGTACCACTCCTTGCCCATGCGCATCTGGGCTGGCACGGGGATGATGAAGTGGTCCTCCAGCAACGTGCCGAACTGCCAGCCGTCGCGCAGGTGGTTCAGCAGCGACTGGGCCTTGAACTGGGTCAGGACGTAGAGGGATGTGATGCCGGAGTTGACGAAGTTGGATAGGACGAAGTCTATGATACGGTACTTGCCGCCGAAGGTGACGGCGGGCTTCGCTCGCTCGCTGGTGAGTGGGTGGAGGCGCTCACCCTTGCCCCCGGCCATAATCATGGCGAGGATGGATGTTTGCGCCACGCAACACGCTCCTTTGCAGACGATGGGTCCGTCGGATCGAGTCTCTTCAACTTATCACAATGGGCCGAGAAGTCAAGGAACGCCGGTTGAGGGAGGGCTCATGATGGAGCCCTCAAGGGCGGAGACCTATTGTCTACGCAACGACTGACCGGGTTCGCAGGAGCCGCCATCGGGTGAGATAAAACACCAGGGGCGGCAAGATCATCATCTGGACCACGGGAATGAGGCCGACCCCGATGCCCGGAATAATCGGCATGCGGGCATTGTAGGCCCATCGCCCCCAGGCCAGGGCTTGCATCTCAAGGGCCACGGCAATCACCATTCCTGCCAGGACTAAGAGACTGTATCCGGCGACACTGGGCTGGAGAATCCATTCCCTGCGCCGGAAGAAAGCGTAGCCCACGCCGTACAGGGCCAGGACAAGGAGCCCGTCGCCCAGGGCCGCTTGGAAGCAGATAAGGAGTCCTATAGCCCACGAGGCGTCCCACCACTCGTAGAGCGCCATCTGGGGCACCTCCCAGAGGAAGTTGACTGCTACGGCAATCCCATAGAGGGTGCCGAGGAGAGTAGCGAGGGGAGGCTGAGGCATCCGTTCATGCTCCTCAATGATGGTGCCCCGGCTCGGCACCTGGGACGACTTTGTGCCAGTAGAGGTGTTCATAAAGACTGGACCACATCATACCGAACGTGAGAGCGAATATATATTCCTCTAGCGGGATTTTCAAGAGACTCAGACCTGAAAGGGCCGAGTGGCTCCAGACTCGTTCGACGTAGCCAGGAAACGTGAGAACAAGAAGCTCGAAAAATACGAAATAGAGCAGAAGGAACACGCCACCGCCGATCCAGATCTTACCTTTGAGGTCAGGCCTGCAATACAAGGTGGCAATGGCCCCGACGAACATGGCAAGGCTCCCCGAATAGATCGGGTTCCAGGTCGTCCCGATCAGCAGCGGGAAAAATATAATCAAAGGGCTGCTCAAAGCAAAATAGTGAAACCGATGACGAGGGTCGTGCCGTTCTGCATGACTCATCGGGACGTGTCGAGCTGGTATGAGCGTCTCATACAGCACCGTTCCAATACCGCCAATGGCGAAACAGAAAATGAGGCTTTCAAGGTCAAAGCCCGTCTTCTGAGCCAAATCAAACAGGCTGGGAGGGTTCCAGTATTCCGGGACAAATAAAGGCTCCGTCAGGCCCAGCGGTGCCGTCCAGATACTGACCCGGAGCATTTGCTTCCGGATGGCTGGCCTCACTAGATAGAGCCCGAACCAGACGGCCAAAAACCCTAATGACCAGGTAAACCAGGCATACTGTTCCATCATCTCCCCCTTAGATGATCCTGGATACCGTGCCGATGGTCCAAAGGCTCTTTCCCTCCACCACGGCATGCCTGGTACGAATCAGCCGGTTCCAATGAATACCAATCCTTCAGCCAGCGCTTAGGCCGGCCTTGCCTACTGCCGGCATGGAGCGCCGGGGCCAGCCGATCCAGGTGACGCCGACCAGAGCGAGCGCGATGCCTTCCTGGGCCCCTCTCGACCCCTGTAACTACCCAAAGCCCTTCCAACACCGATATTTGGTGTCCTTCAATAAGAGATACCTACCGACATATTAATGGAACACTTCGAGGCCAAGAAAGATACCAAGACGAGCCTCTCTTGGGTACTCGGAAAGGGGGTCAGACCCACCGCAGCGGATGCTGGTGAATATACCCCCCCAACCGTCGACTGGAGATTAATTGATATTCCGTGTCGTCACCAGCTCTTCGATGTCCGGAATACAAAAAAATTCCGAGAAGGTTGGGAACGAAGGAGGAGCGTTGATGGTCTCTTCAATGGTCCCGTTCTTAGCACGAGGATTCTTTGCGGTCAAATACGACAGCCCGAACGGTTTCGCACACGTGCTGCACGACTGCGGTCACTTCCTCCATACGCCGTCCCAACAGGCGCATCGTGACTCCGCATTCAGCCGGCAGCTGACTAGCCCCTCCAAGGACAACTGCTGCGTCGGACACCAGGTTCTGGAGCGTGGCCACCAGATCCGGCGCGCAGCCAGAAGGGGCCAGGATGTGCACGATCCCGAGGACGTCGTAGGAGCCCATGAGTCCCGGGGCCGCAGGCGTTGCGTCACTGGGGCTGATGTAGTTGTGATCGACGAACAGGATGGAGCCTTCCGGGTTGTGAGCCTCCACCCTAGAAGAGTAGAGTGCGTAGGCATGCCGCTCATCCCTAGCGATGCGGCCTGAGCAGATCGTCTCGGCAAAGATCAGGGTGGAGGATGAATCGGCTTCGAGGGTGACTGACTCGACAAATCGGGCATCGCGGAATGGAATCACCGGACCGGGGACGTATTCCAGGTAAGACTCCGCCTCGGTTCGTAGATGCACGTGCTGTGTGGCAGTCTCACCCGTGGAGCGGTAGATTTTGGTGGCAGCCGGCGTAGTCATCCGGGCCTGGGTCCCCTCGTCAGCCCGAACCCCGATGGTGAACCGGTCCCCTTGTACGACCCCTCCGCTGGAAGACAACATGTAGACCGTCGCCATCCCAGGCATGGCGGGATCGGCGTAGATGGGCACCTGGACTTTGAGGGGCGCGCGGTGCTCTTGCTCCACAATGCAGGTCCGGCCCGCTCTAAGACCGAGGGTGAGGCTGAGGGCACCGTCCATTATTTAGGCTCAGTTTCTGGAGGATGGACGGGCCAGTCCTGAAAGAGGACCTCACGCCGAATCAGGGCTACGACGTCGTCGATCCCCTCGCCCGTCTTGCAGTTGGTAAACAGAAAAGGCTTTTCTCCGCGGTAGCGGAGAGAATCGGCTTCCATGACGGCAAGGCTTGCTCCAACGTAAGGCGCCAGGTCGATCTTGTTGATGACCAGGAGGTCAGACTGGGTGATGCTTGGTCCTCGTTTGCGAGGGATCTTATCGCCGGCGGCCACGTCGATGACGTAGATGTAATAATCAGCCAGCATTGGGCTGAAGGTCAGGGTCAGGTTGTCGCCGCCGCTCTCCAGGAATACGAGGTCGGTATCCGGGAAGCGGGTCTCCATCTCCTCGAGGGCGGCCAGGTTCATTGTTGGATCCTCCCGCACGGCGGTGTGCGGGCAGGCGCCGGTCTCCACCCCC
This sequence comes from Nitrospinae bacterium AH_259_B05_G02_I21, assembly GCA_027717595.1. Lineage (GTDB taxonomy): Bacteria > JADFOP01 > JADFOP01 > JADFOP01 > JADFOP01 > JADFOP01. The sequence continues at coordinate 37,829 of JALLOF010000013.1, read as the reverse complement.
AGGATCCGGTCTGGATCGAGGATGCCCTCCAGAGTCCGCTTCACGTGGAGGGCGTCCTCGATGGTCACCACATCGTTGGTCACCACAATGATCTGGGTGCCATCGGCCACGAGCCGAGGGACTAGGGCCTCGATGAGGGCCGTCTTGCCGGACCCTACAGGGCCGCCTACGCCAATGCGAGGAATCGGTTTCGTCATTTTGTGCCCTCTCAGCTGATGAAGAGCCGAACGTGCGCCTGTTCATGGCGCATTGCCATGATGTCGATAAGGGGCGTCCAGCTTCTCATTTCCTCTAGGGGTGTATCGACATGTGCGTCTACGACCCGAACGAGATGCGGGCGGAGACGAGCCAAAATGCTCTGGGCCTGGACGTGGTCAACGCGAATGAGCCGCATGGACGCGCCCAGCAAGCCCACGGCAAAGGCGTAGAGCGCTGCCAACGTCGCCTCCCGTGGGGGGACGGCTAGGGCCGCCGCCGTCGCGGCGTAGGCAATGGCCGCGTTGCCTGGAGCTTCCCCATCCTCCACAGCGTCCCTGTAGGCTTGGAGGATGGGCTGATGGGCTAACGAGAGGGCAGTAGCGAGAACCCGCTTGCCGATGCGCATGGCCGCCTCGCGGGCCTCCCGGGTGAGTTTGACGGCGGTAAGACGACGATCGACCTGGCACAGGGCAGTCAAGTCTTCTAAAAGGGCAGCACGATGGGCGTGGACGATGGCTACCCCATCGGTGGGGCCGACCAGGTGCTCTACGTAGGTGTGGAGGAGAGGTTCCAGGTCGTCGGCCGTTGTCACGAGGTCGTGCTGGATAAAGGCCTCCAGTCCGTGCGAGAGGGTGTAAAGGCCCGAGGGGAAAAACGAATCGGCCAACTGCAGCGCCCCGAGGAAGCCGAGGTCAGAGAAGGCGCTTTGGGAAGCTTTACTGTTCCCGCCCTGATTGGCCTTACCCTTCACGGTCATGGTTGTGGGGATGCGAATGGGGGTGGCCATGGTGATGGTCGTGGTGCTTTGGCTGCAGAGGCGGCATTGCGCCGACAGCATGTTCCTCGAAGGCATAGTCGATCCCTTGGAGGTCGTAGGTTCTGAGGACCGTCTCAACCACCTCCTTGTCGACGGCCACAGGGACGAAGACGTCCCGACCCTTAACCGCAACCGGCCAATGTTGATTTCCCAGAATGTGGCCGACCCGGACGGCTACCTCAATAATCTCTTCTTCCGACGCCGACGGCAGGAAGGTGATCCGCAAGACCTCTTCAGGCTTAAGGCGGACGACAATCATCCGTGACCCATCTTGCTCAAGGAAAAGGACGTCGCCGTCCCGTAGGAAGGTGCCGCGCTCCAAGCTGATCCCCAGACTCTCTCCCTTGTCGGTGGTGGCGCGAAAGCGCCTTTTCTGGGCATCATGCGCCGTCAGCCTCACCGTCTCCACCCTGCCTGCTGCTAGGCACTTTCGATGTAGAGCCTCCAGGCTGGAATCCTCTGCCAAGTTCCCGAGGAGCTTATCGACGACCAGCATTGGTTGCATCTCTTTAAACCGCTGTGGGTTCGACATCAGACTCCATGATGGTCGTCCTCATAGGCGAAAGAGGCCTTGAACAAAGCCAACGTTTGTAAGGATGAAGAAGCCGTAGGCAATGCTGGCCAGACCGGTCCCCATCCTAAGCCATCGGTGGATGGGCGCATGGCTCTCCACCGTAATGAGAAAAGGAAGGCCAATCGCGGTGCTGACACACACCATTCCCAGAATAGAGCCCGCGCCGAAGACCAAGATATACAAGAGGCCCCAGAGAGGTGTGGGGATGGTGGCAAGCACCAAGAGCATCAAGGCGGCGCTCCCCGCCAAGCCGTGGACCATGCCCACGAGAAGGGATCTCCCGTGGTGGGCCGCCCAGTGTTCGTGGTCATGATCCTCCCCGCCCGCATGGGAGTGGAAATGGAGGTGAGTGACCCCGTCGTGTTGGTGAGCGTGGGCGTGAACCTTGCCGGTGATGTAGCCCTTGACGACGGAGACGCCGAGGGCCACAAGGACCACCCCCACGGCGAATTCCATGTAGAGGGCGATGTTTTGTGGGATAGTGATCTTGAACACGATGACGAGGAGCCCTACAAGGAAGAGGGCCGTGGTGTGACCCAAGCCCCAGAAGACCCCAGCGGTGGAGGCCCGCCGCAGGGTGCGGTGCTGGCTGACGAGGGTCGAGACAGCGATTACGTGGTCGGCCTCGAGGGCATGGACAAGGCCCAAGAGGAAACCCATCGACAAGGTCGTCAGCAGCATCGGACCCACTTTTCTCCTTCAGCTGGATCGGCCTTTAGAAGAGATAGTACCGCTGGGCCATGGGAAGCACCTGGGCGGGCTCGCAGGTCAGCAGCTCTCCGTCGGCCCTCACCTCGTAGGTTTCAGGGTCCACCTCAATGTGGGGAGTGGCGGTGTTGTGGATCATATCGGCCTTGCCGAGGCTCCTGCAGTTCTTCACGGGGATGACCCGCTTCTCTAAACCCAGCGTTTTGTGGACCTCTCTATCGTAAGCCGCTTGCGAGACGAAGCTCATGGAAAGGGCGTTTTTGGCCCGCCCAAAACCACCCCACATGTAACGTGCCATCACTGGCTGCGGTGTGGGGAGGGTGGAACCGGGGTCTCCCATGGCGGCAAGGGCTATCAGGCCCCCCTTGATAACCATCTCAGGCTTGACCCCGAAGAACTTCGGCTTCCAAAGGACGATGTCCGCCAGCTTGCCTACCTCAAGGGACCCAATATGCTCTACCATGCCGTGGGCTATAGCGACGTTGATGGTGTACTTGGCAACGTAACGCTTCGCGCGGACGTTGTCATTGTCCCCCCGCTCTTCGGGCAGTCGCCCCCGCTGCTGCTTCATCTTGTCGGCCATCTGCCAGCTACGCAGGATGTTCTCGCTGACCCGTCCCATGGCCTGCGAGTCAGACCCCACCATGCTGATGGCGCCTATGTCGTGGAGGATGTCCTCGGCGGCCATGGTCTCGCCGCGGATGCGCGCTTCAGCCTGGGCGACGTCTTCGGGGATACGCTTGTCCAGATGGTGGCAGACCATGAGCATGTCGAGGTGCTCCTCTACGGTATTAACGGTGTAGGGGAGGGTGGGATTGGTGGAAGAGGTCAGGACGTTTGGGTGAGAGACGATCTTCACGATGTCCGGGGCGTGGCCGCCGCCCGCCCCCTCAACGTGGTAGGCGTGAATTGTCCTACCGCCAATGGCATCGATGGTGTGCTCGACGAAGCCGGTCTCGTTGAGGGTATCGGTGTGGATGGTCACCTGGAAGTCGAGCTCGTCAGCCACCCGCAGGCAGCAATCTATGGCCGCCGGCGTTGTGCCCCAGTCCTCGTGCAGTTTCAGGCCCATGGCCCCGCCCTCGATCTGCTCACGGAGCGATTCGGGAAACGAGGAGTTACCCTTGCCCTGAAAGCCGAAGTTCATGGGAAACTCTTCGGCCGCCTGAAGCATCCGCTGGATATTCCAGGAGCCGGGAGTGCAGGTGGTGGCATTAGTGCCTGTGGTGGGCCCGGTCCCCCCACCGATCATGGTGGTGATTCCCGAGGCAAAGGCTTCCATCACCTGCTGTGGGCAGATGAAGTGGACGTGGGAGTCGATCCCACCTGCCGTTGCGATGAGGCCTTCGCCCGCCGTGGCTTCCGTGGCGGCTCCCATAATCATGTTGGGATCCACCCCATCCATTATGTTGGGATTGCCCGCCTTACCGATGCCGGCAATCTTTCCATCCCGGATACCGATATCGGCCTTTACGATGCCCCAGTGGTCGAGAATGACGACGTTGGTGATCACGAGGTCCAGGGCTCCAGCGTCTCTCGTGGCGTCTGGCGCCTGGCCGAGACCGTCCCGGATGTTTTTTCCCGGCCCGTATCGTGTTTCATCGCCGTAGATGGCGTAATCCTTTTCCACCTCGACGATTAGATCGGTGTCAGCGAGGCGGATTCGGTCACCGACGGTCGGGCCGAACATCCTGACATAGCTATGCCGATCCATGGTGAAGCTCATATTATGCCCCCTTGTAACCCTGTTCTCGTGCCCGCGACAAGGCGCGGTCACGAACAGAGGCCTCCCTGACTTCGCCGTCAGTCAGGCTGTTCAAACCGTAAATCTTCCTCATGCCTGCGAGCTCCACCAGGGGCACCATGCGCTCTTCCCCCGGCTCGAAACGAGTGCTGGTTCCCGATGGGATATCCAAGCGCATACCGAAAGCCTTCTCTCTATCGAACCTAAGAGCCTTGTTTGCCTCGAAGAAGTGGAAGTGGGCGCCTATCTGGACAGGCCGGTCCCCCGTGTTGGCCACTAGAAGTTCCTCCGTCCTGCGTCCCTGGTTAACGACAATGTCGCCATCGGCGGGAATGATCTCTCCAGGGACCAGGGGGGTAAGAGACGATGAGCCGGACATCGCAAGACTCCCTCCTATTTTATGGGTTCATGAACGGTAACCAGCTTCGTGCCGTCGGGAAAGGTGGCCTCGACTTGGACCTCTTCAATCATCTCGGCCACTCCATCCATGACGTCATCGCGGGATAAGATTGTAGTCCCTGCTTGCATCAACTCGACAACGGAACGTCCATCGCGGGCACCCTCCACCATGGCGGATGAAATGACCGCGACCGCTTCAGGATAGTTTAGCTTAAGGCCCCTTTGTCGTCGAGCCTTGGCCAACTCCGCCGCCATGTATACTAATAGCTTTTCTTGCTCCCGTGGAGTGAGATGCATACTATCTTCCCTCCTTTCCTGACGGTGAGACCTCAGGGCTGGGATCCTCCTTTGCCGCCCTGCCGCCCGAGGTCCCCATCTCCCTGCCCTGCATGCGCTACACTGTAAGGTGCTTCTTTACGATTTCCTCGTCAATCTTCTCTGTGGAACCCTCAGATACGATTGAGCCTCGTTCCATCACGTAGTATGAGTCGGCCAGTCGCCAGGCAAACGCCAGGTACTGCTCCACTAAGAGAATGGAGACCGTCCGCTGCTCTTTGAGGCTGCGGATGGCGTTTTCGATCTGCAGAATGATCGACGGTTGAATCCCCTCGGTGGGCTCATCGAGCAGCAGCAGCTTGGGGCGCGCCACCAAGGCCCGGGCGATAGCCAACTGCTGCTGTTCACCCCCGCTCAGGTTTCCCCCCTGCCTGGATAACATGGACTGTAACGCCGGGAAGAGCTCGAAGACGTCTTGAGGAACAGTATGGCCTTTTCCTCGTAGCGCCTCCAGGCCGAGTTGAAGGTTTTCTTGGACCGTAAGATTTGGAAAGATTTCCCGCCCCTGTGGCACGTAGCCCATCCCGCGCGCCGCCCGCTGAGAAGGCGGCCGCCTAGTGATATTTTCCTCTGCGAAGTGGATCTTTCCCCGCTTCGGCCTAAGCAGGCCGGCAATGCTCTTCAAGAGCGTCGTCTTGCCCACTCCGTTTCGCCCCATGAGACAAACCACCTGCCCTGTGGGGATGTGCAGGTTCACATCGCGTAGGATATGACTCTCGCCGTAATATACGTTGAGCATCTCAATGCGAAGCATGGCCCTCACCTCCCCGTCCCAGGTAGAGCTCAATCACCCGAGAGTCGCTCTGAATTTTTTCCATTGGGCCTTCGCACAGGATCATCCCCTCGTGGAGCACCGTCACCTTCTTGGCAATCTCACGGACGAAGCTCATGTCGTGCTCAATTACGAGTATTGACTGGTCGGTGGCGATGGACTGAAGCAACCGCACGGTTTTTTCCCGCTCCCCTTCTGTCATGCCGGCGACGGGCTCGTCGATGAGTAGCAGGTCCGGGTCCTGGACGATGACCATCCCGATCTCCAACCACTGTTTCTCGCCGTGGGAGAGAAGACCAGCCTTCTGGTGGGTTTTATGAGCTAGCCCAATGACCTCCAGAATGGCGTAAATCTGCTCAACGTCGGACGAGCTCAAGGGGTTGAAGAGCGTCGAGAAAACTCCCCGTTTCGTCTGATATGAGAGCTCCAGGTTCTCGAAGGCAGTGAAGTTCGTATACACCCCAGGGGTTTGGAATTTGCGCCCTACCCCAAGGTTGGCAATTTGATTTACCCGAAGGCCGTTGATTTCGGACCCCTTGAAGAGGACCCGGCCTTCTACAGGCTTCACCTTGCCGGTGATGACATCGAGGAGGGTGGTCTTGCCGGCCCCGTTGGGGCCGATCACTACCCGTAGCTCTCCCGGGTCCATAGAGAAATTCATCCCCTGAAGGGCTTTAAAACCGTCGAAGCTCACGGTAACGTTTTCGACTCGCACAATGGGTTCATGCATGTTGACGACCCTCAGGGCCAAGGGGGGCTTCCTCGTCCGCCGACGCGGAGGCGGCGCGCCGACGGAGAAGAAGATTTCGTAGATATCCTATGATGCCGTCAGGGATGAAGAGTACGACCCCGATGAACAGAGCACCAAGGAAGATAAGCCACAGATCGGGGTAGGCGGTGGTCAAGAAGCTCCGGGCCCAGTTGACCCCGATAGCGCCCACCACGGCTCCTATCAGGATTCCCCGGCCCCCGACGGCGACCCAGACGACCATTTCGATCGACGGGAAAACCCCGATTTGCGAAGGAGTAATGATGCCAACCTGGGGGACGTAGAGGGCTCCGGCCAAGCCAGCTAGGGCCGCTGAGACTACGAAGACGAAGAGTTTATAGTTGGCCGGGGAGTAGCCGGAGAAGCGAACCCGGTGCTCGTTATCGCGCGTGGCCGTCAAAACTTTACCCAGTCGGGACTTGGTGATCCATCGGCAGAGCAGGTAAGACCCCATTAGACACAACGCCGTGGTGATGTAGAGGCCCCGCTGGGTGCTCGGGCTGAGCAGGTCGAACCCCAAGAGCACCTTGAAATCCGTGAGCCCGTTGGTGCCTCCGAGGTTGAGTTCGTTCCGGTTGAACAGCAGCCACATCACCAGGGCCAGGGCCTGGGTGATGATGGCAAAATAAACGCCCCGGATGCGACTGCGGAACGCCAGAAAGCCGAAGACCAACGCAAAAAGGGCAGGCACGAGGAAAATCGCTGCCATGGTGAACCCAAAGCTATAAAAGGGCTTCCAGAAGAGGGGCAGCTCCTTCACTTGATTCCAGACCATGAAATCGGGCAGCGTACTTTGGTAGACGCCTCGCTTGCCTATGGCCAGCATGAGGTGCATCCCCATAACGTAGGCTCCCAGGCCAAAGAAGACACCTTGGCCCAAGCTCAAGATACCCGTATAGCCCCAGATGAGGTCGATGCCGAGGGCTAATATGGCGTAGGCCAAAAATTTGCCAAAGAGGTTCAAGTAAAAATCGGACAGATGGAGGAAGGAGCCAGTCGGGAGCGCGTTCAGCAAGGGCAAGACGACCAGCAGCAAAACGGTAATAAGCCCGAAGGATAGCTTCTCTGCTCGAGTCCAGGAGGCTGTCGCCGGAAATTTCACGAATTACTTTCCTCCTTTTCAGTATTCCGCCAGCCGGCCCTTGGCAGGAAAGAGCCCCGAGGGCTTCCATTGGAGGAAGAGAATCACCAGGACGAGAATTAAGACTTTCCCAAAGACCGCGCCAAAGCTCGGCTCCAGCAGTTTGTTCAGGCCTCCGATCCCAAAGGCCGCGGCCAGGGAGCCAGCCAGCTTGCCAACTCCACCTGCCACTACCACCATGAAGGAATCCACAATGTAGTTCTGGCCGAGGTCGGGTCCGACGTTACCCACCATGCTCAAGGCGCAGCCGGCCATGCCGGCCAGACCCGAGCCCAGAGCGAAGGTGTAGGTATCCACCTTGCGGGCAGGAATTCCCAAGCACGCGCTCATCTCCCGGTTCTGTGTGACGGCCCGAACCCGCAGGCCTGCTTTGGAGTGAAAGAGCAAGAGGTATGTCCCTACGAGGCTTGCAACCGCCAGGACAATGATGAAGAGGCGGTTGTAGGGCAGCTGCACACCTACCATGGCCTGGAGCCCGCCTCTGAGCCAACTCGGGGCCGAGACGTCCACATTGGCAGCTCCGAAGGTTAGCCGGATGGCCTGCTGAAGGATAAGGCTCACTCCCCAAGTGACCAGCAGGGTTTCCAAGGGGCGACCGTAGAGGAATCGAATGACACTTCGCTCCAATACCAGGCCCATCGCGCCCGCCACCAGAAAGGAGAAGGGAATGGCAAGCAAGAAGTAATAGTCAAACAAGTTGGCGGGAAGGTAGGTCTGAAACCAACCCTGCATGACGAAGGCCGAGTATGCGCCCAACATCATAAGCTCGCCGTGGGCCATGTTGATGACGCCCATGAGGCCGAATGTGATGGCCAGGCCCAGGGCCATGAGCAGAAGAATGGAAGCTAAGCTCAGCCCACGGAACAGCGTGCTCACGGCACGCGTGACCCCCCCCCACCGCTCGATTCGCTCGATGGCAGCCACCGCCGCCCGCCGAACCGAACCGTCGTTCGTTGAACTGTCCCCGCCAACCGATGCCTCCACCAAGCGCTGCAGGGCGGGGAGGGAGTTCTCGGCCCGCAGTTCACCGAGCCTAGTTGCTGCTTCCCGCCGGACCGACGGATTGTCATCCGACAGCTTTAGGAGGTTTATGGCTTCGTCGATGGTGTGCCGGACCCACCACGTCGGTTCCTTGTCAAGCGCCTCTTCCAGGAGGGGGATGAGCGCGGGACGGCCGAGCCTGCTGAGCTTCGTCGCCGCGGACCGGCGCGTGTCGGGATCGGGGTCGAAAAGGTTGACTCGGCTTCGTAGCCCATCGATCAATGGTTTCATGATGCGCCGCAAACGGCGGTCTGGCCAGATGGCTTCCAGCGTCGAGGCCTCGACGTAGAGGGCCTGCCCGTCGGCGGACCGAATAGGCTCTCCACTGTCCGCTCGGACAATGGAAACCATCTCCTTTCCATCGCGGGTGGTGTGGTCCCGGGTGATGACCGTCTCACGACCTCCTGAGGGTTGTCTCCATACGTAGAGACTCCCTCCACGCAGGGCCTCGAGGACCGAAAGCACCCGGGGGTCGCCCAGCGCGCCTAGGGCCACCACGGCGGCGCGCCTATCAGCTTTGTCAGGGCTTGAGAGATCGGCGACGAGGCGAGCCATCTCTGCAGACGGGCTCTGTTCCAGGGAGCTCGCTCCAAGCGGTTGAGAAGCTTTCGCGACTGTCGGCCAGAGGGCCCCGATGCTCACCACCAGAAGGAAAAGCGCCTTAGGTAGTAGGGTCATACGCGCAGAGATTCTCTCCAAGGCCACCATTTTTCTCAACGTGGCAAGGCCGTCCAACCCACTTTTTGGGTCACGGCCTCTTTGCCCAAAATCAAGAGTGCGTTTGCCCTGAGCGGAGGTGTTTCCCCTCCGCTCCGGGCAATCATCCGTCGACCTCCCGCTAGCCTACGGATCATCAGGTTTTGGTCTTTATGTACGTCCCCTTATGATCAACCCAGTCGCAGCCCTTATCTGGGTTGGTGTATTCGCTCCACGGCTCAGGCGCCACCAGACCCTTGGAGCGCGAAACGGTGCGGAACTGGCCATCGGGGAGGATCTCTCCGATGAGGACCGGCTTGTGGGTGTGGTGGTTTCTCTCGTCCAGCTTCACCCAGCCGCCAGGGGCCAGGGTCTTCTGCCCATAGGCAGCTTGACGAACGGCATCGACCTCAGTTGTGCCTGCCTTCTCGACGGCCTGCTTCCAAAGGTACACGCCGAAGTAAGCCGCCTCAATGGGGTCATCAGTGACGCGACTATTGCCCCCAGGCAGGTTGTTACGTTTACAGTACGCCTTAAAATTCTTCACGAACCGTTTGTTCTGTGGGGTGTCCACCGACTGGTAGTAGTTCCAGGCAGCGAGATGCCCCACCAGGGCGGTGGTATCCATCCCGCGGAGTTCATCCTCCGCAACGCTGAATGCTATGATGGGAGCATCATCGGCCCTCAACCCCTGATTGGCGAACTCCTTGTAGAAGGGCACGTTGCTGTCGCCATTGATGGTACTGATGACGGCAGCATCGCCGCCGGAGGCGAATTTCGCGATCTTGCCGATGATGGTCTGGTAGTCTTGGTGGTGGAATGGGGTGTATTCCTCCATAATATTTTTCGGCGGCACACCCTTGGCCAAGAGCATTGCCCGGAGGATCTTGTTGGTCGTCCGTGGATAGACGTAATCTGTTCCCAGCAGGTAGAATTTCTTGTATCCACCCCCCTCTTCACTCATAAGGTATTCGACGGCCGGGACGGCCTGCTGGTTGGGGGCAGCCCCGGTGTAGAAGACATTTCGCGAACATTCTTCACCCTCATACTGCACAGGGTAGAAGAGCAGCCCGTTGTACCGCTCAAAGACGGGCAGCACGGACTTGCGGCTTACAGAAGTCCAGCAGCCGAAAACCACCGCTACCTTTTCTTGGAGCAAGAAGTACTTCGCCTTCTCTGCAAAGAGGTCCCAGTTGGAGGCCGGATCGACGACAACGGGTTTGATGGATTGACCCAACACGCCCCCCTTGGCGTTGATCTCTTCGACGGCCATAAGGACCACATCGCGGAGGGAGACCTCGCTTATGGCCATGGTCCCGCTGAGAGAGTGAAGGATTCCTATCTTGATGGGGTTCTTTGCCGCGTGCGCGTGCTTCACGAGGGAAAGCCCTCCCAGAAGCGAAGCAGCCGTGGCCCCCATCCCAATCGTGGCGGTCCGCGCCAAAAAATCTCGTCGAGATAGACTTCTGGTCCCGCTGTTGTTGCTCTTGATCGACATGACGCTTCTTCCTCCTCCTTTCACCGTTGACGAACCATCGGGAAGGCGAGCTCTTCCGCCGTTGGGCCCACGGTCGTGGGTGTTGACCGCTTCCGAGGGGCTCACCCCCATTGGTCTGGGCCACCAAAAAAGGCGACCCTGGAGACCCTTAGGAAGGCGCCGTTGCCTTGGGGGAAGGATACGCCGTTGTATCCTAAACCGCTTACTATGACGAATTGCCTAACCAGTGGGAAAGGATACTTCGTTGTACACCAAACCCACTGACCATCCTTACTTAACAAGATGCGTGCCAAATCCCTCCACTTCGTGTGCCAACCGGCCAACTCTTGGTATTTCATGACGTTACAGCGTATATGAAAAGAAAATCCCCCATACTGGCAATCTGATGTCTAGCCCATTATGCCCAAAGTTTAATCACTCCTTGATAACAGGAGGGCATCTGGTGCTTGCTATGGGACATCCCCTTGCAGACATTGGATGCCCAGGATGATTGCTTCGGCCACCTCGTGCATTGGCCGGCGGGAGCTCATGCTGAGCCGTCGCATCTGGTTAAAGGCTTCCTGTTCGGTGATTTTACGCCGCTCCATGAGGATGCCCTTGGCCCGCTCAATAACCTTCCTGTGCTCGAGCTTCCCTTCAAGTTCGCGGACCGCTCCACGTAGCATCTGAAGGTCTTCAAACCGCTTGAGGGCTATTTCGATGGTTGGTTGGAGCTCCTCGATATCAAATGGTTTCCTCATAAAGGCCATGATTCCTGCTTCTTTGGCTCGCTCGATAGTTTCAGCATCGCTGTAGGCCGTCACCAGGATGATGGTGGTAGGATGGTGTTCGTTGATGGCTCGGGATGCCTCCAGACCATCGGGTGCAGGAATCCGAGCATCCATCAGAATGATCTGCGGGCGGGCTTGTAACGCCAGTTGGATAGCCTCCTCCCCGGTCTCCGCCGCCGCAACCACCGTATAGCCCAACGTCAGCAGGCTCTTGGTCAAGACTAGACGGATGGCAGGGTCGTCATCCACGATGAGGACCGTCTTGCCTACCCCACTGCCTCGTTTCTGATTGCCGACCAAAGGTCTTTCCGGTGCTTGATGTTATGTTATGGAATCCCAAGCAGATTCGTCACAATTTGCCAGCACGCAGCGTTGCTTGGTCATCGGACACGTCCTTCTTCCTTCTTCCTTTCAGATAAGTGCATGTGAGAAAACATCAGCAAGGAACGTGCCTCTAGCGCATATCCTCAAGAAGCGAGGCGTCAACTCAAACTTTTTCAATGTACTGAGTACGGGATGCTTGCGTCGCTCCGTTCGAAGATCGGTCTTTACTAATAAGGTTCTGATTAGAAATTAGGCAGGAATAAGCTTGAGTGACTAACTCTTGAAGCAGGCTTTGGCCTTCCATGGTCCTCTCAGAGGCACGACCCCTCTGAAGCGCCATACCCTAACGTTGGATCCTGCACCTGTTGCAGATTTGACGAAATCGCCAAAAGATGTTCGGGGTGGGAGTAAAGGTCCGACCCAACCGTGCCGGTCAACTTAGTACGTATAGATCAATATAATAGTCAAGCAAATCAATAACTTATGGGCGACTATTGTCTGGTGTGGATTTGATATGAACCCGCCTGTCACGCCGGAGGTCGCGGGTTCGAGTCCCGTCAGCCCCGCCATTTATCTCCTTTAAATTCAATGGATTAAAAGTTGATGGGTGCACCTGGGTGTATATAGGGTGCAATTCTCGCCTCAGACAATGCCCTTCAACACGTCAATCCTGTCGAGGCGCATAGGGTCGTTAAGGCGGTCTGGGTGTCCGTACCGATCCGCCGTCATAGCAATTGTGGTATGCCGTAGCTGGCTCTGTGCGTACCGAATATCTTCTCCGAGTTCATTCAAGAGAATGGTGTCGAACGAGTGGCGGAGATCCTTGAGTGTCCTCACACGTAAACCCGCTAGGTGTTGAGCCTTCCGGTAGTCGTTCACGAGCTTTTGCCGGAAGTCCCGCCCGCCTTGTTTGCCGTAGAACAACCAATCGTCAATGTGGCCCCGTCCAGAGGACATCTCCTCAACCTGATGGGCCATTAGGATGGTCCGAAGGTCCTTGTGTAGATCAACCCGACCCTCACCCTTTTTACCTGTTTTAGTTCCCTTAACCACCCACCGGCTATGGACTTTGATAGCGGCTCTTTGAACCATGATGTACCTGTTTGGGTCCTCTGAACCCTCACCGAATTGAATGTCTTGCCACTGGAGTCCGAGCATCTCGGAGTATCGGAGACCGGCCAGGGCCAGTGTTGTGATATGAGGCAGCCACGAGGGGTAATGCTTGGCGACAGCTTGTAAGAGCCGAGCAAGCTCCTCCATCGTGAACGGGTCGCCCGGCCTGTTTGCCCTCGTAATAGCCAAGTCCTCAAGGCGCAACCCCAAGACGGGATTTTCCATTCTAACACCCCGATTCCTCAACCGTTCAAAGATGCGGCTGAGGGGGGTCAAGTGGTTGCGGATGGTTTTCCCGTCCATTCCCTTGGCAGCTAGGCGCTCGACATAGGCCACCACTTCGGGCCGCTCAATGGACTCCATTGTCATCCCACCAAAGGCGGGAATCAGGTTGCGTTCGACGATGGGCCGATAGCCCCGCTCAAGGGTCGTGACGCTCCGCTTACCTTGAGCCACAAGGCGCTCTTGATCGGCCAGCCACGCCCTCGCAGCCTCAGAGAAAGATGGGCTAATGGCTGATTCTCTTTCGAGGGGGGGTAAATTGAGGGCGATGCGTTCCCGGACCTTCTCGGCAAGGCGGCGGGCGGCGTCCTCTGACCCGACCTTTTTGCTCTTTCGCCGACCCTGGTGGGAGATAAAAACCCACCACACACCGGAGCCGGGAGGCTTCTGACGTACCGTCACCCCAAGGGATGCTTCTCCTCGTGGAGGGGGATGGGGGATTGTACCATCATCGGCCATCAGTTCAAAACTCCTTTCACTAATTCATCGGCCATCCGCTCGATTCGCACCTTTTCACCACCCTGTTTCTGTTGCTCGACCCAGGCGTCCAAGTCTAGACGGTCGTATCGGAGCATCCGGCCCGGCATCGGGACGGGTAGGGCGGGCTTCACATCTTGGAATTTCCTCAAGGACATTCCCAGGTATGTGGCCGCCTCCTTTTGAGTAAGGAGACGCTTCGTCATTCTTTTACTAAACTCTTCTACTTAACAGGCCGGGCCAGATGCCCTGCCAAGCCCCCCTCACTGGAGGGCATTTCATTTCACGTCAAATCTTTTACTCTATATATAGAGTATAGAGTGTCGCGAAATGGGGGGTTGACGTGAAATCATCTCTTTGATTTTCCTGGCGTTAGCCCCTCTTTTGTTGGTATTTAACGTCATGTCGTCAAATACCCGTTTGACGTTAAATCGTTCCCTTGTAGACCAGCTTCACGGGGTTGCCTCTGCCGCCCACCTTAACGGCTTGAACTACACCTCTCTTCCCGGCTTCCTCGATAGCCCTCTCGACCGTCCTATCACTTACACCAAGGCGGTCCCCCACGGTGGTGATGAGGTCTTGGCGCATCATCTCCCCACCAGAGGCCTTAAGTACGTTCACCACGTCCGTGGGTGTTAGTTTCGCCGACCCGTGTGAAATCTCAGCCTCGACCGTGTACCAGAGGGTCTCGTTATCCCTGCATACGACGAGTGGGGGGATTGGTTGGGCGTTCCTCAACTCAAAGGTGAGCTTTGCAAGGCTGGAACCCCCTTCACTCTTCCAGTGGGTCATGGTGATGTATCCGTCGCCATAGTCGAACATCGTGCTGGAGCCGCGCATTAGCTGTGCGCCACGCCTCCTTGACTCCGGGTTTGGTTTCCCGTGGTGATGAACAATGACTAGAGAGATGCCATACTCCTGGACCAGTGTGTCCAAACCGCTAAGGAGCCGCATCATCTCGCTGGCGCTATTCTCGTCAGCGCTGTGAAACTTGGACAGAGGGTCGAGGATTACAACGTCGGGCCTGTATCGTTCAACGAGCCTGCCGAAACGCGCAATGTGATCCCTGTTATCTAGTTTGATGTCCCGCCTCGACAAGTGGAGGAGGTGGCCCTTACGTGGATGCGGCCCATTGCCCGCAAGCATTATTTTGAGGCGTTCCCGCAATGACTCCTCGGCGATCTCGGCGTTGATGTACAAGACCTTTCTCACAATCGGGACGTGAAATTGTCCGAGAAATGGCGTCCCGCTGGCAAGGTTGATGGCCATATTGAGAGCCAAGACGCTCTTCCCTTGTTTCGCTGTCCCGGAGATGAAGGCGATGGATTTGGTTGGGAGTAGGCCGCCCTCGATAAGGGGCTCCCTTTGCCCTGTTTGGCGCTCTATGAAGTCGAGGACGTCTTCGACTACCCAGGCCCGATGACCGCAATTTTCTCTCGCCTTGCCGATGGTTCTCCCAAGCCAGTCGTGGGTGCTCTCAGGCCGCTTGGCGAGGAGGACGGCTGCGATCTCTTCGTTGGAGAAGTCCTCTAGAACCAACTGGTTCGCCAAGGACATGCAGACACCACTCCGGGATTGGTCTTTCAAATCCTCCCTTCGCTCTTCCCACGTCGCCTTGAGCTTGGCATCCCGGTTGAGGAGGTCAAGGAAATGGGGGGGCAGCTCGGTGGGGATTGTGCCCAGTTTCACGGGACTTGCCATCTCCGGCGGCTCTTGCCAGAATTCCTCAAAATCGGCGAGGCTGTACCTCCGCCCCGTGAGGCTTTCCAACGTGACGGGCGCTTTCTCCCTTCCCGCTGCTCGTTTTTTGGCGTTGGGATGGTTGAATGTGTCGGGTGGGCGGAGGATGCGGCTTAAGTCCCATACGGCATCACCTCCCAGAGCCGCCGCTAGGCCTCGGAGGTAGCCTTCCATGTGGGGATTGGCCTCCACGGGCTCATGGAGGAGCCAGTAGGGGTGAAAACCGAATCCACTTTGAACAATCATTGACGGAGGGAGAGGGAAGGCTTCTAGAGTGCGGCGAGCCTCCTCCTCCCCCCCTTTGAACTGATCAAAATCCTGGTCGACCCAGAGCGCGGAGACCTGACACAAGTTGTCTCTCGTTCCGTTGCCCCTCTCTTTTCGCGTGGCCATGCCTACATACACATTTTCAGCTTCACAGTGGCGAAGGCAGTACGGGGCGGCCTTGTCAGTGTTGGCAAAGAAGGTGCATTCGGCCCTGTCCGAGTCCGGGATGATGCGGCGGACCTCAATAAGTCCGGTCGTTCCGTTGAAAATAACGTTGAAATACCGATCAATGTCCATTGTTACCCCTATGCGGTATTACGCGGACGGTTGCAAGGAGGCACCCCGCCGCCCTCCAAAAGGAAGCCGCCCGACAATTCTTCACAAAATGTATTGCCTACTGAATTCGTGTTTCAACACCCCGTTTAAGGAGCTCGCGCCACAGGTTCTGTCAGCGCCCATCCTCGCTATGAGCCCTCTGCTTCAATTTTGAAGGCACGGCGATTATTGCGAGCCACTTCCTCAAATTCGCGCCGTGCCAGTTCCTTCATTTGTTCGAGGTACTCGATCAACAGGTTCGCGTCCGCCTCGACCTCCTGCGCCGTCCGACATTCCGAAGAGAGAAGGGGCGTGTTATCACCATCACTAAACCACCACCCAAGCACGATGTGGCATGTGATCTTCTCAATATCCGAATTATCGTAAGGCTTTGATTTTCTGATCCGAAGGGTCAGATTACCAAAGGATTCATCTTCGGAGGTGGATTCTATTTGGTTATACATTAGTTATTGCCCTTTCGCCTTTCGGCTTGACGACTCGCTGGTTGACCCAACGCGCCAGGTTTCGTACCGATACCGGACCGCCTCCCCCACCTTGATGTTGGGAGCTTCCTTCTCGACGGATCGCCACCAGCGCAGCGTAGGCGGGGAGAGGCCCAGGTATCTTGCCGCTTGTTCGGTATTTATCAACCCTTCCATTCTCACCTCCTCCTATCAATCACTCAGTTAGATCCAATAAACCGCGGTGGGGGTGTGCGCCGGAGGACACCCGCCCCCCGGACTCCTTAAAGACCCACCCCGCCGGGTTCTGTTACGCCCGGACTCATCTGGGCCGGACGATTTGTGAAGCCACCCAGCGTTCCAGATCTTGGCTGCGGTAGCGAAACACCGCGCCAACCATCGTGAAGGGTGGCCCCCTTGTTCTAGATAAAACATAAGACATTTCTCCCATGCTGTCCAGTATAACTGATTGATTTATAAGTAATTGTGGACGTTTAATTGGTAAAGCGGCTAGATTTGTGTTTTTCCGTCCATTAATTGAGCAGCAACGAGAGAGTCCTGTCTGAAATTATTTTACGGATGCCTTCGGGGGGATGATAAGGATGGTGGGATTTTAACTTCGTTGCTGAGAATGGAAGCTTTTTTTGAATCGGTTGGCACGATTACGTATCGCGTCCGCACTTCGCTTGATTGCATCAACTCCCCAAGAGTGTAAAATGCAGGATACCGCCTTACCTATTTTAAATTTGTATACCTTGGGGAACGTCCTCTCCAAAAGACTACAAAGCGCCCAGGTCAAATAACCATTTGCGTGCTTGAGCCCTAACCTACCGGAGGGAGCGAAGGTTAATAGTGCTTCTTGCGCCCTACCTCTTTCCTTCTCAACCTCGCGAATAAGATCGTTTATCCGGCTACTTGCCTTTCCGAGGTTTCTCATGTATTCCAATTCCACGTCAACTTCTTTTCCTTTACGGAATTTCTTCATAGTTTCGCTTAAGTGCAACTCCGGAAGGCTATTGGACAGGTTGCGCGCCTCCTGGAGGGCGATTGTGGCCCTGTCGTATTTTTCAAGGAGGTCCCTTCCCATCCCGATCACTTCCCCTTTTTTCGCAGCGATGTAGATTTCAGCTAATGAATCCATCTTAGAGAAAAGATCGGGGTAGGAGTCGAGGGTAATCTCAAGTCCTAACTCTTGCCTTAGACACTTAGCGTCCTTCTCTCGTAATTCTCTCTGCCAATCTTGATCGGTCATGCCGCCTCCCGCACCCGCGGCTCCCGCTTATAGAGGGAAGGGGACCGTGGCGATAGCGGGATGGTCGTCCGGGCCGCAAATCCGTGGCCCCCAAAAGACAAAAGCCGACGCCTCATCTACCTCCCACGTGCGCCGACCAAACCAACCATACCACTCTTTGGGCAGGTCTTCAAGTTTCTAGACGCGGGAACGGGCGGGCCTGAACCACTACCACCACAGTGAGGGGCCTAAGAGTGTGACGGGTCTATTATTCACATTTAGTGAAGCAAGGATGGAAAAAATGTTGCCGCAGTTCCGAGAGGTGTCTCGATTCCGCCTTCCTGCATTTTGTCAAGCCGATTTCTAGGAAAAATGTTTGCGCATTTCAGGCAGGTTATCCGCCTCCGCTCCCGCTCGTTGGGGGGGGCGGCCCCCCCACCATTCAAGGCTTTGCTGGCATCCCGGACGGGTGCTAGTCCAGTGCCCCTCCGAGGCACTAGATCACACCTCTGGGAGCCGTCCTGGGCGAACAGGTCCAGGGCTGGGAGTTTGGGTGAACCTTTGTTACCTTTCCTGCCCTAAACTGGACCACAAAGCCCGTCATTGCAGGGTTTATTGCGCCCCCACCTAGATCGATTTGGGTCATTATTTGTGAGGTGCGAAACAGGACCCCATACCATCGGCCCCAAGGACGGGGAGCATCGTGGTGACAGGGGCGATCGCCAGTAGAGGGATTTTGTCGAGCACCTAGAGGTTGCTTCCCACTCTAACTTGAGTCTAGTTCGCTCACATTTTGCCCTTGGCGGAAGGCGGGACACATCAGGCAGGAACCGGGCGATGTAGTGTTATATAATTTCATATAACATGCTATAACGTGATAATTGGCAGGCCCCTTTGTGACGCAATCCTCAACCCCCCATGATGCGGCCACTTGCGCCCGCGCCAGTCACTATCTCGTCACGTTCGGCAATCCCCCGACTTGAGGGCGCGTTTGCCAATTCCGGCACGTTCCACTCGCTAGCGAATGAGGCGGGCAACTCAAGTATTATCAAGAGATTACAAGGCGATTTTTCTTGCGTGGGAGTGCATTTTTCTATTGACAAATATAAACAGAGAGTTTATATTTATCAACATGAAGACGAAGCCCTACATGACGTTGACGGAAGCGGCTGAATACCTTGACGTGTCCCGGCAGAGGGTCCACGCCATTATCAAAGACGGTCGTTTAGAAGTTGTGAATAAGATTGGCGGCCACAAGATGATATTGCTTGACCGTGCCCAAGTGGAACGGTTCAAGAGAGAGAGGGATAAGAGAGGCAAGAAGTAAAACGGGCTAAGAGTCCAACCGCGAAGCCAGCCTCTTAGCCCAACGGTCAACCCCCCACGAATGGAGGGCTTTCCAATGGAAAAAGTTACCACAACCCCCACAAATCGTCAACCCACCAAGAAACCTACTTTTGGAGATAAGGCCAACCAAGAGATTGACCGCCTCTTGGCCCTCTTTGAGTCGGGCCAGATTCCCGAGGCCGTAGCCAAGACCGTGATTCCGCCCCTGGACGTCCCCTGTGCCCGGTGGAGCCTGGCCAACCGGATGCTCACCATGCTGGCCGGCACCGCTGACGCTCGGGGCTACCGGCAGTGGCAAGAAGCGGGCCGCCACGTTCGCAAAGGGGCGCGGGCCTTCTACATCCTAGCCCCTCGGATCGCAAAGGTTCGAGTTGAGGACCCCGAGACAGGAGAGACCGTCCGGGAAAAGCGCCTTGTAGGCTTCCTGGCCGTGCCGGTCTTTCGGGCCGAGGATACCGACGGCCAGCCCCTTGAGTATCCACCCATGGAGCCTCCGGAGCCTCCGCCCCTAGCAGAGCTCGCCCACGCCTGGGGCCTCAAGGTCTCCTACGTCCCCTTTGCGGGCGGCTGGTACGGCCACTACCGCCCTGAAAGAGACGAGATCGTCCTAGCGACCCATGAGGAAAGCACCTTTTTCCATGAGCTGGCCCACGCGGCCCACAAGCGCATCAAGGGCGAGCTCAGGCCCGGACAGGACTGGAAACAAGAGGTTGTGGCCGAACTGACCGCCGCTGTGCTCATGCGCCTCTTTGGACGCAAGAGCCACGATGGGAACGCCTACCGGTACATCCGCTCCTATGCTGAAAGTGCCCGCAAGGATGTTAGGCGGGCCTGTATCGCCGTCCTGTCGGACGTGGGCCGGTGCCTGGACCTCATCCTGGGCCAAGAGGCGACCGCTCAGGCGGCTTGACGGCCCTACAGGGGCTCTGGGCTCTGGCCTGGGGCTCCGAGAGGGCCGCCAATCCCGGCGGCTTCTAAGTGGAGGGAAAAACGGTGAAAGTTCAAGTATCACGACAGGCACTACTCGACGGAGTGGCAAAGGTCCACCGGGCCGCCGACCCCAAAGCGCGGCAGCCCATACTCGCTAACATCCTATTGGAGGCAAAATGGGAGTTCTATGAAAGGCGGGCCGTATTGAAACTTACGGCGACCGACTTTGAAATCGCTATCCAGGCCCCCATTGCGGTAGACATGGAGCGGCCTGGAAGGATAACCGTCAACGCGAAGGCGCTCCATTCGATTGTCAAGGCTCTATCTAAGAAGCAAGAGACGGTCATTCTAGAGGTAGAGGACGGCGATGAGCATTGGTTGACGCTTCGCTGTGGACGGACAACGGCCCGCCTTGCGGGTATGCCCGCCGATGAGTTTCCGGGCCTGCCTCAGATTGAGGCCAAAGGGACAATCGAGCTATCGAGTGAGGTTTTGAGGGAGATGGCGGACAAGCTGCTACATGCTGTCTCTACCGATGAGACGCGCTATGTCCTTAACGGTGTCTACCTCAAGGCGGAAGGGACAACCCTCAAAGCGGTTGCTACGGACGGACACCGGCTGGCCGTTCTAACAATACAGCTTTCAAAGCCGACGGATACACCAGTAAGCGGGGTCGTGAAACGACAGGCCATCCATGAAGCCTATCGGCTCTCAAAAGGGGATAGCGTACCTGTCAAAGTCGCCTTTGGACAGGACCATAGTCACTTTCACTTTCCCGACGCTACCCTATACAGCCGGGCAATTGAGGGTCAATTCCCAAACTATGAGCAAATAATCCCGGAGCATAGCGACGTGGTTGCGACCTTTGACCGCAAGGCCGCCCTGGACGCTCTCAAGCGGCTCCAAACAATTACGAAGGGCCAAAGAACCGGAATGGTGATATGGACCTTCTCTAACGGGATGCTAGTCCTGAAAGCCGAAGATACGGAAACAGGCTCAATGGAGGAAACCCTTGACGTGTCTCACAATGGTAACGAACTCACCATCGGGCTCAACCCACGCTACCTCCATGATGCTTTTGAAGCAATGGACACCGTAGAGGTCCGGGCGGGTTTTACGGACAAACTCGCGCCGGCGCTGTTTGAGCCTGTGGGGGACAATGGCTACCAGTGCGTCGTTATGCCAATTAGGGTTTGATTCTCTCCCAATGCCCGTCACGCGATGGCGGGCATGACGAGGCAATCAATCCCTGCATAGGAGGGCCACCGATGGGGAAGAACCAAAAACGTGAGAGTGGCTTTCTCACTCCCGAAGAAGTGGGCGCCATGCTCCGGGTGCCCGACCGCCGCACCCTTCAAGGCAAGCGGGATTACGCGCTTCTCAAGACCATGCTCGGCTCCGGGCTCCGCTCTGCCGAGCTCTGTACCCTGGACGTGGGAGACATCCAGAGCTATCGAAGCCAGCCTGTCTTGGTGGTAAATGGCAAGGGGGGCCGACTCCGAAAAGTTCCACTCCATCCCGAAGCTCTTGAGGCTATCCGGGCCTACTGGCGGGCAGAGGGTAGGAATGGCGCCGACCCAACGGAGCCCATCTTCCAGACGCTAGGCAAGCATGGGCCGCACGAAGCCGGACGGCTTACCTATAAAGCCATCAGACACCTTGTGGCCCGCGTCCGCAAGGTAGCTCTTGTACGGCGACGGGTGACGCCCCACACTCTCAGACACACCTTCGCCGTGAGCCTACTGGACGCCGGGGTGGACCTTCGCACGGTCCAAGACCTCTTAGGTCACGCTAGTATTACTACGACCCAAGCCTACCTCCATACCAGCGACGAGAAAAAGCTGGCGGCAATCCACATCCTCGGCTTCGGGAGTTGAGGGATTCGCGTTTATTGCCCCAAATCGGCCTTGATGGGTGCCCCCTAACCAATCGTCATACCGTCACCCTCAGAGGGCCTTGGGGCAATCTTCGGGGCAATCCCTACCATAAATTTGTGGATGGGCTTATTTAGCCTTCAAGTGTCGTCTATGGGAAGAGTGCCTCTGGTGCATATTTCATCGAAATATGATACTTGGCTGGGCGAATGGAAAGTTACTATTTCATCGTGTAGTTGAAACTTTGCCTCTGGAACATAAGCGGTCCTTCTCGTCCCAAGGTTCTAACTATTTGCCTGCCCGAATACGCTTGACACGGGCGAGCAGTTTCTTCGCTTCTTCTTCTCGGCCCATTTTCGTATAGAGTTTTGCCAAATTATCTAATGTTATTGCGACGTATTGATGGTCGGGCACGGTCATCTCCAGGATTTCCAGCGCCCGTTTGTAGAGGGGCTCGGCCTGGGTGTATTTGCCCTGGAAAAAGTATAGAACTCCTAGATTGTTGAGGCTCAAAGCAACATCCGGGTGGTCCGGACCCAATATCTTCTCTCGTATTACCAGGGAGCGTTTGAAAAGTGGCTCGGCCTCAGCATTCTTACCCTGGGCCCTGTATAGAACTCCTAGATTGTTGAGGCTCATAGCAACATTTGGATGGTTCGGCCCCAAAGCTTTCTTAAAGACCTTCAGGGAGCGCTTGTAGAGGGGCTCAGCCTCGGCGTACTTCCCTTGGGCTCTGTAAAGCACTCCCAAGTTATTGAGGCTCAAGGCCACGTCAGAGTGGTACGGCCCTAAAGCTTTCTCAAAGATCGCCAGCGCCCGCTTGTATAGGCGCTCGGCCTCGCCGTATTTGCCCTGGGCCTTGTAGAGCGCCGCCAGGTTGTTGAGGCCCTGAGCCACGTCAGGGTGGTCCGGCCCCAACACCTTTTCTCTTATTGCTAAGGAACGCACGTAGAGGGGCTCTGCCTCGGAGTACCGGCCCTGGGTCTTATATAGCGCCCCCAAATTGTTGAGACTCTTGGCTACGTCAGGGTGGTTGGGTCCCAGCACTTTTTCCCAAATCGCCAGCGCCCGCTTGTATAGGCGCTCGGCCTCGCCGTATTTGCCCTGGGCCTTGTAGAGCGCCGCCAGGTTGTTGAGGCCCTGGGCTACGTCCGGATGGTTAACCCCAAAGGATTTCTCAAGAATCTGCGGGAAGCGCTTGTAAAGGGGCTCGGCCTCGGAATACCTGCCCTGAGCCTTGTAGAGCGCCGCCAGGTTGTTGAGGCCCTGGGCTACGTCCGGATGGTCAGGCCCCAACAACTTCTCTCTGATTTCCAAGGAGCGTTTGAATAACGGCTCGGCCTCAACGTACTTACCTTGGTTAAAATAAAGCGCCGCCAAATTGTTGAGCCCCTGAGCCACGTCCGGATGGTTCGGCCCTAATACCGTTTCCCAGATACCCAGGGAGCGAACAAAGAGGGGTTCTGCCTCGGCGTAACGGCCCTGGGCTCTGTAGAGCGCAGCAAGATTGTTGAGGACCTGCGCTACGCCTGGGTGGTTCGGCCGGTAGACCTTTTCTCGTATTGCCAGGGAGCGTTTGAAAAGTGGCTCGGCCTCGAAGTACTTACCTTGGCTAAGGAACAGTCCTGCCAGGTTGTTGAGGCTCGTGGCCACGCCTGGGTGTTCTGGTCCTAAGGTCTTCTCCCTAATTGTTAGCGACCGCCTGTAAAGTGGTTCGGCCTTGGTATAGTTGGCAGCCAAGTGCAACGCCAAGGCTGTAGAGTTTAATAAGCCTGGATCGTTAGGCCTTAGGTCCAAAGCCTTTTGATACCAGCCGACCGCAACAGGGTATCGTCCTGCATAAACTTCCATCTCACCGTGGGCCACATAGATTTTTGCTAATTCCACTTTCTTGTTTCTTTCAGCTTCATTCAAGAACCGCCGGGCATCGTCAAACCTTCTTTCCGCGGTCGCCTTTAATGCTAGCGCGTAGGAATCGGCGTCTGAGGGAATTTGCTCCGCAAGCATCCGAGCCTTGCGTGAAAGGGCAAGTGCTTGAGGTCGTTCAATTTGTCCCTGGAGGAACTCTATCTGTCTGTTCTTGAGTGAAAGTTCGTTCTCCAGTAATGAAACGACTTTTTCTCTCTGGCCTATAGGAGCGAATGGGCTCGACCACCACCAGAGCACAAACAAAAAAACGGCTATACTGCCGGTTGCCTTGACACCAATTTCCCCAAAACGTGACTTAATTGATGTGATTTCGAGGACAATATCTCCCGGTAAAAAGAAAGCAAAAAGGCTGGCGAGCAAAGCAGAGGCGATGGCCAAAATCCGAAGCTTGTAAAGAGGTAATGTGGGCGGGCCGAATATAAACGCATAGGCCAACAATACGAGCAATGAGGTACCGAAAATCCAGGTGGCTTTTGACCGGGTCTGGCCTTGGTTTGGTGTAATCATTGCATTCTACAAGGGAGGATGAACAACATCTATCTGCTCGGGTTCGCGGCCTTACGCAATTTTGATAGCTTGGTCAGTAGCAATGCAGTTTAATCGATGATACGGGATTGCTTTCGATGGTACAAGGATTATCGTGGAGTCACGATTATCCCAGGTAATCTTAACTTTGCCCAACCGACCTAAAAGTTAATATTTCAACCGAAATAAGCCCCTGGGGGTAGAGGAGCGTGAGGGACGATTACATCGTGTAATCGAAACCGAGTATGGTGCTTCTAAAGATGTCAATCCCCCTTTGAAGGTGGTACAATGACTGGGGGCAGGTCAAACGAGAAGTTTATTATCTTATTTAACGATCAAATAAACTTGACAAATAACTTAATTATGATTGTTTTTTATACCTCGGTTCTTCGGTAACGGAACCAAGTATTATAAATGCGCTAAGCTTTTCCCATATTTGTTCTTTTTCATCCTTAGGAGTTAAAACATTAGAAAGATCGATATTTAATTCATTCAATAGTTTTCTTCTAAATAAGTCTACGCTACTTTTCATCATTTCACCGAACACTCTTGCAGCCTCAATTGAAAGTAAATAAAATATGCGAGCAAAAGAAAAAGCAATAATCAATACAACTATACCTCTACGAAAATTATGAATTTCGTTACTATTCCAAAATAAGTAGCTATAGGGTATAGAAATTAATGCTATAATAAAAGAAAAAAATGATATAATAACTGTAAAGTTTAGATATATTTTTGAGTCACTTAATCTTTTAAAGTAATTTTCTGGAATTACATGTAAAAGTCTAGGCCATATGCTTTCTATATCAATCCCATAACGTAACTTAGGATAGGTATTAACAGTCATTAACACAGTACCTAATTTGGTTGCTTGTAAATACTTTTCATCAGGATATTGATATTTCTCATTAAATGAATCTAACCATTTTGAATATGCCTCTATATAACAACTGTCAATCAATTTTTTAATCGTTATATTTCCTGAAATGGTTATTGCTTTCTGAATTAAATTTTCGAAAGATGTTCTTTGAACTTGTTGAAGATTATCCTTCTTCGATGCAACAATGTATAATTTTGTGAGATTGTTAACTAATCTCCTCTTACTAATAACATTTACATTTTCCGTTATGTCGTATTCTAATCTACTAAAGTAACTATCCAGTTTCCTGATATTATTTACTAATTCTTCAACAGAAATATCCTCATCTGTATGTGCTTCTTGATATCCTTGGTTACACCATATTAATGCATCTTTCCTTAAATTTAAAGAATTCCATTTCTTTTTTTTCTTTTCAAACTTTTTTACTTGTCTCCTTCTCAACCAATTTTTAATAAACAATATATTTCCCTGATAGAGATCTAAGATCTTAGGGATTGCTCCATATATTACATAACTAAATAGATATATGATAAAAAGATATATTATAGGGAAAACAAATTTTGTAACGCTTTCTTTTGTTAGTTTGCCACCAAATAATAACCAAGAACCTACTTGATCTATAACTCCTGCCCATCCTTTAAATAAAAAAAGTAAAGAGCAAAAAAATATAAGTACAGGAAAGAATGCAGAAATTAGAAATTCTTTTCCAAATAGTTTGATAGCTTGTGTTGTTAACGTCTTAAACATAATTCATGTGTAGACTATTATAATTTTTTACAACCAGCATTTGGATGTTCGTCACACGGACAACTATCTACCGAGTGACCTTTAGCGCACCAATAGGTATCAGGTATCACCTTATTTAAAAACTCTGCATGGAATGGAGAATCCCATTTCTTATTTACAGCTTCTATTTTTTCCCTAAGGTTTAACTCTGGTTCAATACCTAAGGTTTCTGATAAGGTTTTTGAAGCGTAAGAGGGAAGAAAAACACCGATTGGTCTTTCAAATTCCTTGATGATTACAACTTCAGATTTACCAATTTCCACATAATTTGCTACATCAACAGCTGCTTCATCTGATGAGACTACAACTTGAGTTTTCATCACTTCTGATAACAACTCACTCTCAGTTACGTATGTATTTGGGGTATGTTGTTGTTCCATAATAATTTCCATGGCTTGGTGTGGTACGATCAAAGCGGACGTTCTTGTTTGGGATTCATAAAGTACAAAAGACCTATTTTGATCTTTAATGGTATCTTCTAGTTCCTGAATAGTGGGATTATCAAGCTCCAAAATGGGAACTCCTTCATGCCAACTGAAATTCTTAATTGGATTATCAAACATTATATGACCTCCTTCTCCCTCTCCTCAGAAGTTCAGGTACTCAAAGGGTGATTCCAAGCACCGCCTCCTTAATAAGTCACATGGTATCTATAGTCTTGAATTCAAGAACTCTCGGAAGCTCACAATAGTATATGACTTCCAAATGAACAGCTCAACCACTTTTTCACGGGACTGATAATTATCGATCCTCTCTTAAATGACTTGGGGCCTATGGCTGGCGTGGCAGGCCGATGCTAATCAAATCCACCCCAGACAGCAGTCTTCCGTAAACTATTTATTTACTTGACTATTATATTGATAATTTAGTTCCAAAAATCCGAAGAAGTTGTTTGATAATGTCCATAAAGGTCCAATTTTTGTCCCATATTTGTCCCACGTAATTTTACTTATTAGTAATGAATATATATGAATTGTCCTCCTTTTGAGAAACTGAGATCACAACTTCCCTGCACTCCATGGAGGACAGGCCACCTCTGAGATCTTCCGAGATAGCAGAGACCTATTCTATTTCTATTAGGATGAGACTCTAGATTTGCCCATGCGAGTCAAAGCCATCTGGGGTAATTTCTGGAGTAATTTTAACTTTATTAAACTTTTTCTTTGGCAGCCTGAGTCAATACTTCCTGGGATTATCGATCCTACCAGTACATTGTTGACAATTTCAGTCTCATCGGATATTTTTTTATAAAAAGCGCACCTACCTTGAACTAGCTCCAAGTCCCTAAGAAATGGTGAAGCTGACTAGGAGGGGGAAGTCAGTGAAGGAGAGCATTATGCCGAGTTGCCCGTTAATGGAGTATATTGTAGGATAGCATGCAGAATCAATCCACCCAAGCAGCGAGCAGAGCCTCGGGGCGAAGGAAAAAGAGCATGGCCCTATCGCGTGGAAGAGCCTTGTCGAGTCCAACTGCGCCCATTCTTAAGGCTTTGCTTTGCCTGATTGGATTGGCGTTGGCCTCCCCTGCGGCGGCTGGAGATCCGGCGAAAGTAGGCGCTTCTGTTGCTTCCGTTCAGGGTGAAGCGCAAATCGATCGCCGCGACGCTGAGGCGTGGATGTTAATGATGCTCGACATGTCGGGCGTGCGGCCCGACGAGTCTCCTTGGCTCGCTCAGAAAGTGAACGAGGGCCTGGAGGCAGCGCCGATGCCCGGCGGCGTCCACGGTGATAGGCATAAGCACCGGCATTACATGAAACCCCACCATGAGGGCCATGGCAGTGCCGAAGAGCTGAAGGAGCTTTACCTCAGTCGGGGCATTGCCCCATCCCGAAAGTATCCCCTCGACCAGAGCCGAGACCTTTCGCCAGACTTTAAGGTTCCCAAGACCACGCTAGATGGTCGATCGATCATGAGCCGTCGGGAGTGGGAACAACAATACCGCATCGCGGCTGTCCCGATTCCCGGCGGCTATGCCCGGTATCTGCAGAGCATGGGCGTACTGCCGGGAGGACTGACACCGACGCCTGCGCAGACGATCCTGGCCCAGAATTCGGAGCCGGTCTCTCCGGAGGCATTGGAGCGTGGCAACTTCGCCGGAATTCATGTGACGGTCAAGCCCCTTCCGATCATCTTTGAACCGCCGTCCAATGCCCGCCATTTCGAGGTCGCAGCCATCAAGGTCAACATCGTTTACAACCGATTCGGCGGCCATGATCCCGACGGTAAGATCTTCGTCCTGGAGCAGGACCGTGCAAAGGTTGAAAGGGGGGCAGAGTTAGAGTTCTTCAACGCCGGCCACGATCCCCTGTTCTTCGGCAGCGGCCACCAAGACGATCTGTA
Organism: Nitrospinae bacterium AH_259_B05_G02_I21; assembly: GCA_027717595.1. GTDB lineage: Bacteria > JADFOP01 > JADFOP01 > JADFOP01 > JADFOP01 > JADFOP01. Next base: position 9,544 of record JALLOF010000013.1, on the reverse strand, counting down.
TCTGAAGGATCCATTCAAGGGGCACTTCTTAGACGCGCAACTTCAAAAGATCCCGCCGGAATGCGAGGGCAAATCACCGCCGCTGGACTGTAAGGAGAAGGTGAAGGTGATGACGGTCCAGCCCCTGGTGATCCGTGCCAACCGTGGTGAGACGGTGGTGATCGACTTCACTAACCGCCTGCAAGTGCCAGAGAACCAGAATTGTGACAACTTGAGCGAAGCCTTCCGCGCCAACATCCTGCTTCATGGCGCCCCCTACGATCGCTCGGCCCTCAGTGATGCCTCGGACCCCTCTGCCGCAGGCCGGAACGCAGCGCCGAAGCCGGTGGCCTGTGGGGGGGCTGACGGCCCTCAGTTGCGATATGAGTTGCGCATTGGCAATCATGAGGCCAGTGAGGGCACCTATTACTTCCATAGCCAGCCGGTATTGCCTGAAAATCTCAGTAACGGAATTAACGCGACTGTCGACCAGATCGCCCATGGCCTGTTCGGTGCGCTGATTGTTGAGCCCCCCGGTTCGATCTACTTCGATCCAGATCATTATGAAATTGTCGAGGGTAGCGTGGACAGCTTCGGCAACTATGAGGTCGACCCAAATGGCTACAAGGAGATCAATAGTGGCTGGGGTGCTATTGTCGCGAACGAAGACCCCAACGTACCGGCATTTCGGGAGTACGTGCTCTTCTTCCACGATGATCTCGGAAACAATAAAATCAAGGGCCTGATTGAAGAGAACCCGCGGGCCATCAGCTACAGAACTGAGCCCTTTAGTGACATCTTCAATTCCAGGAAAGATGGCACACGGCCTCGAACCGACGGGGATCAGCCGTTTACCGTTAATGATCGATCCTTAGCCTACAGTGCCTACACCTATGGGGACTCATCCACACCCCATCCCCGGTTCTATGTCGGCGATCCGATGCGCTATCGCATTGTCCATGGAGGCACCGGGGATCAATTCCACGTTTTCCACCACCACGCCCACCGATGGCGTTTCCAACCAAATATTCAAGAGAAGGAAGCGAAGAACGGAAAGCCTAACCTGACCAACCCCTCGAAGTGGGGCAGACCGCAATTTCCCGAGCAGCCGGATGTCACCACTTCCACCTCTTTGCGGATCGATTCCCAAACGCTCGGGCCGGGAGAGACGTTTGATGTCTTTATTGAAGGTGGTGCTGGCGGTGTACAGCGGACGGTAGGGGACGTACTCGTTCACTGTCACATCATTGATCACGTTACTCAGGGTATGTGGACCTACGCCCGCATATATAACACCCTCCAGCGCAGAACGACATATCAACCCGGTTTGGCACCCCTCCCTGACCGAGTTGATAAAGATTCCCGTCCACCAATCGCCGTTGATTCTGCCACTTTGGCCAAAAATGTCAGGGCCGGTAATGGCCCTGTCCCTGTCAACGGGCCATTAGCTGGGAAGCGCCTTACTAGCGTTAATAATGAACTCCTCCTTTATATTCGGGCGCAGCTTCCCACTCCGGGCAAGCCGAAATGTGACGAGTGGGCCGATGATCGCGGCGACCGTGAAGGCGGCGGTACAAAGATCAATCGCGCTAACGTTTGGAACTGGACGACTGTCGAGGACCAGAACGGCGATTCAATTTTTCTCGGAGAGCCCTACGATGCTCGATGCGACGGAAAAGCTCCCGCCGTTAACTTCGCGGACGGGTTTCCCACGTTTGGGGAGGGCATTGGGGTGGACCGTAAGGAGGAGCTCAATGGCGGACCGTTGAGGGAGCCAAAGCTGCTGTTTAACCCAAAAGATGGTCGCCTGGCTTATCCTTTCCTGCTTCCTCATGCGGGGAGGCGTCCCCCCTTCGCGCCGAAACACAAGCTTGTGCGTCCCGAAAAGCCAGGAGGGAAGTATAAAGTAATTAACGACCCATTGCACCAGGGTACTGCATATCTTGGGCCTACCTTTGGTCGCAATGATCCGGGCTACCCTCTTGGTGTATCGACTGGAAGCGGATTGGTTCCTGAGGAGGCGGAGCAGGCCAGAGCCAACGTGAAACACTACGACATTGTGGCTCTGCAGCTGCTAATCGATTACGCGACCTTTTCAGGGGCCATGGTAGATCCAAATGAATTCGGTACCCGTATCAGTGGCGAAGCCGTCGGCGCTGGGCAAGGTGGACGCAAAATCGTCTTCACTGGCATCGATGGAGACACTAGTAGTTGGCACGCCACAATCAACGGCAGGACCCAAACGAGCGCCAAAATCAAGGTGAACAAAGGGGATAACATTACCTGGAAGGTAACCAGCAAAAATTTACCGCACGGACTAACATTTCCAAACTACACACGGGCCAAAGAGTTCATCAGCGTTGTGGAGAATGAACCGTTCACGAAACGAGGTAATATCCCCGGGGAAGATCCGTGGGGAACGAAAGGGATGACGGTCGATCACGGAAAAACCGAACTGGTTCTGGCCACAGCAACGGTTGAGAGGGTTCTGGAGAACGGAGACATCGATTTTGTCTGCTCGGTGCACGGGGTGAATATGTCCGGCAGTCTTTGCTTTGGCCAATGCCTTCCCAAGAGAGTGGATTCAAGTGCCCAAATATTCGTCTTACGGGATGACGTCCCAGATATCATGGCAGGACGCAAGCGAGCCGAGCCACTTGTCATCCGCGCCAATGCTGGTGATGTTGTTGATATCACTCTAACTAGCGCCTTAGTGGATCAGACCGAGAACCGTCATTACAGCAAAGTGGGGATCCATACCCACTTGGTGCAATACGATGTTCAATCATCGGATGGGGCAGTTGCTGGACTGAATTACGAAACCTCCATCCGACCCACCTTAGGGTGGGATAAAAAAAAGGGCGCCCTTGTTCAAATTCCGGGGACCGCTAAATTTGACGAGCAAGTGCATTATCGGTGGTGGTCAGACGTTGAGTTAGGGACGGTCTACTTTCACGACCATTCGCTGCTCAAGAATAGCCTGCCTCATGGCCTCTTCGGTGCCACTATCATAGAGCCAGTTGGGGCAACCTATCACGACCCCGAAACCGACCAGGAAATCTACGCACATAAGGGAGAAAAAATTACCTCGAGCTCCGCGCGAAAGAGTCTGGCCGAGGCTACAATCCGTGTCGATTGGGGCAAGCCAAATACACGGGCTTTCCGCGAGTTTGTGCCTTTGTTCAACGACTCGAAGCATTCAATCAACCTACGGCGCGCGAAGTTAGAACACCGAATTCAGGACGAAAAGAAGCGATTCCCCAACCTGGAACCGATCGGCTGGATCAATAGAAAACCCTTCCTCCAAGGCGGTATCGAGGCCGTCTTCAGCTCGTTGCTCCACGGTGATCCGCCGACCATCCTGTGGCGTGCATATCCGAACGATCCAATTTGGATTCGTACGGAGGCCGGGGGAACCCATGAGATTCATACCCTCACAGTGCATGGGCACCGGTGGCCCTACGAATTCAACAATCCGAACTCGACGTTACGGGACTTTGCTTTGGTAGGAGTGTCCGAGGGATTCTCTTTCAGGTTCGATGATACGGTGATGGCAGCGCCGGGTGACTATTTCTACGGCAGTACCGGCGTTAATGACTTGTTCAAATCAGGGAAGTGGGGACTGCTTCGAGTCTACTCCAACAATGCTGGCGGTGGAGCGCGCGCCAAGGGCTCAGTGCGGGTGTATCTGAGCAAACCTGCCACGGTAACTGTGCCGCGATCGCACCCCTTCAAATCCGACCGCGGTGTAACATACGTTGCCACTGAAGAAGTCTTTATTCCTGAGTCCGTATTAAAAGACAACAAAGCTGCCCTTCAGGGGAAAGCTGAAAATCCACGAATCTTTTTCTTCGACGTAGCCATCGAGGCATTGGATGAGGATTACGAGGGGAACGTTCCCGACAACGTGCCCTTTGCCACGAAAACCAATAGCCTGAGGTTCGAAACCAAAGACGGCGAACCGCCAAAAATTGTGTTTCTCAGGAGTGTTGGCGAAATTCGAGGAGGCCGGTCTCCCCTTTTGAAGCTGGATGGTAGTGCACCGAGGGGAGCTACCCGGCAGGAGCCGACCGGAGACATAGTGATCACTGAGATCAATGTGCCGCCAGCGGAAGAGCCTGTCAGCAACCCCGATGCAATGAAGTTCCATATTGCAGCTGTGGAAGTGGAGGTGCCCGTTCGTCGAGCGGCGAATGAACGTCTCATCAAGATCCGTGGTGTTACCAATGGAAACCAACACATCTGGAAGGTCAGCATCGATGGTGTGGACCCGCCTGGATCAACGGTGAAGGTCAGACCGGGGGACAGGATTGAATGGCATGTGGAAAGAGGTTTCCACGGGGTCACGTTCCAGCAATTCACGGATGCCGAGGTTTTCCTGGACCTCGAACAGGTAGAGGAATTCAAAAAAGATGCAGGACTTCAATTCGGTCGAGTTTTTGGTCCGAACAACAAAGGAACCACAGGATTCCAGGGCCCTATCCCGGGCACTAAACTGCTGGCACGGGCGACGGTGAAAGATCAGAGCGAAGTCACCGAGCTGCGCTTCGATTGCACCGTGCACGGAACCATCATGACCAGATCGTTGATCCTCCAGAGCGATCAGGCGGACGCCGGCACTCCCGCCCTCACCTACATAGAGTTGCGTGAGGAAAGGGAGAAGCAACTGGCAGAGAGTATTACGGAAAAGACCCGCAAACGCATTAAGGCAGAAAAAGATAAAGATATCGACGAACTCACTGGATTACTGCGGAAGCGTTTCAAAGAGCGCCCTGAACCCTTAGTGCTTCGGGTCGCTGCACGTGTGGACGAAAATAACCAGTCTCTGCCGGTGGAGATCGAGATAAAGCTGACTAACTTGTTGCCCGAAGAGTCCAGGGTCTTCGACCAGCAACCTGAACGCCCCTGGAGTTCCATCACATCGCTCCATGCCAGCTTGCTTAAGTACAACGTGATCGATTCCGACGGCTCGGCGATGGGACTCAACAATCATTCCCTGGTGGTGCGAGGCGACTCCCGAACTTACTTCTTTACCGCCGACCAAGAGCTGGGGGTAATTTATCTGCGGGATTTTGCGGACCCCCACCACCAGCTCCACGGCCTGTTTGGCGCCCTAATCGTCGAGCCTCCCGGTACCACCTTCCATCCAATGACATCGGAAGAAGCTGATTCACCAGGCTGGCAGGCTCGGATCCTGTCAAGTGATGGTAAGGAGTCGTTCCGAGAGTTTGTCATCTTCTTACAGGACGGATGGTTGGGTAGCAGAGGGAACGTCGCTATAAATTACTATTCCGCGGAGAATGTTGAAAAAGACCCACCAACCCCACTTATGCGTGCTCACGTTGGTGATCAGGTGGTCATACGCGAAATACATGCTGCTGGGGTGGGCAACCTGCGAAATCACAGTTTCTTCCTAGATGGTGGACGCTGGCCATTCGACTACCGAAGCCCGGAAAATTCAAATCACATGGCCGCTGTTTCCCAAGGAGTCTCGTCTGTGTTCAACATTAAGCCTTCTACGGTTCCGACAGAGACGATGTTTCTTTATGGTTCACACGTCGGTTCACAGCTTAGGGACGGGGAATGGGGTCTATTTCTAGTGTTACCTCCCGGGGATCCAAGCATCTTGCCATTAAACGAATGAGCTAATGGAGGAACTATAAAAATGACCTCGGTAGTTTGCACCGTCATAATGATCCTCGGTGCGATACTATCCGGTCTAACGCTGGACGCCAATGCTGCCGTAGCAGCAGAGCGTCACGTAGTTACTGCCTCCGGTTCCCGTTGGTTGTATCGTGGTCAGAGCTCCGGAAAGGGCATCGATAATGCCCTAAGGATTTACGCCGCGCTTGGAGACACGATTGAGTTTCGGCGCTCAGACGGTGACCATAACGTGTTCTTTTACCTTAGCCGGCCGGAGGACTCGGAGCTAGGGTTGAGTGTAAACGTCGATGAGAATTTCGAAGTTCTCACTGCGCCCCTGACAGAGTTATCCAGCCGCCTGTTTCCGAAGACCGCTCTTACAACACAATTCAGAACTCGCGGCAAAGACCATTTGACAACAATTCGAATCCGCGGCGACTTCAAAAGACCCATCTACTTCGGCAGTACAACACTTTCAACTTACAATGGAAGGTTCATGCATGGCGTCATTCTACCGCTTGCCTTCAAGGCTACGCCCTCCCATAAGATGCTGCCCTCCGACTTCGACGTAAGGAGAGTTAAGGGGTTGAGGATCTTCTCCCGCATGATTAAAGGTGGCTGGCGGTTGGGAAGGCTGAGCAAAAGTAGCGACGCTGTCGAAGTGTTTCGCAACAAAGGAATATTCCGGGTCCCTGACAATGGTGGGCCTACCGTAAACGTCACGGATCAGTGGTTCGAGACCGTACCCGAGGTCGATCCCCGACGCCATCCTTGGTACAATGCCACCTCAATCGATCTAGATAACGATTATGACTTCGATCTTGTCGCTGCAGTAGGAACAGCCGAAGGTGGGCAATGGCAGTGGTGGAAATTGATAAGTAACGCGAGCGTAGAAGGGTTGGCCGACGACGAGATTCGCTTTACTGCGGCAGAGCTACTTTCCCACGAGAAGTATTCAAAGGACCAAGCTAGCCATTCGTTGAGCGCAGCGGTCGACGTCAACAACGACGGCCGCACCGATCTCATTCTTTACAATGGAAAAAGAGGTGAGCCGCTAAAGATTTACCTAAATCGAGGGAAAACGCTTCGCCTAAGTGGGAGCAGGATTGATTTTACCTCTTTAGTGGATGATAGCGACCCCTATTTGATCACCTCTTCAGACATCAATTTCGACGGCTGGAACGATCTTGTTGTAGCAACCCCTGGGCGAGACGCTGTGGTTTTTTTCAATGACGCCACGGGTGGCTTCCCAGTTAGCCTTGCCATGCCACTGCCGGACTCGCGTGGGCGCATTGATAAGGTCGCATTGGCAGATGTCGACGGCGACGGAATCCCTGATCTAGTGGTGCAAATTGCTGATGGGCCTACTCGTGTCTACTATAAAGACGGCAACTAGAAAAAAGGCCTTCCCAACGATGCATATCAAAATTAAAGAACGAGGCATTTAGGGAGTGTGAGCACTATGCGATGGGACATTGAGCTGAGACCACGTGCTGAAGCAAGGCTAACCTTTCCTGAAGAGGGTCATTTCGGCTACGGGGTTTCCTCGGTCGAAGGCAACGACCGACAAACCGGCACTATCACCGTCGACAACCAAGCCTCCACCTCCGGCGTCAACGTTATCCTGATCTTGGAGGGCGGTTTGGAACCCGTGAACGTTACAATTAAAGCCCATCGTTCAGTTATCTGGAAAAACCGCCGTAACGAAACCGTACGTTTCTTCAGCTTGTAGAGGGACTGATTTGCCGTACCGCTTCGGGAGAGTCGCTAACTATGTTACCAAGTGAATCCTGACTCAGATGGTGGCATAATAACTGGTGGAAGGCAATCGAACTTAGTTGTTGGCTACAAGCACTTCTTGACCTGCCCCCATTCATTGTACCACTTTCAGAGTTAGAGTTACGATTATCCCAGGTAATCGTTACTTTCCCTTAGAGGGTAAAAGTCAATATTTCAACCGAAATATGCCCCTGGAGGCAGAGGGCTATCAGGGGCAATTTCATCGTGGAAGGAGTTCGATAGGCTCTACCACAGGCAAGGCGAATGGAGGTAGGTGAATGTCACTTGTTAGATACAACCGTTGTTTTTAAAATTACCCCAGTGGTTCTGGTTTGACAAAAATTTTCTCTGGGGCGGCCTCAAAATAATAATTAAGTGCTGGGCAAAGCCACCCCTCCATCGGTGGCTCTACTGACTTATACCAATTTCCTCCCATTTCCTCACTAACCCAAACCAACTCCTTCTGATACCCTGGAAATGGCGTGGCGGAAAATATGAGTCTAAACCCATCCCTTGCATTTGGGATGTCTTCAACCAACTCGTCTATCATATCGGGCACTCCAGCAACAAAGGGCTCCTTCACCAAGTCATGTGTGTCGTCGTCAAATACCCACGTGCCATTATGCCAGTATGGTGCGATGACCATTAAAACGTTGCTCATTTGCACTTCACCTCTTATTTTTTTGGTCTTATTCTGATGGTATCAGATAATAGACGGCTGAGCTGCCCCCATTTATTGTACCACTTTCAGAGTTAGAGTTTTGTAAATTTCGGTTTCCCTATGCAATCCTTAGGTAGTTAAGATTATCCCAGGAAATCGTTACTTTCGCGTAGGAGGGGAAAAGTTAATATTACTGGGGTTATGCCCCTGGAGGTCAAAGTGCTATTGGGGACAATAACATCGTCTATACGTAGCATCTCCCGCTTCTCCACAGTAGGATGCTTAATGTAGCGAGTCGTGGGAAAGGATGTCATCCGAGAGTGTACCCCGACCGGCGTTATTTATTGCCATACCGGCAAGCTTTGTGTATGTTGTAGAGAGCAAGCAAGCGCTCATGTCGTTCGGACATCCCCTTCATTGCCGTCGCTGGCCGACAAGGTGGCAACGCACCTGCGGTGAGCGTGATCCACGTGCTCTGTTCCATCACTTTGTCAGGAGAGTAGGACGAGGAACCCACCATGAGTACTGATTTGGCAACGCCCAACACGCACGATCTGGCCGTCCTTGCCCTAGCCTTTGTCGTACGGGTGCAAGGGAGTTGGTCGGACCAAGCGCTGGGAACCTGGCGCTCGTACTTGGAATTTCTCGAGATTCGGCCCACAGGGGCTGAGCTGGACGAGGCTCTCGCAATCGCTCGTAAGCGGTTTTTCGATGGCCCGTCGCATCTCTTTCTCTGCGGGGGCCGCCCTTGTAGCGAGCGGCTCCATGCCAACGTATCCCGAGAAGCGCTGGAGCGGATGGGGCGAGAGCTTGGGGGCTCCGTTTCCCAGACCGAGTGCCAAGGGCCGTGCAAGCAGGCGCCGGTTGCCACCCTTCGCGTGGGAGAGCGCTGCGAAATGTTTGCGCAGTTCGCTCAAGAACGCGACCTGCAAGCCGTCACCGAGTTTGTGAGCCGCGCGACTTCTGCCGGCACCCTCCTTGTTGATCTCGGGACCGCTCAACCGTTTCGGTTTGACCCCGTTCACGACCATGAGAAGCCTAGCCCCGCTCTGACCAAACTCGACTATCTACTGGGGCATTTCCACGGCGAAGGCACATGGGCGAATCGGCCTGGTGGGTTTTTGAAAGAGGTTATTGGGGCTTGGGAGGCCGGCGGCCGGTTCCTTTCCCTCCGCATGGCGGCGACCTACCCTCTACAGGACGGAAAGAAGGACGCTCATCAAGCCCTCGTTATCCTAGGGGTCAATCCCTCGGACGGTCAGATAGAGGCCCGGGCCTACACCGACGGGGGAAGGTTCCATGATTACCATCTTACCCTGGACGGCGACCAGGTGATCTTCGCTGACAGGCCACCGGGGCATGGAACGCAGGCCAAGCGAGCCCGAAAGATTTTGCGTCCAACCCTAGAGGGATACCAAGAAAGGCTGGAAATCGATACAGGAGAAGGCCTGTTCGAGCCATACTACGAGGTGACACTGCGCC
>JALLOF010000139.1 GCA_027717595.1 Nitrospinae bacterium AH_259_B05_G02_I21 | reverse complement strand
CGGCGAAGCACCGGTTCATTATATGGTCGAAAAGCTCGGGGGAGCAGTCGTCTAGGTGGGTCTCCAGCACGACGACCGTCTCGCCGGCCGCGAGCGGGTCGCGCCGCCCAAGGACGAGCCGCAGGGCGTTGGGCCTCTCGGCCACAACGGCCTGGCCCGCGCCGTAGCCCACGGCGTGGGGCGCCATCAGGGGCATGGGGCCCGAGGAAGAGGCTAGGGTGGTGAGCAGGGCGACGCCGGTCGGGGTGGCGAGCTCCAGCCGCGGCCCCTCGGCGTAGCAGGGAAATCCCTCGAGGAGGGCAAGCGTGGCCGGCCCCGGCACGGGGAGGATGCCGTGGGCGGTCGAAACCGTTCCACTTCCGGTATTTACGGGCGATGCGATGATTTCCTCGACCCCCAGCCGGTGGAAGCCGGCGACCGTGCCTACCACATCGACTATCGCATCCACGGCCCCCACCTCATGGAAGTGGACCTCTTCGGGCGGACAGCGATGGACGTGGGCCTCGGCCTCGGCTAAACGCCTGAAAACAAGGGCCGCCGTCTCGCGGATGGGATCAGGGAGGTCCGCCCCCTCGACGATGGAGAGCAGGTCGGCCAGGCGGCGGTGGGGCTTGGGGTCTTCTGTCACCTCGACGGTGGCCAGCGTGCAGCCGACCCCGCAGCGCTCGACCTGGGCAACATCCAGGCTCCATCCAGCCACGCCGAGGGCGTCGAGGTCGGCCCTGAGCGTATCGACCGCCAGACCCGCATCGAGCAAGGCCCCGAGAAACATGTCCCCGGCCACCCCGGAGAAGCAGTCGCAGTAGGCCAGGGTCACTGGCTGGCCCCTCCCGAAAGGGGCTTCTCTCCCAGGCGGTTGATGGAGTGGGCTAACATCCCGGCGCCAAAGCCGTTATCAATGTTCACCACGGCGACCCCCGGGGCGCAGGTATTCAACATGGTGAGCAGAGGGGCCAGTCCGCCGAAGCTCGCCCCGTAGCCCACGGACGTCGGCACGGCGATGACCGGTGAGTCGACCAGACCCCCGACGACGCTTGGGAGCGCTCCGTCCATCCCCGCCACCACGACGATAACCCGCGCCGCCTCAAGGTGTTCCCAGGCGTCCAGGAGCCGGTGAATCCCCGCCACCCCTACGTCGTAGAGCCGCTCGACCCGGCTACCCAAAACTTGTGCAGTTACCGACGCCTCCTCGGCCACGGGAATGTCCGATGTGCCGGCCGTAACGACGAGTACGGTCCCCTGGGTGGGGACCACCGCCTCTTGCTGGATGACGACGGTCCTGGCCCGCAGGTTGTGGTCGGCCTTCGGTGATATGACCTTCAGGCGCTCGGCGAGGGCCTCGTCCACCCGGGTGGCAAGGACCGTCGCGCCCTTCTCAAGGAGGGATTCCACGATGGCCTCAACATCCTCGGGCCTTTTGCCCTCGCAGTAGATCACCTCGGGGCAGCCAGTCCTCAAGGGCCGGTGGTGGTCGATCCGGGCAAAGC
>JALLOF010000138.1 GCA_027717595.1 Nitrospinae bacterium AH_259_B05_G02_I21 | reverse complement strand
CCCACCGCGTCGGTCAGCTTTTGGATGTTCTCCTTGTCCCCCGTTAAAAACCGCCGCATCGTCGAGGTGCCCGTCGGCGAGGCCCTCCTCGGCCGGGTCGTTAGCCCGCTCGGGACCCCCCTAGACGGCAAGGAGCCCATAGAGACCGACAAGGTTCTGCCGATTGAACGCCTCGCCCCGGGGGTGGTGGACCGCCTGCCCGTGGAGGAACCGGTGCAGACCGGGCTTAAGGCCATCGACTCCATGATTCCCATCGGTCGGGGCCAGCGAGAGCTCATCATCGGGGATCGCCAGACGGGGAAAACCGCCCTAGCGATCGACGCGATTATCAATCAGAAGGACACCGACATCTACTGCATCTACGTCGCCGTCGGCCAGAAGGCGTCCACCGTGGCCCAGGTGGTCCACACCTTGGAAGAATACGGCGCGATGGACTACACCATTGTGGTCGCGGCCAACGCCAGCGAGCCGGCGCCCCTGCAGTTCGTCGCTCCCTACGCCGGGTGCGCAATGGGCGAGTACTTCCGTGACAACTCCATGCACGCGCTCGTCATCTACGACGATCTGTCCAAGCATGCCGCCGCCTACCGCCAGCTCAGCCTGCTTCTAAGAAGGCCCCCCGGCCGCGAGGCCTACCCGGGCGACGTCTTCTACCTACACTCGCGCCTGCTCGAGCGGGCCGCAAAGCTCAATGATGAGTTCGGCAGCGGCAGCCTAACCGCCTTGCCGGTCATCGAGACCCAGGCCGGCGACGTGTCGGCCTACATACCGACCAACGTCATCTCCATCACGGACGGCCAGATTTACTTAGAAAGCGGTCTCTTCTACGGGGGCGTGCGGCCCGCCATCAACGTCGGGCTCTCGGTGAGTCGTGTCGGTGGGGCGGCGCAGATAAAGGCCATGAAGCAGGTCGCCGGTCGCCTCAGGCTCGACCTCGCCCAGTACCGCGAGATGGAGGCCTTTGCCAAGTTCGGGAGCGAGCTGGATGCGGCCACCCAGGCCCAGCTCGCCCGGGGCGCCCGCATGGTGGAAATTCTCAAGCAGGACCAGTACGATCCCCTCTCCGTGGAGAAGCAGGTGGTCATCATCTACGTGGGGGTCAACGGCTACATCGACGACATCCCCCTTGAGCTGTGCCGTCCCTTCGAGCAGGAGTTCTACCCCCACCTCGATGAGCGGCACCCTGCCCTGCTCAAGAGCATCGCAGAGGCCAAGGAGATTTCGGAAGAGGTGGAGGCCGAGCTGAAGGAGGCTATCACCGCTTTCAAGGGAGACTTCGTGGTCCGCCACGGGCTCGCGGCCGAGGAGCCGGAGGAGGCCGCCGAGGAGGAGGCGCTGGCCGCACGCGGGCTCGAGGAGGAGGCCGCAAGCTGAGGAGCGAGGGATGGCAGGAGCAGGCCTTCGAGACATCAAGCACCGCATCCGGAGCGTGAAGAGCACCGAGCAGATTACCCGGGCGATGAAGATGGTCGCTGCGGCCAAGCTCAGGCGGGCCCAAGAGG
>JALLOF010000137.1 GCA_027717595.1 Nitrospinae bacterium AH_259_B05_G02_I21 | reverse complement strand
CGCCTGCGCCCGGGGGGCCAGCATGATCCGACCCACAACGGCCGCGCTTACGCTGGCCATCGCTTTGGCGGTGGGCTTGGTGGCAGCCTGCGGCCGGACCCCAATGGAGCGCCAGCCCGGCACCCTCATCGTCGGCGTCCAGACCAACCCCACCGTCCTCGACCCCCGCCTGGCGATAGATGTCGCCAGCCTTCACGTGTTGCAGCTCGTCTACAACCGGTTGATCAAGAAGGACCCCATCGGCAAGCTCGTCTGCGACCTATGCACGCGGTGGGAGCAGCCAGACCCGAAGACCTATCGGTTCTACCTCCACCGCGGGGTCCGGTTCCACGACGGGCGCGAGCTGACGGCCGAGGACGTGGTCTACACCTTCCGCAGCATGAGGGACCCGGCCATGCAGTCGCCCCGGCGGATGAGCATGGAGCCGATCGCCTCCGTCCGGGCCGTCGGGCGCTATACGGTGGAGTTTCGCCTCAAAGAGCTCTACGCCCCCTTTCTCCAGAATGCCGCCGTGGCGATTGTGCCCAAGCACCACGCCGAAGGGCGGCCCGAAGCAGTGGTCCGAGAGCCCATCGGCACAGGGCCCTTTCGGTTCGTCGAGTGGAGGCCCGATGAGTACATCCTCCTGGAGGCCTTTCCCGACTACTGGGAGGGGCCGGCGAAGATCGAGCGGGTCATGCTCAAGGTCATCCCGGACCAGACGGTGCGGCTGCTCGAGCTGGAGCGAGGCGGGGTGGACCTGCTCATCAACCTCGTTCCGCCCGATTCGCTGCCGAGGTTGGAGCGGAACGCCGACCTGCGCATCGTCTCCCGGCCCGGCTCGAGCTTCTCCTACATCGGCTTCAACCTGGAGGATGCGGTCTTGCGCCGCCGCTTGGTGAGGCAGGCCATCGCGCACGCCATCGACCGGCGCGGCATCATCCTCAACATCCTTAAGGGCCTGGCCGCCCCGGCCCGGGGCCTTCTTCCGCCTACGCACTGGGCCTACGAGCCCGACGTCCACACCTACCACTATGACCCCGAGGAGGCCCGCCGCCTGCTCGACGAGGCGGGTCTGCCCGATCCCCCGGGCCCTGAGCCCCGCCTGACCATCGTCTACAAGACGAGCATGAACGAGGTGCGCCGTCGGATCGGGGAGGTCCTCCAGGCCCAGCTCGCTGAGGTGGGGATCCGGGTGGTGATCAAGAACTACGAGTGGGGCACTTTCTACGCCGACATCCGCCGTGGCAACTTCCAGATGTACACCCTCACGTGGGTGGGCATCACCGACCCTGACCACTACTATTACATCTATCACTCCTCGAGCCTGCCGCCCCGGGGCGCCAACCGCAACCGCTACCGCAACCCCGAGCTCGATAAGCTGTTGGATCAAGGCCGCGGCACTATCGACCCGGCGGCCAGGCGATCCATCTACGGTCGCGTGCAGCGGATCGTGGCGGATGATCTGCCCTACGTGCCGCTTTGGCACGCTTTGAACGTGGCGGTGATGCGCAGGGACCTCAAGGGATTCG
>JALLOF010000136.1 GCA_027717595.1 Nitrospinae bacterium AH_259_B05_G02_I21 | reverse complement strand
CTGCCCGCCTCGCCGCCGACCAGCAGGGTCGCCCGATTGAGGACGGCGCCGTGCTGGGCGAAAAGAGCCTCGAAGCGAGCAATGGACTCGTCCACCGACCGCGACGGCCTCCTGAGCAGGGCGGACCGCCTTGTGCCAGAGCCGAGGAAGAAGGCCGCTTCATCCGCCCGGCGCAACGCCGCGGCGGCACGCTCGGCCGAGGCCGCGCTTCGGTCGAAGGCCGCGGCGGCCTGGTTGATCGAGGCCGCCATCGTCCGCTGGGTAGCGGCCGTCGCCCGGGACTGGTCGGCATGATCGGCCAGCACCGGGGCGAGGCGGACGAGCGCGGCCTGCTCCCCGGCGAGCGCCTGCGCGATCTGCTGGGTCGCCGAGGCCACCGCCCCAAGGGAGGTCGCCTGCCCGAGGGCCTCGAGGGATTGCTTGATGCTCGAGGCCACGGAGCCGATACGCTGGAGCGCCCTGGAGCCCCTATCACCCAGCCGCCCCAACGCCTGCTCGGCCCGCGCCGAGGCACGGGAGACATCCTCCTGGCCGACAATTCTAATGGTGACGTCGAAGCCGCTAGCCATCGGGGTTCATCCTCGCGTGCGAGACGTCCGACAGGACCCGATCGAGCAGTGCCAGGGCGCGCCACTCGGCCTCAGTGAGATCATCGGGTCCGAAGACGCACCCCGCGTGAATCCTCTGGCGAATCCCCATGATGTGCAGCGCCCAGGCTTCCAGTACCATCTCATCCTCGCTTAGCGCGGCCGGGCAGTCGTCGCAGCCGTCCGGCTCGATCCGGCGCTTGATGCAGGCCTCCTCACCGGGACACTCCCTGCCCTCTAGGAGGCGCCGGAAGACGGCCTCGATCCTTTTCCCAGCTCCTCCTCCTCGTCAGCGGCCACGGCGCACACGGCTGAGACCGCTTCGACCTTGTGGAGCAGGGGGACGAGCGACTTCCACTCGGGCACGTCCGCCGTAAGCTCGCGGCCCTCGATGGTGTAGCCTTCGACCCGTACGGCGATCTGGTCCCATAGCCACTCGTCGGCCTCTGCCGGGGAGTGCTTGAGCGAGGCCCGACGGCGCCGGACCTCGACCTCGCTCCGCATACGGCTATACGTGCGAAGCTCCGAGGCCGTGGGCTGGCCGAGCACGTGGACGAGCGTATGCTCGACGCCGCCCCGCTCTGCGACCAGCTTGATTCTCTCCTCGCCTGATGCACTGACCTCGAATCCCACGGCGACCTCCTTAGGCGAGATAGCTCGCAATGTTGTTGCGGACGGTGATGTCGATCGGGTAGCCGCTTGAGGCGTCGTGAAAGACGTTGCACGCAACGTCGTAGAGAGCCATCCCGTCCTCGAACCCGATCGGTGTGGCCCGGTAGGCGACCCGGGGCAGCGTGATGGTGAGCGTGTGGCTGTAGGTGGCCTCAATCAACGACCCCACCGCCGTGATGACGCATTTCAGGTAGTCATTCGCCTCCAGGTGGTCGCGCTCGGTCGCGTCGCCCACCAGGAGGCGAAAGGCGAGCTCGGCCTCTCTGCGCTGTCCATATTC
>JALLOF010000135.1 GCA_027717595.1 Nitrospinae bacterium AH_259_B05_G02_I21 | reverse complement strand
GAGGCCTCTCGTCGCGTACTTCGCTTTTTTCGCGAACTTCGCGAATGAGGGGGGGATTTTGTTTGCACGGGTTTCAAATCAGGACACTACGAAGGTTCCTATGGTTTTGACAGGCTTGGAGGCCTGTGGTATAGAGAAAGCGAGTGACCGGGCGCACCTCTCGGCGCGAGTTTCCCTTTCCGAACCTTCTTCCTCCTTTTGGCGCGTAGGAGTTCAACGTGGCCAACGAATCGGCGCCACGCGAACACCTGGAGCCCGAGGAGACCCTTGGGCGCTTCCTCAAGCGGGAGCGAGACTTGAGGGGGGTGTCGTTACGGGAAATCGCCGAGACGACCAAGATCAACGTCCGGGTGCTCGAAGCGCTCGAGGCGGACGACTATGATTCCCTTCCACCCCGCGCCTTTATCATCGGATTTCTTCGAGCCTACGCGCAGTGTTTGAAGATTGACCCCCAGGAGGTCATTGCCCTGTACCACCGGGTGGCCTCGGAGGTCACAGAAGTCCCGGTCGAGCCCGAGCCCGAGGAGGACCTCGAAGACGATCACGCCCTGAAACGGATTGTGCTCTTGGTCGTTGTTGGGCTCTTTGCCGCTTCGCTCTTCTACGTCGTGTTCTTGCGAGATTGGTCCCCGAAGGCCCCGAAGACCCCGAAGACCCCGAAGACCAAAGGGACCACCTCCGCCTTAGGAGGGACCCGAAGCCGCTCGGCCGAGCCCGGGCTCCAGCCGGCGCCTGCCGGCGTCATCGCCCGAAAGGCGGCCCGGCCCGATTCTCGGCATATCGAGCACCCTCTGGTATTAGAGGTGGCGGCCATGGAGGAGGCCTGGCTTCGGGTGGAGCGAGGCGATGGGCAAACCAGCGCCATGCTCTTGCACCAGGGCGAACGCCGCCAGTGGCAGGCCAGGGAACGCTTTGTGCTCACCATCGGCAATGTGGCGGGGGCCCGGCTCTTCCTCAACGGCCGCCCCGTCGACCTGCCGTCCTCGCGGTCCAATACCCTTCACAACTTTGTTCTCTCTCGGCGCCGCGCCTCGGTCGCGCTGCCGTGATGCCGCCTCCGCGGACGTCTCCATGCCCTCGCTCGGCCGCTTGCTGATTATCGGCTACCCCCTGGGCCATACGCTCTCGCCTCTGATGCACAACACCGCCATCGGGGAGCTTGGGCTTCCTTACCACTACGAGGCCGAGGCTGTACCCCCCGATGGTCTGGCGGAGGCGCTCGAGCGTTTCCGGGTCGATGAAGTCGTGGGGTTCAGCGTTACCATCCCGCACAAGGAGACGATTCTACCGTTGCTGGACGTGGTGGATGAGGAGACCGAGCGTCTGGGGGCCGCCAACACGGTGGTGCTCGCCGATGGACGCTTCGTCGGAACCAACACCGATGGGGTCGGGTTTCTTCGGAGCCTCACGGAGGATGGGAGCTACGACCCCGAGGGGCGCTCGGCGGTCGTGCTTGGGGCGGGTGGGGCCGCCCGGGCGGTGGCGGCCCATCTGGCCCTGGCGGGCGCCTCGTCGGTGGTGATCGCCAATCGAACCCTCTCGCGGGCCGAGCGGCT
>JALLOF010000134.1 GCA_027717595.1 Nitrospinae bacterium AH_259_B05_G02_I21 | reverse complement strand
CATCGTGTAATTTTCACCGACTATACATCGAAATTCCCAAATCCTGGAAACCAGGGGTCAGAATATACGCAAGATGGGATGATTTCAGTTTTTCTTCTATCGATCGTGGCTGATCTTCTCAAGGAACCAATAGGGATAGACCTTGTGCGGTTGGCTGATTACATCGAGACGGGAGACCTCGTCCGGCGTCATCTCCCAATCGGCCGTCTTGAGATTTTCGGCTAACTGCTCCGCCGTCCTCGCACCAATTATCACCGAGGTGACGCCGGGCTTGCGAAGCAGGTAGTTGAGCGCTGCCTGCGCGACGGTGGCGTCGTGGTCATTCGCGATGCGATCCAGCTCCTCCACGATTTCAAATCCCCGCTCTTCATCGATCGGTAGGTTCCGTCCTTCGGGGGTGCTCCGCCGCGCCCCTTTGGGGCTGGGCTGTCCGGGTCGATATTTGCCCGTCAGAAATCCGTCCGCCAGCGGACTCCAGGGTAAGATGCCGAGACCTTGATCCAGACACAGTGGAACGAGCTCGTGCTCCAAGTCACGGCCAACTAACGAATAGTATGCCTGCAACGTCACGAACCGTTCCCACCCGTATTTGTCCGAAATTGCCAGCGCTTTCATCAGCTGCCAACCAGTAAAATTCGAACAGCCAATGTAGCGCACCTTCCCTTGTCGAACGAGGTCATCGAAGGCCCGCAAAGTATCTTCGAGGCGGGTGGGGGGATCAAGACTGTGGGCCTGATAGAGGTCAATGTAGTCCGTCCTGAGCCGCTTGAGGCTCGCCTCGCAGGCTCTCATGATGTGGTGACGGGAGAGCCCCACGTCATTCGGCCCTGGGCCCATCCGGCCCCACACTTTCGTGGCAATAATGAATTCACTCCGCCGGGGGCCGAGGACCTTCCCCAACATCTCCTCTGCCAACCCTTGAGAATACATGTCCGCCGTGTCGAAGAAGTTGACCCCCGCGTCCACCGCCATGCGGACGAGGGCGCTTGCAGGCACCGCCCCGAGGCTGAGCTCAGAGACCTTGAGACCGGTGTTGCCGAGGAAACGCATCCTCATGGGACTGGCCCTCCGATTGAGCAGGCAAACCATTGGGGTGCGCCATCGATGAGCCTCAGGGCTCTCTCCCTTATCGCCAGCGCCCTCTTGTAGAGTGGTTCCGCCTTGGCGTACTGGCCCAGGACCTTGTAGAGCAACGCCAGGCTGTTCAGGCTCTGAGCAACATTGGGATGGTTAGGTCCGAATGTCTGCTCGGCGACCTTCAGGGCCTCTTTGGCTACAGGGATGGCTTCACGGTACTTCCCTTGCCGAGATAGCGCTAAGGCCCGGTTGGTTAGTGCCTCCCATCCCACCTCCTGTGCAGACGCAACGGAGCACATGGATAACCCCAATACCACCATCAGGATGGCGGTCAAGGCGCTAACGGATACCCAGCGCTTGCTACGTCTCATGGGCACCTTGCTCCCATAGGGCCGGGATTCTTCCTCATCGAAAGTTTGATTAGGAGAGATGTGTTATTGAAAACTATAGACTCTAAGACTGAAGGGGGCAACGAGTTTCTGGTAGTTACGATTATCCCAGGAAAT
>JALLOF010000133.1 GCA_027717595.1 Nitrospinae bacterium AH_259_B05_G02_I21 | reverse complement strand
GCCATACATCTCCTGGCGCTTGCGCTTGACCCGCTCCAGGACAGCGGCACCGCTTTCGAGGATGGCGATGTCGGCCGCGGCCAGCCGGTCGGCCACCGTCAGCGGGACGGCCCGCCCCACGGCCTCTTCCACGGGCGACGAGCGCAAAGGAACGAAGAAGTAGCTCAAGACCGCCACGTGGAGAACCAGACTGAACAGGATGCCGACCGTGAGGAACAAGAAGCTTCGAAAGCGCGGGACTCCATCGCCGACCATTCGGGAAGAGCTTAGGACCATGGCGTGTCTCGTTACGGACCGGCGGTGGACCAGCCGTGCAGGAGTCGGCGAATGAGATCCAGGGCGCCGAGCGCCGCCCTGCGGTGGATAACGGGAAGCGGCCCCGAGGTCGCAAGAGCCCTGACGCGCTCCTCAACCCCTCGGACGACCGCAAGATGGTAGGTGGCTGCGGGCTCGGGGTGGCCCATACGCACCAGACCCGTGGAGGCCAACCCGCCGGCAGCTTCGGTCCCGCCGGCAGCTTCTCGAGCCAGGGCCAGGGCGCGTGCCTCCGACTCCGGTGGCTCCGGGGTCCTCCCACCTCCGAGAGCACCCCACAGGACGGCCTCTGGGGCCACCCTCCCCCCGATGAAGACAGCGCCGTCGGGGTCGGCGGTCGCCAGGGCCAGGGCTAGAGCGCCCCCCGTGGCACCCTCCACGGTGGAAAGCCGCTCGCCCCGCTCCCGAAGGTCCCGCACCACGACTGAGGCCAGTGTATCATCGTCGTGGCCGTAAAGCAACCGACCGAGCCGCGATCGGACCTTCGCCTCGAGGGGGACGATGGCCTCCCGGGCGGCATCATCCGTGACTCCGTGCCCCACCAAGCGCAGGTGCACCTCGCCGACGACGAGCTGGAACGCCACCGTCGCCGTGGCCGTGCCTGAGGTCAGCTCGCCCAGCAGCTCATCGACCGTGCTCTCGCCTGCTCCGACGCACTTGAGCACACGGACCGCCAGGGCCCCCCGCCTCGGAAAACGGCCGCGAAGGAGGGGCTCGACCGAGGAGCGCCACATCTGCTCCATCTCGAAGGAGACGCCGGGCAGGCAGATGAGCAAAGGCCCATCGTCGGTCTCCACGGCGAACCCGGGTGCGGTGCCGACGGGATTGGGGAGCGCCTCGGCACCGGCGGGCAAGAAGGCTTGGCGTTCGTTGGCCTCGGCGAAGGGCCGGCCTCGCTCGGCCAGCCGATGGCGGATGGGCTCCACGAGCTCGGCCCGAAACTCCAACGACCTGCCCGTGGCCATGGAGGCCGCCTGCCGGGTGGCGTCGTCGGCCGTAGGCCCAAGACCCCCCGTGGTCACGACCACGTCGGCCCCCTCCAGGGCGTGCCGGAGGGCCGCCGCCAACGGCTCGTGGCCGTCACCCACCGACTGGTGGCCCACCGGCTCAATACCGAGCGCCACCATCTCCCGGCTCAACCACGCGGCGTTGGTATCGAGCAGGTCTCCAAGCAGAATTTCGCTGCCGATGAAGATGGATTTCTATTTTATACTCATGATTCTTGTCGAGAAGGCCGTGAACCCCTTCAAGCTTTCGACGGAGACTCGGAAGGCGGAGCAGTT
>JALLOF010000132.1 GCA_027717595.1 Nitrospinae bacterium AH_259_B05_G02_I21 | reverse complement strand
GGGTGATACAGCCCATCGTCGTGCGCCCCCTGGCCGACGACGGGGGCTACGAGATCGTGGCAGGCGAGCGCCGCGTTCAGGCCGCCCGCCAGGCGGGCCTCGATCGCATCCCGGCTCTGGTGAGACAGGCCGACGACGGCGAAGCCCTGGAGGTCGCCCTCGTGGAGAACCTCCTTCGAGAGGACCTGAACCCGATCGAGGAGGCCAAGGCCTTCGTGACCCTCATTGAGACCTACGGGCTTAGTCAGGAGCAGGTGGCCGAGCGGGTAGGTCGGGACCGCTCGACCGTGGCCAACACCGTGCGCCTTCTGGCCTTGCCGGTGGGCGTCAAAGCTGCGGTGGCACGTGGGGCGCTCAGCGGGGGGCACGCCCGGGCGATTCTCATGCTCTCGGACCCGGACGATCAGCTGGCCCTTGCGCTGGCCATCCAGCAGGAGGGCTTGTCGGTGAGGGCCGCCGAGGCGAGGGCCCGCGGGCTGCGCCGACCCGAGAAGGAGGGGGCACGGCCCACGCGCCAACCCAGCGTCTTCATTATAGCCGTATCAGATGAGCTCGCCAGGGCTCTCGGCACCAAGGTTGTCATTCGACCGCGACGCCGTGGCGGCGTCGTCGAGATTCACTACTTCTCAGACGAAGAGCTGCAGGGTCTGCGCGACAGGCTCCAGCGCTAGGCAATGGAGGGAGACCATGATGGAAGAACGCGAAGTTGAGGCGGGGGGTAGGCCTGCGGCTCCCTCCGAGAGCGAGATCAAGACCTTCCTTGGCCAGGGAACGGAGTTTCAAGGGACCCTGAGCTTCGAAGGGACCATCCGCATCGACGGCAAGCTCTCGGGCGAGGTCATAAGCCAGGACACGCTCATTGTTGGCGAGGACGCTGAGGTGGATGCCGAGATCAGCGTCGGGGTCCTGATCTCGCGGGGCAAGATCAAGGGCAACGTGAAGGTGTCGAACCGCCTGGAGCTCCACGATACGAGCGAGCTCAGGGGGAACATCGCTACGTCGCGGCTCCTGATTGCAGAGGGGGCGGTCTTTCACGGCTCGTGCGAGATGCCCCAGGCCGCCGACAAGGTCACCCCGATCTCACCGCCCAGGCCGACCGAGGAAATACCCTTCGAGGGGCGGGACATGGGCGAGGAGGTCGAGAGCGGCTCCTGAGCGCCCCCCCGGACGGGCGAAGCCCCCTTGACACCGCAAGGTCGTGTGTGGTACAAATGCGCCGCTTTTTTGCACGGGGATGATGGAAGCTCGCCTCGCCCCGGCCTACGCGGCAGCCGGGGCCCGTTCCACCCTTTAGCGTCTTAACACGAAGGAGTTCTCAAGCTTAGTCGGCACAGTCCTGTCGGCGAACGCCTGAGTCACGATGCTTGATATAAATTTCACATTGCTGATTCAGTTCGCCAATTTCCTCGTCCTCATGTTTCTCCTCAACACCTTGCTTTTCAAACCGATTCTCGCCATTGTGGCCCGCCGCCGGGAGATGATCGACCAGACCCTGGCCGACGCTCGCTCGTCCGAGGCCGACGCCGGAGAAACGCTTGGGCGCTACCAGGAGGCGCTGGCGGCGGCCCGAAGAGCGGCAGACGCCCGCTTCGCCGAAGCGCTAACCAAGGCCGATGAGCA
>JALLOF010000131.1 GCA_027717595.1 Nitrospinae bacterium AH_259_B05_G02_I21 | reverse complement strand
CACGGAGGCCACAGGCGATACTGTCCGTATCTTTAAGCCCATCGAGGCGGGCAAAAACGCCGCCCCCCGGGGCGAAGACATCCGGGCCGGTGAGGTCGTGATCGAGGCCGGGGCCCTGCTCAATCCCGCCCGGCTTGGAGCCCTAGCCGCCGTGGGGCGCGCTACGGTCCTCGTCTACGCCAAGCCCTCGGCCGTCGTCATCCCCACCGGTAAGGAGATCGTCCCGCCGGGGAAAGGCCCCCTCGGGCCGGGTCAGGTCTACGACATCAACACCGCGACCTTGCTGGCATCGCTGGAGGAGTTCGGCGCCGCCGCCGCCGCTCATCCTGTGGTGGATGACGACCGAGAGGCCCTCCTCGAAGCCATCCAGCGCTTCCCAGAGGCAGACCTCCTCATTCTGACAGGTGGCTCCTCAGTGGGCGAGCGGGACCTGTTGGCCGAGGTATTCAGCGAGGCGGGCTCGCTTATCTTTAAGGGAATTGCGGTAAAGCCCGGAAAGCCAACCCTTATGGCCCACCGGAAGGGGAGCCGCCAGCTCTTGGTCGGGATGCCCGGCTACCCGACTTCCTGCCTCACCAACGCCTACATCCTCCTGGGCCCCCTCGTGGCCCGCATCGGCCACCGGCCAGCCCCGCGTCTCCAGACCCTCGAGCTCCCTCTTGCCGGGGCCGTGTCGGGCGGCTCAGACCGACTCCAGATTCTGACGGTCGCCGTCGCCGGAGGCCAAGCCCACCCGGTCTTCAAGACCTCCGGGGCCATCACCAGTATGAGCCAGGCCGACGGCTACATCGAGATTCCCACCGATTCTCCCGGCCTGGAGGCCGGCACCCCCGTCCTGGTGAAACTCTTCTGAGGGTGGCGGGCCGCCCTTTCTTAGGAAATCCCAGATGCGAGATGCTGCGGGCCACGTATGAAAACCTCCATACGGTTTGATCGGAACGAGTGGTCAGGGGCGTTCGGCGATATCGGGACCGATCTACCCCTCATTACCGGCATGATTCTTGTCTCAGGCATTGATGCTGCGAGTGTTCTAATCGTCTTCGGCTTCATGCAGATTCTCACCGCGCGGCTCTACGGCATTCCAATGCCCGTGCAACCCTTAAAAGCCGTTGCGGCCATCGTTATTGCTGAACGCCTGACTGGTTCGGTTATTTATGGAGCGGGGTTGGCCATAGGATTCACCATGCTTCTCTTGACGGTGACTGGACTCCTTGGCTGGCTTGGGAGAGTGATACCGAAGGCGGTGATCAGAGGGATTCAGTTCGGGCTCGGAGCGAAGTTGTCTCTGCTTGCGTTAACAAATTTCGTCCAAGCTGAGGGTGCAACGGGCTACATCCTGGCAGCGGCTGCTTTTGTCATCGTGATTTGGCTCCTCGGTAACCGAAAATACCCTCCTGCCTTGTTTGTGATAATGCTTGGATTGCTGTACTCCTTTTTATTCAAAACCCACGCGAGCGTTTTAGAGCCAAGTTTTAGATTTGCCCTCCCTCAACTACATGCGCCGGGCATAAGAGACATCTTTTTGGGGTTTTTCTTGTTAGCCTTACCACAAATTCCGCTTTCTCTGGGGAACTCAATCTATGCAACAAAGCAAATTGCTAATGACTTATTCCCTGAAAGAGAAATCACGGTACGTAAAATTGGCCTGACCTATTCATTGATGAA
>JALLOF010000130.1 GCA_027717595.1 Nitrospinae bacterium AH_259_B05_G02_I21 | reverse complement strand
GTCAAGGAGATTGCGGAGAGCTACCCCGTCACACTGGTCAACTCGCTCAACCCGTTTCGGATTGAAGGCCAAAAGACGGCGGCCTTCGAGGTCTGCGATCAGATCGGGGGCGCGGCGCCCGTCTACCACGTCTTGCCGGTCGGCAATGCGGGCAACATCACCGCTACCTGGAAAGGTTACGTCGAGTACGCAGAGGCGGGTCGCGTTCCTAGAACACCCGTCATGATGGGTTTTCAGGCTGAAGGGGCGGCCCCCATCGTTCGGGGCGAGGTGGTCGATAACCCCGAGACCATCGCCACCGCCATCCGCGTCGGCAACCCGGCCAGCTGGAGCGAAGCCGTCCGGGCCGCCGAGGACAGCGGAGGCTTCATCGACATGGTCAGCGACGAGGAAATCATCGAGGCGTACCGTCTCATCGCCGGCCGCGAGGGCATTTTCTGCGAGCCCGCCTCGGCGGCCGGCCTGGCGGGAATCATCAAGTACGCCGCCAAGGGGTACTTTCGAGGCGGTGACGTTATCGTTTGCACCCTGACGGGCCACGGGCTCAAGGACCCCGGGCTGGCCCAGACCGTATTGCCTGAGCCGCGAACGGTGCTGCCCGACGTGGATGCCGTCGCCGAGCTATTGCAGCTCTGAGGCCGGGGGGCCGGCTCGATGAAGTACTGTGTTTTGCTGGCCGATGGGGCGAGCGATCACCCCTGTGAGGAGCTGGGCGGGCGAACCCCCCTCGAGGCGGCTCACATCCCCTCGATGGACGCCATTGCGAAAAACGGCATCACCGGCGCGCTGCACACGATTCCCGAGGGGATGCCGCCTGGAAGCGACGTCGGCAACCTGTCGGTCTTCGGCTACGATCCGAAGACGTCGTATACGGGCCGCTCACCCCTTGAGGCGGCCGCCATGGGCGTGGCCCTGGCGCCCGAGGATGTGGCGTTTCGGTGCAACCTCGTCACGCTGGTCGTTGAGGAAGAAACCCTCGTCATGGAGGACTACAGCGCGGGTCACATCTCGAGCGAGGAGGCCAAGGAGCTCATCGCCACGCTGGCCCGCGAGATAGGCGACAAGGCCTTCAGGTTCTACCCGGGGGTGAGCTACCGACACCTGCTCGTGTGGCACAAAGGGCTGGATGGGATGGTTCTGACGCCGCCCCACGACATCTCCGACCAGCCCGTCGCACCTTATCTGCCGACGGGTGAAGGTGCTGTGCTGCTGATGGAGCTGATGAGCGAAGCCCGGTCTCTCCTGACTGCACATCCGGTCAACAAGGGCCGCGAGGAACGGGGAGAGCGGGCGGCGAATTCAATCTGGCTTTGGGGCCAGGGCAGGGCCCCCAGGCTCGAGTCTTTCGCCGAGCGCTATGGGGTCGAGGGCGCCGTCATCTCGGCAGTCGATCTGGTCAAGGGCATCGGCCTGCTTGCGGGTCTCGAGTTCATCGACGTGCCCGGAGCGACGGGCTACCTCGATACCAACTACCGGGGCAAGGCGGACTACGCTCTGGAGGCCCTGCGCGATAAGGATTTCGTCTACGTCCACGTGGAGGCGTTCGATGAGGCCGGCCACCTGGGGGACGCAAACAAGAAGATCCAGGCTCTGGAGGACTTCGACCGAGAGCTCGTCACCCCTCTCCTCGAAGGGCTCGAGGCCCTGGAGCCGTTTCGGGTTCTGCTGTGTCCGG
>JALLOF010000012.1 GCA_027717595.1 Nitrospinae bacterium AH_259_B05_G02_I21 | reverse complement strand
GGATGATGGCACCCAGCCGGTGTTTTATCCGGTTCACTGCTCTATAGAGCAAATTCGGTGCCATCGGGGGAGATCGCCCTCCAGCAAAAGCCCATTTGGGCAGCCGCGCACACGATACCCATTGAAAGAAAAGGACTTATCGTCAAGCCGATAATGGCCCGTGGCGTTCATCCCGCCGAGGGAGAGGCCCGGGGGGGGCCGAGGCGGGCCAAGAAGTGTTGGTAACCATACAACGGGTGTAGGAAAGGATACAAAGGGGAGGATGGGCCCCTCAAAGCCATCGAGGAACGTATTATTCAAAGGCCGCACGGTGGATGAGGGCTGGATGGTAGCCGTGGAAAGAGACTTTCAATCCTCAGGTTGGTGGAGAAACCTGCTTGGGGCCATATAGATTGAAGAAGTAATCGGGCTCAGGCGTCCCTATCGGAACCTCGGCGGGGTTTATCCATTCTTTTCTTTTTTGAGTGAGATGACCTTTCGCAGAATATCCTCGTCAACGACGACGGGGGGAACGTGACTTTCATGCTTGACTAAATCGATGAAATGACCAATGAGAGCCTCCTGGATGTCCAATATTCGGCGTTGTAGATGCGCTAGGTACACTATCCCCGTCGCGATAATTACGGCAAACATGAGCCCTAACGATTCCATAGTCCTTGCCGCCCTGTTCCTTTCAATATCCTGTGTGCACAGATGTGCGTTTGGTCCATCTCTTGGACCTAAGAGGTAATCATAATCTACTGCAAAGTCGGTGCCATCAGGGGACGAGTCGCCCCGGCCAGAAGCTCTCACCCTCGTGCGACCTGGAACCGTTTGATAATAAAGAGACTGGCGGCAGACAGGCGGGGTCCTCTAGGTCAGCTCCGTGCGGCAACAACCCCATGGGCGGACCGCAACGTAACGGGCTGTGTTGGGAACCCTACATCGGGTGTAGAAATTGATACAGAGGACCGGGGCCAGGCCTCTCCGGGCAACTTATTGGTCCTTCAAGCCGTACTTATCCATCCGATAAAGGAGGGTTTGCCGGGAGACGTTGAGGAGGCGAGCGGCTTTCGACTTGTTGCCGTCCGCCTTGTCGAGAGCCTGCACGATGAGCTCCTTGATGACGTTCTCAATATCAAGCCCTTCGTCGGGAAGCGCAACGGCAGCAGGTTCGCTTTCGACCCGCTTGACCGTCATTAGGGAAAGGTGTTCGGGCTTCACCTCATTGGCATCCTCGTAGAGGACCACCCGCTCGACGAGGTTCTTGAGCTCCCGGACGTTGCCTCGCCACGGGTATGACTCAAGGATCGAGGTGGCCTCCTTGCCGATCCCCTCGAAATCCTTGCCGTATTTTGGATTGAACTCGTGCAGGAACCTCGTCGCCAAGGGCACAATATCATCGACGCGCTCCCGCAGAGGCGGCAGATGGATGGTGGCCACGTTGATGCGATGGAAGAGGTCCTCGCGAAATGTTCCATCAGCCACGGCGGCTTCCAGGTCACGGTTCGTCGCGGCAATGATACGCACGTCAACCTTCACCTCACGGTTGGAGCCCAAGGGGTAGAAGGGTTGATCGTCCAGGATCCGCAACAGCACGGCCTGGGCGGACGGAGGCAGCTCGCCAATCTCATCTAGGAAGAGGTTGCTTTTATGGGCCAGCTCAACCTTGCCCTTCATGCCATCCTTGGCGGCCCCGGTGAAGGCCCCCGTGGCGTACCCCAAGAGCTCGGCCTCGATGAGCTCTTTGGAAAGAGCCCCGCAGTTGACCACTACCATCGGCTGGCTGGATCTGGGACTGGCCTGGTGGATGGCCCGGGCCACGACTTCCTTGCCCGTTCCCGTCTCGCCCGTGATGCACACCGTCGCCCGGTCGGCCCGGCCGAGTGTGGCCGCCATCTCGAAGACCTTCGTCATGGCGGAGCTCGCGACCACGACCTCTTCTTTGGAGAACTCGTCCTTTTGCAGGGCCCGCCGCCGCTCGACCTCCTGCTTGAGGGTTCGGTGCTCCTGGGCCCGCTCCAGTGCCGCGTCGAGATGTTCCGTATCAAGGGGCTTGAGCAGGTAGTCATACGCCCCGAGTTTCATCGCCTCGACGGCGGTGGCGACCTCGTCGACCGCGGTCGTCATGATGACCAGGGCGTCGTGCGCGTGCTGGCCGATGTCGCGCAAGACCTCAAGGCCGCTTCGGCCCGGCATCCTTACATCCAGCAGCACCAGGTCGGGCCTATGCTTCCCGTATGCCGACATGGCCTCCTCGCCGTCGTGGGCCGCCACGACCTGGAAGTCCTTGGCTTCCAGGAAGTCCCGAAGCGCCTCGCAAAAATCCGGTTCGTCGTCAACCACTAAGACCTTGCTGGTCATCGCCTCTCTCCACGGCCAACTGGACCACAAACGCCACTCCGCCCCCAGGAACAGCCTCGGCCCAGATGGCACCCCCGTGCGTCTCTACTATACCCTGACAGATGGCAAGCCCGAGACCCGTCCCCTTGCCTTCGGGCTTGGTGGTAAAGAACGGGTCGAAAAGCTTCTCCATGTGCTCGGGGGCGATTCCCTCCCCCGTATCCTCGACCCGAAGCCTGACAAACTGGTTTCCATCCTCTTGGACAACCTCTGTGCCAATGACGAGGCGACCCCCCTCAGGCATGGCGTCCTTCGCGTTGGTGAGAAGATTTAGGACCACCTGCTGGAGCTGGTCCTGGTCGGCGTAGACGGAGGGCAGCTCCTCGGCAAATCGTAAATCCACGGCAATTTTTTGCAATCGGAAAGCTTCCTCCACCAAGACGAGCGTCCGCTTGACCAAGTCGTTGAGACTTATGAGACGGCGCTCCGGAGGGTGCTGGCGAGCGAAGGAGAGAAGGTCACGGGCGATATTGGCGATCCGGTTGGAATGCCGATCCAGCACACGCAGGTGCTTGGTGATATCCGGTGGGGTGGCGGGGTCGCTAATCATCGTGTGGAGGCGCAGGATGATTATATTCAGGGGGTTCAGGACCTCATGGGAAACCCCGGCGGTCAACAGCCCCACCGAGGCCATCTTTTCTGCGCGGATGAGTTGCTCCTCCTCCTTCTTGCGCTCCCGGAGGTCCTTGCTGAACCCAACGGTCCCTACCTCTTGGCCGTCTTCATCATAGAGGATGGATGCGGAGATCAACACCGGGATGTTGGTGCCATCCTTCGCCCGAAAGGTGGTCTCTAGGGCCGAAACCGACCCGCCGCCTTCGCGAATCCGGCGCATCACTTCCCTGCCTTGCTCTCCACTCTCGGTGACGAGCGGCACACCTTGGACCTCGGCCTCCTCCCGCCGGTAGCCCGACAACACTTCGGCCCCCTTGTTGAAGAGGACCACCTCCCCATTTATGCCTGTGGCGATAATGGCATCTGTGGAACTCTCGATGAGGCTCTCAAGATACAGCTTTGCCTTATTAAGCTCCTCTTGGGATTGCGCCAGGGCCCCTTCGGCCTCCGCCATCCTAAAGGACATCAGAATAATGGTGCCCATAAGGCCAATCCCGACCAAGAAGAGGAAAGCCGAAAAACGAGACACGAGGGTATCAAGCAGGTGTATTCTTTCGGTGAGGTCATAACGAAGTCTAAATGCCCCAACAAAGGCGTTGTCTTTTACTATTGGAACGGTCGTATCCATGAGCTTTATCGTCTCGGTCTTACCCTTAGATGATTTTACCTTTATTTGAAAAAGACTTGAGTGAACAATCCCTTTGGCAATAACTTCAGAGAATTCTTTTTCTTCATTAATCGTTCCTATGTCTTTGGGGTCGGAAGAGTAGATCGTTTTTCCTGACGTTGTGTATATTTTCAGAGCTATCACGCTCGGATCTTTTTCTAAATCCTTAACTCGGCTTAAGAGGTCCCCCTGAAGACGGCCTCTCTCCAAGGCAGTTCTGTCCAAATCGAGTGACAATGCCAGGTCACGCGCCATCAGCTCGACTTCGCTTTTAATGTTCTTAACTATCGACCTCGTCATCGCAGGATAAATCATTCGAACGTAAATAGTTGGATATATGACGACAGACAGCAAGGAGAGGATGAGGATGTTTCTTAATATCTTATGCTTGGAAAAAATATCCAAGTTTTTGATCGTTTGGCGAAATGCTTCCATTACAGCCTATCTTTTCTCGCGCCGAAAGGTCGGCGGGCGCCGTCGGCGCGCGGTTGATGATTCTCGAGAGCCTCTACCTGCCAGCGTGGAAAACATGTCACCGGCTCGCGTGACTTCTCAAAAAATATACATCCCCTTGTGGGATGCTCAATCCACCGCTGGAAGCGCATTTTCATGGATTTACTTCGACGAGCAAACAGGGCCGTGGAAACATACCATAGTTCGATTGCGCCGCGCACAGTATCCTAACATAGGAGTCCTTCAGTCACAAGATGAGGATGCATCACCAGGGTAGCTCGGCCACGGCCTAGCCGCCTCAACCGTGAGCACACACCTGGGATGCGCTAAACTCACTCAAAAAACATCCGATGTCGAAAGGGTACGACACCCGGGCATCGCCCATTGCCCTCCGCCGAGCGACACGCCCAGGGAGAGCACAACAGTGATCAACTGTCGCACATGCAAGGCTTACTACGTGACCTGGAGGAAAAAATATCCTCGCGGGTGCCGAACGATGGGATTCATGAGCTTCGAATTCCCCTCGTCATTCGTACGCCGAGCCTCAGGAACGCCTTGCTTGCTGTATGAGCCCAAAGACATGAGGCGAAATCTATTCCTCCGACGACGCCAGCTCGTCAACGATTGCCAGGCTACAACCATCGGCCACATGAATAACAAATAAACCGCCCTTGCCTATGGTATCAGAAACGAAAACCCACCGCCCACACGAATCGTCTCCTCTCCTCCACAAGCCAGCCTCGCTATAAGACCCCACGATGCCGGGGCTGGAGTCGGAGTTTCTTTCCCCTCGGAGATTTGATATCCTCTAAAGTCATACCACGCGAGCACATTGGACTGTCCTCTCCAACTTAGCACGGTCCTCGAACGGTCATCCGAGAACGAGAGGACGAATGAGGAGGCCGTGGTCGCATGATCGGTGGACGCACCCTACCGGATCGGCGCCTCACTTCGACTCTCGGTGCGTGAGGTCACCATGCCTGAACAAGCCACAACACGAATTGAGACCGATTCCATGGGGTCTATCGAGGTCCCCGCTGAACGCTACTGGGGTGCCCAGACCCAGCGTTCGCTCACAAACTTTCGCATCGGCAGCGAACGCATGCCGCAACCCCTGATCCGGGCGATGGGCCTCGTCAAAAAGGCGGCCGCTGAAGTGAACGTGGAGCTCGGCGTGTTGGACGGCCCTCTGGGAGAAGCCATCGTCCAGGCCGCTGAGGAGGTCATCGACGGGACGCTGGCCGACGAATTCCCGCTGGTCGTATGGCAAACCGGCTCGGGGACGCAAACCAACATGAACGCGAACGAGGTGATTGCCAACCGGGCCAACGAGCTGCTCGGCGGCGAGCGCGGAACCAAGCAGCCGGTCCACCCCAATGACCACGTCAACAAGGGCCAGTCCTCGAACGACACCTTTCCCACAGCGATGCATATTGCCGCGTGCGAAGAGATCCACCACGCGTTGCTTCCGGCGCTATCCAATCTGCAGGCCGCCCTCGAGGCCAAGGCGACAGCCTTCGACCACATCATCAAGTGCGGCCGCACCCACACCCAAGACGCCACGCCGTTGACGCTGGGCCAGGAGTTCTCGGGCTACGCCACGCAGGTGAAGTACGGGGTCTCTCGCGTAGAGGCCACCCTTCCGCGCCTCTACCAGCTTGCCCAGGGAGGGACAGCCGTAGGGACGGGGCTCAACACCAAGGAGGGCTTCGACACGCTCTTCGCCGCCAAGGTCGCTGCGATGACGGGGCTTGCATTCATCACCGCTGAGAACAAGTTCGAGGCTCTCGCGGCGAACGACGCGATGGTAGAAGCCTCGGGAGCGCTCAACGTCATCGCCACGAGCATCATGAAGATCGCCAATGACATCCGGTTTCTGGGCTCCGGCCCTCGCGGCGGCCTCGGCGAGCTTATCCTGCCGGAGAACGAGCCCGGCTCCTCGATCATGCCAGGCAAGGTCAACCCCACCCAATGCGAAGCCCTAACGATGGTCTGCACCCAGGTCATGGGCAACCACGTAACAATCAGCATTGCCGCCTCTAACGGCCACTTCGAACTCAACGTCTTCAAGCCGGTCATGAGCCTGAACCTGCTGCAGTCCATCCGGTTGCTCGCCGACGCCTCCCGCAGCTTCACGGACAACTGTGTCGTCGGCATCGAGGCCAACGAGCCGCGCATCGCGGAGCTGATGAACCAATCCCTCATGCTCGTGACCGCGCTGACCCCCCACATCGGCTACGACAACGCGGCCAAGGTTGCCAAGAAAGCGCACGATGAGGGAAGCACCCTGCGGGAAGCCGCCATCTCGCTTGGGGTGACCAGTGGCGAAGAGTTCGACGCCTGGGTCCAGCCCCACAAGATGACGAGCCCTGAGGAGTGAGCTCCCGCCCCCCCGACGGTAACCCGCCGTGAACGTCTTCGTCGTGGGCGGAACGGGCTTCATAGGCCGTCGCGTGGTGAACCGGCTGGTCCGCGCGGGCCACGGCGTCACTGCGCTTGCCCGGACTCCAGACAGATCCGCCGCGCTCACGCGGCTTGGGGCGTCGGCCACGGCCGGGGACCTAACGATGCCGGAGACGATCCGCGACGCGATCGCGGACTCCGATGTGATCATCAACCTGGCGACCCCGTCGTTCCTGGGGCGGATCGGGCAGAGGCGGCTTCGGACCCTCCGTCAGCAGAAGCTCCATCAGACCAAAAATCTCCTGGAGGCGGTGGCCCAGGTGGGCGATATTCCCGTTATCCTGTCCGAAGGAATCCTGGTCTTAGGCGCCTCCGGGGAGGCGTGGGTCGATGAAACGGCCCCGTATCGTCCCAGAGGGTTCGCCCGGATAGGGAGCTTGGCCGCCGATTACGCGCTGCGATTCGCGGAAGAAAAGCATCTCTCCCTGATAAGGATGTTGCCCGGCGGCGTCTACGGGGCTGGCAGCTGGTTCACCGACAGCGTCTATCGCCTCATGAAGCGTGGATGGTTTCGGGTCATCGGAGAGGGCCGGAACGTCTTGTCCTACGTCCACGTGGACGATGTGGCGGAGGCCTATCGATTGGCGGCAGAGAGGCGCCCCGTTGGCGAGGCCATCGCCATCGTCGATGATGAGCCGACGAAGACGCTTGATTTTGCGAACTGCGTCGCCCGCAAGATGGGCAAGCCGCCCGTCAAATCCATCCCTGCCTGGGTTGCGACCCTCGTCGCCGGAAGCGTCGTTGTCGAGTCCCTCACCACGACCTGCAAGGTCAGCAACAGAAAGGCGAAGGAGCTTCTCGGGTGGGAGCTGACCTATCCGACCTGCCGGGAAGGGATCCCTGCAACTATCGCGGAGATCGAGAGGCCGCAATCGCCCTTGGCCTGACCAGTGGCGAAGAGTTCGACGCCAGGGTCCAGCCCCACAAGATGACGAGCCGGGAGGAGTAAGCCTCCGTTGACCAAGCCTTAGCCGGCAGGGCCTCGGGGCACGGCCCATGGGGGGGCAATTTCTGGAGAAAAATGAGCTTTCCCGCTAGTTAGCTGGAGTTAATATTCCCTAGGATAATCGTAACTTCTGAAGTGGTTGTGCAATTCAATCCTAGAGTGTATTATATCAAACAACGTATCCCTTCTAATTGCGCTTTCCAACTGGAAAATACCTCATACCTGCTTAGGGGGGATTGGAGCTTGTGTCTCAAGCAGATAAGCCGAGTTTACCTCTAAGGGGCTAGCTCGGCTTTTTTAGTTGGTGAAGCAGTAATCAATACAAACTTAGAGAGTGATGTCTTATGTTACTATGCCAAGGTTTATTCGCCTAAGGAGGAAATCGAGGCTGACATCAAGACGGTGAAAAAAAATCTTGGAGATGCTTAAGGAGGTGGCGAGATGAGCAGAATTGATGCCCGATCAAAAACCGTACGGGAACTCCTAAACGGGGTGAAATACACTATCGATTACTATCAGCGTGAATACAAGTGGGGGACGCCACAAATCGCTGAGTTACTGGCGGATCTTGAAGGGAAATTTCTTGCTAATTACGAAGAAGGACATGATCGCTCACAGATACAGCATTACGCCCATTATTTTTTGGGTTCCATCGTCATTAGCCACAAAAACGGCAGAAAATTTATCATCGACGGTCAGCAACGCCTGACCTCCCTCACTCTTTTACTAATTAAACTGCACAACCTCCAGCAAGCTCGTGATGAGACCGATCAGGTAAATGTCACCAACTTAATTTTCTCTGAAAAGTTCGGTAAGAAATCTTTCAACATCGACGTGGAAGAGCGAACGGCTTGCATGGAATCTCTTTACAAGGGGTTACATTTTGATGCTCACGGAAAGTCTGAGTCGGTAAATAACATGGTTGCCCGTTATGATGACTTTAGGGAACTGTTTCCGGAAACACTAAATGACGGTGCTTTACCGTATTTCATTGATTGGCTCCTGGAAAAAGTAGAACTCGTTGAGATTACCGCGTATTCGGATGATGATGCCTATAGCGTCTTCGAGACGATGAACGACCGGGGATTGAGTCTCTCTCCTTCCGAGATGCTCAAAGGTTATCTATTATCTAACATTAAAGAGGATGAAGAAAAAATTACCGCTAATGATTTATGGAGAAAGCTCATACTTGAACTTACAGCGCTCGACAAGAAAGAGGAAGCGGATTTTTTTAAAGCGTGGATCCGCGCAAGGTATGCTGAAACAATCCGTGAGCGGAAGAAGGGTGCCACGGACAAGGACTTTGAGAAGATCGGAACCGGTTTCCATAAATGGGTCCGAGAAGAAAGAAAGAGCATAGGCTTAGAAAGAAGCAGGGATTTTAAAGATTTTATTGAGAACCAATTCTCTAGATATGCACTGAATTATCTTCAGGTGCGCAAGGCCGCTCATAGCCTAACGCCGGGCATGGAATATGTCTTCTATAATGCCCAAAACAATTTCACACTCCAGTACCCACTTATGCTTGCTCCTCTACGACCGGAGGACGATCAAGACACTGTGGAAAGGAAGATCAGGCTAGTTGCCGGCTACCTTGACATATTCATTGTCCGCCGTGCTGTAAACTTCCGGACATTAGGCTACTCTGCCATTGTCTACACCATGTTCAACTTGATGAAGGAAATCCGTGATTTAGATCTATTTGATCTCGCGGCATTGCTAAAAGCCAAGGTTGCTGAACTGACCGAGACATTCGATGGTTTTTCACAGTTTCATCTTAACCAATGGAGCAAGCGATATATTCACCACATCCTTGCACGCATCACCCATTACATCGAGGAGCAGTGCGGCATCGAGTCTAGTTTTGAGACATACATTACTCGCGGCATTAAGAAACCCTTCGAGATAGAGCATATCTGGGCAGACAAGTACGAAAGATATTCTGATGAGTTCGCTACACACGAGGAGTTTGCCCAGAGCCGGGACCGAATTGGGGATCTCATTTTGCTCCCTCGTGGTGTCAATCAAAGTCTTGGCGATGCTACTTATGAAAAGAAGGTCGAAGCCTATTTCGGCCAGAACTTGCTCGCGAAGTCTCTGAACGAGAAGTGTTACCGGAACAATCCTTCATTCTTGACATTTGTGGATATGAGCACCCTTCCTTTTCAGCCGCATTCCCAGTTCAAGAAAGCAGATCTTGAGGCTCGACAAGAGCTTTACCGGCAGATCTGTGATAACATCTGGAGTCCATCTAGATTTGACCAAGAGGTGGAAGCATGACCCTCTCCTCAGCGACTGCAGTCCAAAAGGTCGTATGCTAACTGAACGGTCCTAAAATAACTTTTATGAACAACTGGAAACCCAGCCCCTCCGACTTCGCTTTCCTATATGAAGAATGCAAGCGCTGCTTCTATCTAAAAGTGGCTAGGGGCTATGAAAGGCCACGTGGGCCGCTCCCAAATGCGTTTATGAAGATTGATGGTATTGGGGCCAATCCATGACGCTATATTCTCACTCACGCCTGGGAACATTTGAAAGCTGCCCTTACAAGTACAAGCTCCGGTACATTGATCGAGTTGAGGTAGAAGACTTCGAGACGGTGGAGACCTTCCTCGGCTCGCTCGTCCACGAGGTTCTGGAGAAGCTCTACAAAGACCTGCTCAATGGTAAGGAGAACAACCTGGAGGAGCTGCTTGAATTCTACGAACAAGAGTGGGAGCGGCAGTGCTCACCCGATATTATCGTTGTTAAAGAGGGCTTCACCCCAGAGAACTATCGTGAGGTGGGCCGACAGTGCCTGCGTGATTATTACGACCAACACCATCCTTTCACGGACGGGAAGACGGTCGGGATCGAGGAGCGCATCTTGATCGACCTCGATGAATCCGGTCGTTACAAGCTCCAGGGGTACATGGATCGGTTAGTGGACAAGGGGGCTGGAGTATACGAGATTCACGACTACAAGACCTCTTCCAGGCTCCCCACCCAGGCGGATGCTGATAAAGACCAGCAGCTCGCCCTCTATCAACTGGCGGTCCAGGAGATGTGGCCCGATGTGAAAGAGGTGCGCCTTGCCTGGCATTACCTCCGGTTCGGCAAGATGATTGTCTCTACCCGAACGGCCGAGCAGCTTGAAGAGCTCCGCCAGGAGACCATTGAGGCCATTCAAACCATTGAAGCGGCAACAGAGTTTGAGCCGGTAAAGAGCGTCCTATGCGGCTGGTGCGAGTATAAGCCCATCTGTCCCCTCTGGGTCCATCTCCACCGCATCGAGGACCTACCGCCCGAAGAAGTGGCTACAGAGGATGGGGTGACCCTGGTTGACCGCTTGGTCCAGCTGCAGGCGACAGGTAAGGAGTGCGAGGAGCAAATTCAGCAGGTGAAGGAAGCGATTGCCGCCTATGGAGAAAATAAGGGTGCATCGGTCGTCTTTGGGACCATGCACCAGGCCAAGATTACCAAGTCCTCGGGGGTGCGTTACCCAGGAACTGGCGATCCAAGCCGGGAAGAGCTAGACCGCATCCTCAAAGAAGGTGGCAAGTGGGAGGAGGTCAGCGTTCTCAATACTCGGTCTCTTCCCAAGGCGCTTGAAGAGGGAGTTTTTGGAGGGAAGCTGGAGAAGCAAATCGAGGCCTTTGGGGAGGAATACGAGACGACCAGTGTGAGATTGTCGAAAAGGAAGGACTTAGAGGAATAGATCAAATATAATACTAAAATCTAATCCTTCTCGAAACACTCTCTACCCCGCTCGGTATAGATATGTATAGTAAACCATCTGAACTATCCAAGCTCCGTTGGCGCCAACCACAAGCAATCCGCCCCAAAAACTTAGAGGCTGGCCCAGATGGGGGTAGTAATACAAATTCCAAATCCCCCAACAAGCGAAGAAAATAACGGAGATAGGACTCACGCCCTTCACCACCTTATCCTTGAACAGGCGCCAGCAATTAAGAGACAGCATAGCTCCTGCCAGGACCTCAAAGGAGGCGTTGATGAAGTCTGGACTAACCATTTCCCTCCTAGCTCCAATGGAACAGCGATAGAGATAGTTTAGGAGGTAGGGTCTCTATTGCTCCGGAGGGCTTATGGAAGCTACAGCGGAGAGAAAAGAGGGCGTGGGCTACCCCTGAGAATATGAACAGCTTGAGAAGGCCGTCCGTGGATCCTCTGCGATGCCACACTTGCTCGCAGGCCCGCCTATTTGAATCATGCCGGCGGGAGGTGAACCTGTCTATACCACAGCGGCGATCCAAGGATCAAGAACAAATATTCTGGTTGTACTGAGAAGATGGATCTGCTTGGTCAGTCCAGCCAGCCAGAGGGCACATAACACGATGAAATTGCCCCTGATAGCCCTTGACCCCCTAGGGGCAAATTACCCCAGTAATATTAACTTTCCTCCTCTAAGCGAAAGTAACGATTTCCTGGGATAATCGTAACCA
The DNA here is from genome assembly GCA_027717595.1 of Nitrospinae bacterium AH_259_B05_G02_I21. Lineage (GTDB taxonomy): Bacteria > JADFOP01 > JADFOP01 > JADFOP01 > JADFOP01 > JADFOP01. Next base: position 34,628 of record JALLOF010000012.1, on the reverse strand, counting down.
CTATATTATCTATACGTTCACTTTGAGAATGTAGTTTCCTCGCACAGCAATTGGACGGCTTGGCGCATGCAGTTTGATGATTCGAAAGTATCTCACCGAATCATACTTTTTGATGGGCTATGCAACCTTTGCAATCGGTTTGTTGATGTTGTGATACGTCGTGATCTCGGCAGGGAATTTAAGATAGGTGCTCTTCAATCAGAGACTGGTCAAAAGATCATGCAAGAGATTGGCATGCCAGAAGAAGACCCATATTCTTTAATTCTAATCGACAATGGGAAGATTTGGACAAAATCGGAGGCTATATTCCGTATAGTGCGGCATTTAAACGGATTACGGCCAATAGCCTATATATTTATCATGATACCTCGCATTCTCAGCGATGCTGCTTATGATCTGATTGCAAGAAATCGTTATCGGTTGTTCGGTCGGTCCAATACCTGCCGCCTACCATCTCCTGAAGAACGCGATAGATTTATTTAAGAGACCTTGACCTTCCGGAGGCTCTCGACCATCTTTTTGGGTAGTCCACAACGTTAAGAGGGTAAAAATGTCGGTGGCAACCGAAATCAAGACAACGCTTGAATCTGCTTTACCCGATGCTACAGTAATTGTGGAAGACTTAACCGGCGGGGGAGACCATTTTCAAGCGGTGGTGGTTTCCTCCATATTTGAGGGCAAAGGGCTAGTGGAGCAACACCAATTGGTGTATGGAGCCCTTAGTGAAGCCCTGGAAGCCGACCGCATTCACGCCCTAGCCCTGAAAACATACACACCGCAAGAGTGGGACCGCCGCCAGTAGAAGGGATGTTCACCAGTTAAGGCAAGATGAAAGTTACTCGGGAAAAGGAGGAACGGTCAATGACTGACGACCTTATGGCTCATTTTAGGGATGAGACGGAGTCGAACGAAGTCATCATCTACATGAAGGGGACCAAAGAGTTTCCCCAGTGTGGCTTTTCAGCCTCCACTGTACAGTTGTTTCAGTCTCTGGAACATCCGTTCGCCACCGTCAATGTTTTGGATGACCCCGCCGTTTGGGAAGGGATCAAGGTCTTCACCGAATGGCCCACCATTCCTCAGGTCTTCATCGGAGGGAAATTCATCGGTGGGTGTGATATAGTCCACGAGCTTCATGAGCGAAACGAGCTCCTGCCCATGGTGAAGACCGCATTTGGATAGTAAATCGAGCCATCTTTCCATGCAGAAGGGCATTGCGCCCACAAGGAGGTCGCGGCTGTAAGCTTTCTACATCCATGATTATAGTCATCGATGGACCTTCCAAGAATAAAGTCTATCCAGCAAGAAAACTGGCCTCACCTCCAATGGGTGATAATTTAATCCCAGGTTGATATTTAACGAGGTAATCGTAACTAGGCACCAGCCCAGCCGAGTATCATATTACGGTGAAATCCGCCTGAGGCGGACCGATGCTCAGGCCGTTCATCCGTCGTGACCGCCTCTTCGGCTGTCCGCGCCGGACAGGGACGAGCCCCGTCCCTGCAGATTTTGGAACTAAGAGGTGCTGTTCCCACTCAAGCCTATAAGCCCTGAAGTTTCTATCACTTACGAGAGTTGGACACCTCCTTGACACCCACCCCCTTTCCGGGCCGGCGTGATTTCCAATAAATACAGTAAACTCAATATGTTACAGCGAATATGGTTCTCTTGACACAATTGGACACTTTACACTTCCGTCCAAGGCCAGGTTTTCCGGTAATCCCTGCAATATCAACTCGTAACGTAATGTTGGACACTTCCGGAAAAATGCGAAAAGTGTCTAAAAGTGTCCAATCTCGTCGCGGGGGACTTTGCCTGAAAAGGAGGGTTGTCTTTAGGCGATTGCGGCGGGCTAGGAGGTAGCTTCGAGGCTGTCCGTTCTACTCCACCGTGACGCTCTTGGCGAGGTTGCGCGGCTGGTCCACGTCGCAGCCGCGCCGGACCGCAATGTGGTAGGCGATAAGTTGCATGGGGATGCTCAGCAGGATGGGCATCAGCAGCGGCGTGGTCTGGGGGACGGTAAAGAGGTGATTGACCTTGCCCTCCAGCTCCTCGTTGCCCTCGTCGGTGAAGGCGATGACGATGCCGTCTCGGGTCTTGACCTCTTCGATGTTGCCGAGCATCTTCTCATAGACCGCATCCCGAGGGGCGAGCGCTACCACCGGCATCGACTCATCAATCAAGGCAATGGGGCCGTGCTTCATCTCGCCGGCCGGATAGCCCTCGGCGTGGATGTAGGAGATCTCCTTTAGCTTCAGCGCCCCTTCGAGAGCGATGGGGTAGTTGATCCCCCGGCCCAGATAGAGGAAGTCGCTCCGGTCGGCGAAGTGGCGGGCGAGCTCCTCATAGAGCGCGTCCTGCTCCAGAATATCCTCGACGTGCTTGGGCACCTCCACCAGCGCCTGGATCATCTCGGACCCTGCCTCCTCGCTCAGCCTTCCGCGGGCCCGCCCCAAATAGATGCTCAGAATGTAGAGGGCGGCCAATTGGGCGGTGAAGGCCTTGGACGAGGCCACGCCGATCTCCGGCCCGGCGTGGGTGTAGAGCACGCCATCGCTCTCGCGGGAGATGGAGCTGTCGACGACGTTGCATATCGACAGCACGTGCGTGCCCTTGCGCTTGGCCTCTCGCACCGCGGCAAGCGTATCGGCCGTCTCTCCCGACTGCGAGATGAAAACACCAAGCGTCGTGTCATCAACGAGGGGGTCGCGGTAGCGAAACTCGCTCGCAATGTCCGCCTCCACAGGAAGGCCGCAGACCTGCTCTAGGAGATACTTGCCCACGAGCGCAGAGTGGTAGCTCGTCCCGCAGGCCACGAGGGCGATCTTCTGCAGGCGGGACACATCCTCGCCAGAAAGATTCATCTCGTGGAGCACCACCGAGCCGGTCTCCTGGGAGAGCCGGCCCCGGATGGTGTCCCAGATGGCACGGGGCTGCTCGAATATCTCCTTGAGCATGAAGTGCTTGTAGCCGCCCTTCTCGGCCATCACGGGATTCCAGAGCACCTGCTTCACCTCTTTGGTGACGGGGGTCCCATCCAGGGTGGTGATGGTCACCCCCTCGGGGGTGGCTGTGGCCACCTCGCCGTCGTCCAAAAAGAGCACGTCGCGGGTATGGTGGAGGATGGCGGGGATGTCGCTGGCCACGAGGTACTCGCCCTGGCCGAGGCCCACCACCAGGGGGCTCGCCATGCGGGCGACCACGACCTTGTCCGGGTCGCTCTCGGCGATGGCCGCGATGGAGTATGCCCCCTGGACCTCTTTCAGCGCCTGGCGGACGGCCGCCTCGAGGTTTCCGGCAAAGGCCCGATCAATGAGGTGGACGATGACCTCGGTGTCGGTCTCGGAGGCGAAGACGCGCCCCTCGGCCTCGAGGGCGTGCTTCAAGGTGAGGTAGTTCTCAATGATGCCGTTGTGGACGACGACGATGCCGCCGGAGCGGTGGGGATGGGCGTTTTCCTCAGACGGCCGCCCGTGCGTGGCCCAGCGGGTGTGGCCGATGCCGACCGTCCCGGAGATGGTCTCGCCCTTGAGGAGCTCTTCTAGCTGGCGGATCTTGCCTTTGCAGCGCCGCACGGCCAAGGCGCCGTTGGAGAGCATCGCGATGCCCGCCGAGTCGTAGCCCCGGTATTCGAGGCGCTTCAGGCCCTCCAGCAACACCGGGACCACCTGTTGGTGGCCGACATAACCGATAATCCCGCACACGGGCTCAGTCTTCCTCGTCGTCCGACTCGGTGGCCTTCAACTCGTCCCGCTTGGCCCAGTGATTGTGGGCCCACTCCTCCTTATTGACCTGGGGGGCGCGGGACAGCGCCAGGGCGTAGGGCGGGACGTCTTCGGTAATGGTGGTGCCGGCGGCCACAATGGCCCCCCGGCCGACGCGGACGGGGGCCACGAGCTGCGTATCGGAGCCGATGAAAACCTCGTCCTCGATGATGGTTCGGTGCTTCTGGATGCCGTCGTAGTTGCAGGTGATGGTCCCAGCCCCGATGTTGGCCCGCTCTCCAACGGTCGTATCACCGATATAGGCAAGGTGGTTGGCTTTGCTGCCGGGGCCCATCTCACTCTTCTTCAGCTCCACGAAGTTGCCGATCTTCACGCCGTCGCGCAAGATGACCTCGGGCCTCAGATGCGCGCACGGGCCGATCTGGACGCGTGAGCCAACCTCGCTGTCGGTGATAAGGGAGCTATCCTTGACGAGAACTTCATCGCCGAGCCGGCTGTCGATGATGTGTGCTCCCGGCCAAAGCTCGCAGGCTCGCCCGACGGTCGTCTCCCCCCACAGGTGAACCTGGGGGTGAATCACCGTGTCCTGGCCGATCACGACCGTGTCGTCGACGTAGACCGCTTCCGGATCGATGAAAGTCACCCCGGCTTCCATGTGACGGGCGTTTATCCGCTCGCGCATGAGGCGGGCCACCCGGGCGAGGTCGGCGCGGCTGTTGACTCCCAGGGCCTCGCGCCACTCGGCGGCCCGGTGGCCGACGACCGTCAAGCCCTTGGCCGCCACCGCGCCTGCGAGGTCGGTCAGATAGTACTCGCCCTGGACGTTGTCGGGCCGAAGCTCCTCGAGCGCCGGGAAGAGGACCTTGGGATCAGCGCAGTAGATGCCGCCGTTGACTTCACCGATCGCCCGCTCGGGCTCTTTTGCGTCGCGCTCCTCTACGATTCCGACCATCGCACCATCGCCGTCGCGTACGATGCGACCATAGCCGGTGGGATCGGGTGGCGTCATGGTCAGGCAGGTGAGAGCCGCTCCCTCCTGGCGGTGGGCGGCCAGGAGTGAGCGGGCGGTCTCGGCCCGAAGCAGCGGCGCGTCGCCGGAGAGAATGACCAGATCACCTCCGAAGCGCTCCAGGCGCTGGCGCACCTGGAGGGTGGCGTGGCCCGTCCCGAGCTGGTGGTCCTGGACGACGGTGCTCGCCCCGGGCCAGCCCTCGCAGAGGGCGGCCGTCTCGTCCGCCTCAGGGCCTACGACCACCACCGTCTCGGCCGGCTCCAGAGCCGCTGCGGTCTCGAGGACGTATGCCAACATGGGTCGGCCACAAAGCGGGTGGAGGACCTTTGGGCGCTCCGAGCGCATCCGGGTCCCTTTTCCCGCGGCGAGAATCACAACAGCGGTTCGAGGCATCTCACACGCTCCTACCTGACGGGGCTGATAGTCTCACATCAGTGTTTCTCAAGCAAGGTCGACCCTCGCTGTGCCGACCCACACCGCTCATCGCCTGGCCTCTTTCTTCTCGCTTTCCAGGCCGAGCTCCTGGAGCTTTCGGCGCAGCGTGTTGCGGTTGATGCCGAGAAGCTTGGCTGCGCGGACCTGGTTGCCGCCCGTCTGGCGCATGACGCACTTTATGAGGGGCCGCTCGACGAGCTTGATGACCAGCTCGTGAAGGTTGCTCTTCTCCACGCTGCCGACCTTGTGGACGACCTCCTGGATGCGCTCGCCCAGAAGGGTTTCGAAGGCGGCCGTGACCGGGGCGGGCCGTCCCAAGGTCTCAAGGATCGCAGGGGGTAAATGTTCGGCCAGGATGGTATCGCCTGGGGAGAGGACCAGGGCCCACTTCAGGACATTCTCCAGCTCCCTGACGTTCCCAGGCCATTGGTAGGCCTCGAGGACTTCCCGAGCTTCCTGGCTCAACACCTTCCGTCCGACATCGAGATCCCGGGCGTATTGCTCGGCGAAATGGTCGATGAGCAGGGGGATGTCCTCGCGCCGCTCCCTGAGAGGGGGCAGGCGTATGGAGACGACGTTGAGTCGGTAGAAGAGGTCTTCGCGGAAGCGGCCATCGCGCACGGAGTCGTCCAGCCGGACGTTGGTCGCGGCGATGACCCGCACGTCCACACCGATGAGCTGGCTGCCGCCGACCCGCTCGACCTCCTGGAACTGCAGGACACGCAGCAACTTGCTCTGCAGGGCCGCGTCGAGCTCCCCTATCTCGTCGAGAAAGACCGTACCGGAGTCGGCCATCTCGAACTTCCCCCGCCGGGTCGCTACGGCGCCGGTGAAGGCGCCTTTTTCGTGGCCGAAGAGCTCGCTTTCCATGAGCTCCCGGGGGACGGCGGCGCAGTTGATCACGATGAACGGCCCGCTGCCCCGCGGGGAGTGGTAATGGATGGACCGGGCCACCAGCTCCTTGCCCGTCCCGCTCTCGCCCTCGATGATGACGGTGACATCCTTGCTGGCCACGCGCCCGATCATCTTGTAGACCTCCTGCATGGCCGCCGAGCGTCCCACCATCGCCCCGTCGTAGTGCTCCCTGAGTTTTTCGGCCATCTCGCTCACACGCCCTTTGAGGTCCCGAACCCGCCCGATACGGTCCATCAGGCAGTTCACCTCCTCGATATTGAAGGGCTTGGTCATGTAGTCGTAGGCCCCGTGCTTCATTGCGGCGATGGCGTTCTCCATGGTTGCCTGGGCGGTGATGATGACGACGAAGACGTCGGGGCTGGAGGCCTTCATGGCGTCCATGACTTCGAAGCCGCTTGGGCCCGGCATGCGGATGTCGAGGAAGACAACGGGGAAGGGTTCGGCTTTAAAGAGCTTGAGGGCCTCATCGCCGTCGGCCGCCGTGGCCACAGCATAGCCCTCGTGCTCCAGGCCCCTCTTGAGCACCCAGCGGATGGACTCCTCATCATCAACGACGAGGACGCGGCGGTCGGCTGGGCCCGTCACGGCGTCTCCCTCATCTGCGGCGGCGGCTCCACGGGCAGGTAGCAGCGGGCCACGGCGCCGCCCTCCGGCGCGTTGGCTAGCTCCAGCCGACCCCCGTGGCGCTCGACGATGCCGTTGGCCACACTGAGGCCGAGGCCCGACCCGTCGGGCTTGCTCGTAAAGAAGGGCGTAAAGAGGCGAGCCTGGACGGACGGCGGGATGCCCGGCCCCATGTCGGCAACCTCGAAGCACACCACCGGGATGACCCTTCCGCCGGGGCCCGAGGCCGGCAAGCCGAACTCCGTGGCCATGCGAGTTGTAATCGTGACCGTCCCGCCCGGGGGCGAGACCTCCAGGGCGTTCTTCACCAGGTTGAGGACGACCTGGGTGAGCTGGGCGGGGTCGGCCTTCAGCAGGGGGAGGCTCGGGTCGTAGCGCTGCTCGAAGCTGACCTCACTCCCGGCGGCGCTCTCGCGCTGCAGGGTCAGCACGTCGTCAAGGAGCTGGTGGATGTTGACACGCTCCAACGATAGCGTCGTCGGCCGGGCCAGGGTCAAAAGCTGACTCAAGAGGGCGTCGATCCGCTCGGCCTCCCGCACAACGACCTCCGTGTGCTCTCTGGTGGCTGGCTTCTCCTGGGCCAACAGCTGGGCGGCCCCTTTGATGCCCCCCAGGGGGTTGCGAATCTCGTGGGCCAAGCCGGCCGCAAGGACCCCCAAGGAGGAGAGACGATCGGCACGGCGTATTTGCTCTTGGAAGGTGTGGAGGCTGCCGAAGTCCCGTACCACTAGGAGCACCCCAATCGGCGAGCCGGCCGTGTCGAGGACTGGAGTGGCCGTAACCCACACGGCTGCGGGAGATTGGTCGGGCCGGGCCAACGGGCGCTCGAAATCGTTGGCCACCCGGCCCGTCGCCAGGCACCGCTCCACCAGGGCCGGGAGGCGCTCGTCCTGCGGGAAGAGATCTTTGAGGGGATGGCCCACCAGGCGGGAGCTGGAGCGGCCCACCAGAGCCTCCATCGCGGGATTCACCTCCACGACGGTGAGCTTCGCATCCACGAGGGCCATCCCGTCAGGCATCGTCGCGAGGATGTCTTCGGCCGAGAGGATCGGCTGGTGGGGTGTGTGAGCCATGCCAGGAATGAACCCCCAAAAGAAGCTGGTTCGAGAACGGCTGCTGCCTTAAAATTAGGCAACTCAATGTAGCAGAGGCCGGAGAGATGGTCAAGGAGTGGAAACCCCTCACAAAACAAGCAAGAAGCGGGTATCCCTAGGAAAATCAATAGGTAGCTTGACACCTGAAGAAACCCGATGGTAGACTGCCGCCGCGCATCCCACAGGACAGACCAATTGAGGGAACTTTTGGACCCCGAAAGCGTGTCTAACCGAGCAAAGAACGACACGCTTCCGGGATGAGGAAGCGAGAAGACGGTGGATCGCGATGCTTTCCTGGTGGAGCAGTGCCGCGCTGGTGATGAGGAAGCCTGCGAGGCGCTGGTGCGGCAATACCAGGAGCGGGTGTTCGCCCTCATCTCTCGGATGACGGGCGATCCAGACCGGGTGGAGGACATCGCCCAGGAGGTCTTCCTCAAGACCTTTAGGTCCCTGAAGAGCTTCCGTGGAGGGTCGCGCTTCTACACCTGGCTGTACCGAATCACGGTAAACACCGTCCTGAACACTATGCGCTCTCAGGGGCGCCGGCAAGAGACCTCACTTGATGCCCTGGAAGGCTTTGAGGTCCAGGCCGATGCCGATATGGAGCCGGCCGAGGTGACAGCCCGCCTCGAGCTCGCCCGTCGGGTGAGGGAGGCCATCGACCAGCTGGAAGAGCCATACCGCGTCATCGTCTACCTGAGGGAGCTAGAGGACTTAAGCTATGAGGAGATTGCCCAAGTGGTGGAGCTTCCCGTGGGCACCGTCAAGAGCCGTCTGTTCCGGGCCCGCCAGCACCTGAAGGGTCTGCTCCAGGACCTTCTGCCCGCAACAGCGCACCAGAGAGGGCCCTCCACGTGACGACGTGTCTGACCGTCCAGGAATGGCTTTCGGCACGCCTCGACGGCGAGGCGTCGCCCATGGAGGTGGACACCGTGGAGGATCATCTGAAAATGTGCGGGCCGTGCCAGTGTGAGGCCGAACGGCTCGAGACGCTGAAGAGCGTGGTGGCCCAGGGCCTCGAATCGGCACCAGTGGCTCACCCGCCGCCGTGGTTCGCTGCCCGCGTGGCGGCCCGTATCCGGCCCGCTCGCCGTTGGCCCACGACCTGGCCGGCCCTGGCCGCGGCCGCGGCGAGCGTCGCCCTGGTGGCATGGTTCCTCGCCAGTCGGCCTGCCCGCCAGGAGTTGCTGAGCATCCACGAGCTAAAGCCGGCCGCTCATTCTTCGGCGGCCGTGGCCTCGCGGGCCGAGCCTCCCTCGGTGGAGTACTACCTGAAGGCGCACGCGAGGGAGGCGAGCAGCGCCCCGCCCGTGGGCGCGCAGGGATTGGTTGAGTATGTGGGCTTCCGTCGCTAAACGCCTCGCGTCCGCTTCGGCCATCAGCCTGGCAGCGGCAGTTGCCACAACGGGCCCGGTGGCCGCCGACGATATGTCCACGGTGGTCGAGAAGCTCACTCAAGCCCAGCTCTCCATCTCCTACCAAGGCGAAAAGCACGTATACAACTTCCACCTTCCCACCCCTCGGGTAACCACCTTCCGCATCATACACACTCCCCGGGGCGAGCGCCGCGAGTACCGGACTTCGCGAACCACCCTCGTCGTCATCGACGACGGACGCCACCAATGGGTCTATCGTTCAAACAGGCGTCTCGTGACGCGACGGCCGAGTCCTTCGGCGCATCTTCGCCGCCGGCTGGCCACACAAAACGCCACCCTCCTTCGGAAGAACTACCAGATAGAGATCCTCCAACGTGACGCGACCATGAGTGGGCGGCCCATCATCGTGGTGAAGTTCACCCCTCGCGTCGGTTTGGATCGCCCCGTCCGCACGCTGTGGATTGATCGGGAAAAGGGCCTGCCGCTCCGCACCGAGGTGTACGACGCCCAGGGGCTGCGCGTGATGACCTTCTTCTCGTCCATCACCTACGCCTCCTCGCCCGCCTCGGACGCCCTCACGCTGAAAGTGCCCCGGACGACCCGTCTCGAGGCCGAGCCCGATGAGGTTGTGATCTCGCCAGAGGCTCTCTCCAGCGCCGTTGATTTTCCCGTCCGCCAGCCGAAAAACCTGCCGCCGGGCTTTGCCCTCGTCGGGGCCCGGATGAAAGGCGAAGGGCCGGAGGCTGAAATCCGGCTTCTGTACTCCGACGGCCTCTCCACCATCAGCCTCTTTCAACGGCGCCGCCCCCTCCCCCACCGGACCAAGGGACCAAAGGCTGTCCCGGTTGCGCTGGGAGACGCCGATGGGAACCTCTACCGCTTTGGTCTGCTTTGCATGGTCGAGTGGGAGCGCTCGCCCGTGACCTACACGATGGTCGGGGAGGTCAACGAAAAGGAATTGTTGGCAACGGCTCGATCTATCCCCTAGGGCCCTTGGAGGGTCTATCGGGTACCGATCCGGGCGGATTTCTCTGAAGCGAGTCTTCGGATAGGAGGAGCAAGGAGCGATGTCAGAAGGAATTTTCCGCCGGTTTTCACATGCGTTCGTCGCGGCGGCCTTGGTTCTGGTCTGGCTTGGTACGGTCACAGCGGCGGAGCTCCGCCCCGAGACCTTCATCGAGGTTGCCAAGGCCAAGAAGCCAGCGGTCGTCAACATCTCCACCACGCAGGTCCTCAAGCAGATGATCCGCCGCCCCCGGCGCCGCTTGCCGGGCGGCGAGCAGGACCCCTGGAGGGAGTTCTTCGAGCGCTTTTTCGAGGGCGTCCCGGAGCAGCGGACCCGCCACAGCCTGGGCTCCGGCATCATCTACGACAAAGAGGGCTACATCATTACGAACAATCACGTGGTCGAGCGGGCCAGTGAGATCAAGGTCAAGCTCCACGACGGCAGCGAGTACGACGCGAAGGTCATCGGCACCGACCCGAAGACAGACCTCGCGCTCATCAAGATAGAAGCCGACAAGCCTTTGCCCACGCTCACCCTCGGCGACAGCGACGCGCTGCAAGTCGGCGAGTGGGTCGTCGCCATCGGCAACCCCTTCGGTCTCGAACATACGGTGACCGTTGGTGTGGTGAGCGCCAAAGGCAGGGTGATAGGGACCGGGCCGTACGACGACTTCATCCAGACCGACGCCTCCATCAACCCGGGAAACTCGGGTGGGCCGCTCCTCAACACTTCCGGCGAGGTGGTGGGGGTCAACACCGCCATCGTCGCCGCCGGCCAAGGCATCGGCTTTGCCACCCCGAGCAACATCACTCGCCGGGTGATCGAGGATCTCCGGACGAAGGGCAGCGTGGTGCGGGGCTGGCTCGGCGTGGTCATCCAGCGCATGAGCCCGGATCTGGCCAAGAGTTTCGGGTTGGAAGAAAACACGGGGGCCCTGGTTGCCGAGATCGTCGAAGACAGCCCTGCGCAGAAGGCGGGCATCAAGCGCGGGGATGTCATCATCAAATTCAACGGCGCGGAGATCAAAACGATGGACGTCCTGCCCCGCCGGGTGGCCGCCACCAAGCCGGGGAAGAAGGCCACGGTCACGATCCTCCGGGACGGCAAGAAGAAGTCTCTAAAGGTTACCATCGGCACCCTCGAGGAGAAGAAAATTGCCAAGGCCCGGTTCACGGAAGAAGAGCTCGGTATCACGGTCCAGGAGATTACCCGCGAGCTGGCCGAGCACTTCGATCTGGAAACTCGCGAAGGCGTAATCGTCTCGGATGTAGATCGGAGCGGCCCCGCCTGGGAAGGCGGGATCCGCCGCGGGGACATCGTCTTGGAGGTCAACCGCCAGACCATCAAGACGATGAAGGACTACCGCCGGGCGTTGAAGAAGTATGCCGGGAAGGGCACGGTGCTGCTGCTCGTTCGTCGTGGTGGGAACACGCTCTACGTGGCGATCAAGACGGGTTGATCGAATGGCGCCCCGGACGGCGGCTGGACGGTCGAGCGCCTACCCCATAAGGCACCGCTCAGTGGGGCTTACCGGATGGGCCGCTGCGTTTGCGTCATTGGGGGGCCTCGCTATCCTCGTCTCCTTGCCCCTCCCTCCGGCCGCCCTTCCAGCCGATGATGAGCTTCGCCGCACCCCCGTGGTCAAGGCCGTCGAGCGGGTGGGCCCTGCGGTGGTCAACATCTCCACGCATCGGCCTGGAGCCGGGTGACGTAGTCAAGCGGATCAACCGCCTCTCGGGACATCGAGGAATTCAAGCGGGCCGTGATGAGGGCCCGTAAAAGCCAGACGGTCGTGCTGCTCGTCCAACGGGGCCGAAACGGGTATTATGTAACCCTCGAGCCGTAGAGGGGATGATGAGCGCCGGCGTCCGAAACCAAATAGAAAAGCTCCGGGATAAGATTCGGTACCACGAGCGCATGTACTACGTGGAGGACGCCCCGGAGATTTCCGACCGCGAGTTCGACCTGCTGATGGAGGAGCTTCTAAGGCTCGAGGCGGAGCATCCCGAGCTCGTCACCTCCGACAGCCCCACCCAGCGCGTGGGCGGGGAGCCGGTGGGCGAGTTTCGCGCCGTGGCCCACACGCACCCGATGCTCTCGCTCGACAACACCTACAGCCCCGAGGAACTTCGGGAGTTCGACGCACGGGTGTGCCGCCTCATTCCTGAGATCGAGTTGGCCTACACGGCCGAGCTTAAGATCGACGGGGTCGGCGTGAGCCTCCGCTACGAGGAAGGTGTGTTCGTCCAGGGCATCACGAGGGGAGACGGCCGCAGTGGCGACGACGTGACGGCCAACCTTCGGACCGTCCGCTCCCTGCCGCTTCGCTTCGACTCCCAGGCCGTGCCGGGAGAGATCGAGCTTCGCGGCGAGGTCTACCTGTCCCATTCGGTCTTCCAACACATGAACGCTGAGCGCGAGGCGGCCGGCGAGTTGCCCTTCGCCAACCCTCGCAACGCGGCGGCCGGCAGCCTTAGACAGCTCGACTCCCGCATCACCGCCCGCCGCCCTCTCAATATCTTCATCTACGGGCTCGCCGCGCCTGAAGCGACCCCCTTCGCCGGCCACGACGCGGCCATGGCGGCCATCGAAGAGGCAGGATTTCCGGTCATCGAGGAGCGCCGACAGCTGCCCACCATCGAGGCCGTCATCGACCACTGTCTCGCCGTGCAGGAGAAACGCCACCACTTCGACTACGACGCCGACGGCATGGTCGTCAAGGTCGACGCTTACGAGCTTCAAGAAAAGCTCGGCGCCACGGCCAAGCATCCCCGCTGGGCCATCGCGTATAAGTTCCCCGCCGAGCAAGCCACCACTACCGTCAAGGAAATCGAATTCAACGTCGGCCGCACCGGGGCGGTGACCCCGGTGGCGATATTCGATCCCCCGGTGGAACTCGGAGGGGCCACCGTCAGACGAGCCACCCTCCACAACGAAGACGAAGTGAGACGCAAAGACATCCGCGAGGGAGATACCGTCCTTATCGAGCGGGGCGGCGATGTCATCCCGAAAGTCGTCATGGTCATAACCGACAAGCGCACCGGCGACGAGAAACCCTTTGAAATGCCCAATACCTGTCCCGTCTGCGGGGCCGCCCTTCACCGACCCGAGGGGGAGGTGGCGCGGCGCTGCACGAATGCGGCCTGCCCCGCGCAGCAGCGAGAGCGGATTACTCACTTCGCCCGGAGGGCGGCCATGGACATCGAGCACCTGGGCCCGAAGGTCGTCGAGCAGCTCATCGAGGCCGAGCTCGTCAGCGACGTGGCCGACCTCTACGGACTTACCGTGGAGAAGCTTCTGCCGTTGGAGCGGTTCGCGGAGAAAAGCGCCGCCAACCTGGTCGCAGCCATCGAAGCTTCCAAAGAGCGCGGGCTCTACCGGTTCCTCTTCGCCCTGGGCATCCGCCACGTAGGGGAGAGGGCCGCAGATATTCTAGCGGAGAAGTTTGCCAGCCTGGATGCCCTCATAGAGGTGGCCCAGAACCATCCTGACCAGCTCCAGGAGATTCCAGAGATAGGCCCGGTCATGGCGGAGAGCCTACGTCTCTTTTTCTCCGAGCCGAAGAACCAGGCCCTCATCGAGAAGCTTGCGACGTTGGGCGTTGTGACGGAACGGGTCCGTACCGTGCCGGCGGTCTCTCAGGTGCTTTCGGGCAAAGCGTTTGTGTTGACGGGTGCTCTATCGGGCTACACGCGCGAGGAGGCCGCCAAAGCTATCGAGGCCCGCGGCGGGCGGGTCACCTCCTCAGTCTCCGCCAAGACCGACTATGTCGTCGTCGGCGCCGACCCCGGCTCCAAGGCCGACCAAGCGCGCTCGCGTGGAATCCCGTGCCTGGACGAGAAAGCGTTCGAAGAGTTGCTGGCTGGGCGTCTGCCCGAGGATGAATAGCCGAGCCTGGCTCGGTCCCATTCGACACCGATTACGGCTCCCCTTCCTCCCCTTCTTGTCAAACACGTCGTCCTGCGAGATGATAGGCTTGTACAGGACGACCGCGCTCCCATCCATAGCGAGGGAGCCCTGCGAAAAGGGTGGCACAATGGCTCATACCGGCCACGGTGGAATCCAGGTCGTGACGCAGAACCGCAAAGCCCGTCACGACTACCATCTGGAGGAGACCTTCGAAGCCGGCTTGGTGCTCGTCGGCACGGAGGTCAAGAGTCTGCGCGATGGCCGCGCCAACCTCAAGGACGCCCACTGCTCGGTCGTGGACGGCGAGCTTTGGCTCTTGAACGCCCATATCAGCCCCTATCCCCACGGCACCCACTCTAACCACGAGCCCGAGAGGCCCCGCAAGCTCCTGCTCCACAAACGCGAGATCAAGAAGCTCATCGGACGGATCGTCGAGCGGGGCTACACGCTCATTCCCACCAAGCTCTACTTTCGCCGGGGGCTCGCCAAAGTGGAGGTCGCCCTGGCGCGGGGCAAGCGGGCCCCGGACAAGCGGGAGGTCCTCAGGCGTCGAGTCCAGGAGCGCGAGATGGCCCGAGCGATAAAAGAGCACACCCGGCGTCGATAACCGTTTGATAATCCAAGACATTAACTAAAAGCGGCTTGCGCATTCCCCTGCGTACTGCTATATTAGGGATGCCCCTTTGGGCTCTTTGACATAATCCCGTTGGACAAGGTAGCTGGGGGCGACCAGGGCTCGACGGGGAGGAATGACGTCGAGGTGGCATGTCGAGCTCCGCGAACTCGTAAAACCCGCGGAACCTAACAACTGCCAATCCACAACTGGCAATGGCCGCTTAATAAAGCGGTCCGCGCCTTTCCGCTTTCGCTTCTGGGGCGTTAAGGGGCGTCAGACTACAGAGGTGGACGACCCGGCAGGTGCCGATGGGCCGGGAGTCGTCCTTAAATTAAGTCGGCTAGCTGCTTGAGCTGCGTCCCTGCCGGTGGGGCGGCCCGGGCGGCGAAACTCTAAATACACCGGACAAACATGTAGAAGCCTCGGGGGAACCTCTTCGGACGGGGGTTCGATTCCCCCCGCCTCCACCATCTCGGGGCTTGCGGGTCCTTGACTCGCAAGCCCCAAAAGTTATTGTGAGAGAAAGAGCTTGACACACACCTATGGCGGAACTAAGATTTGGGTCTGTCAGTCTCTTGGGTTCTACTGCACCCTCTAATCCCTCGTCTGCACCGATGATGGGCTGGTGTGTCTCCTCCTCACGCTAGAGGAACAAGGAGCAACCGTGAGCCACGGAACCCCCTCTGCTCCAGTGGTTCACCGTCACCGTAGTGACCAACCTAAGGAGGCCTCATCATGGCGCACGAACTTCCTCCCCTGCCGTACGACTATAACGCCCTCGAGCCACACATCGACGCCCGGACGATGGAAATCCACCACACGAAACACCACAACGCCTACGTGACCGGCCTGAACGGGGCCCTTGATGGCCAGCCGGACCTGGCCGACATGAGCGTTGAAGCCCTGCTCGCCGAGATCAATAGCGTCCCCGAAAACATCCGCCAGGCCGCGATCAATCACGGCGGCGGACACGCCAACCACACGTTGTTCTGGCAGATTATGGGCCCCGGCAAGGGCGGCGAGCCGACCGGGGCGTTGGCCGACGACATCAACGCCACCTTCGGGGGCTACACGGCGTTAACAGAGCAGGTGACCCAGGCGGGGATGACGCGGTTCGGAAGCGGCTGGGCATGGCTCGTGGTGGACGGTGGAGGCAACCTCCTCGTCTACAACACCCTCAATCAGGACTCACCCATCATGCAGGGCCACACGCCGATTCTCGGCATCGACGTCTGGGAGCATGCCTACTACCTGAACTACCAGAACCGACGGCCAGACTACATCGCCGCGTGGTGGAACGTCGTCGATTGGGACAAGGTCGCCGAGCTGTACGCCACCGCCAAGGGGTAGGCGGCCCGGGCCCGGCGCCCGTCTCCGAAGGCTGAGACCGCCGAACGACATCCGACTGGAGAGGATATGGAGAAAGCCATCCGATACGACTGGACCACCGACGAGATTCTGGAGATTCTCGATGCGCCTCTGCTCGATCTCGTCCACCGCGCCCAGACCGTCCACCGCCAATATCAGCCGGCCAACGCTATCCAGCTTGCCAGCCTGCTCAATATCAAGACCGGCGGCTGCCCGGAAGACTGCGCCTATTGCCCGCAATCAGCCCATCACCAGGTGGGCCTCGGCACCGAATCGATGATGACGGTCGAGGGCGTGCTCGAGGCGGCCCAGCGTGCCAAAGAGAACGGCGCCTCGCGCTTTTGCATGGGCGCGGCATGGCGCGAGGTCCGCGACGGGTCCGACTTCGACGCCGTCCTTGAGATGGTCCGCGGCGTGCGGTCCCTGGGCATGGAAGCGTGTACCACACTCGGGATGCTGACCGGGGAGCAAGCCCACAGGCTGGCCGAGGCCGGCCTGACCGCTTACAACCACAACCTCGATACGGGGCCCGAATATTACGGATCGATTATCACGACGCGCACCTACGAGGACCGCCTGAAAACCCTGGAGCACGTCCGAAAGGCTGGGATAACGCTCTGCGTGGGAGGCATCATCGGCATGGGCGAGAGCCTGCGCGATCGGGCGCGACTGCTCGAAGTCCTGGCCACCTTCGACCCCCACCCCGAAAGCGTCCCCATCAACGCGCTGGTCGCCGTGGACGGTACACCCCTCGAAGACCAGCCCCCTATCAACCCTCTCGAGCTGGTCCGCATGTGCGCGACCGCCCGGATACTCATGCCGAAGGCGATCGTCCGCCTCAGCGCCGGCCGAAGCGCGCTGAGCCGCGAATCACAAATCCTTTGCTTTCTTGCAGGGGCAAACTCGATTTTTTACGGCGAGAAACTTCTGACGACGAAGAACGTTCAAATGGACGAAGATTTGCAACTGCTCCGCGATATCGGCGCCGAGGCCCTCATACCCTCGGCGGACGCTTCCGCCTCCACCTCCCCTCGTAAATAACCCTTCCTCCTCGAAGCCGCTCCAACTACACGACCCGCCAGGGAGTAATCGGGCCCGCCTCAGGGTGTGTAGGAAATACGGTAGATTGCGCCGGCGCTATCGTCTGAGACCAGAAGCGCCCCGTCGGGCATGACGAGCACATCGACGGGCCGCCCCCACGCCCTGCCGCCCCGAAGCCACCCGTCGGCAAAGACATCGTACGACACCGCCCGGTTGCCTCGGAGCCGCACAAGCGTGATGCGATAGCCAATCGGGGTAGAGCGGTTCCACGAGCCGTGCTCAGCGATGAAAATCTGCCCCCGGTACGACTTTGGGAACATCGCTCCCGTGTAAAAGCGCATGCCGAGCGAGGCTACGTGCGGGCCGAGCTCCACGGCCGGAGGGGTGAAATCCTCACACCGGCGCTGCGTGCCGTATTGCGGATCGGGGACGTTCGTGCCGTGGCAGTACGGGAATCCAAAATGGAGCCCTGGTCGCGGTGCACGGTTCAACTCATCCGGCGGCTGATCGTCGCCCATCCAATCGCGCCCGTTGTCGGTGAACCAGAGCTTCTCCGTCGTCGGATGCCAGTCAAACCCGACCGTGTTTCGAACGCCGCGGGCGAACAGCTCCAACCCCGTGCCGTCCGGCTCCATACGCCAAATCGCGGCGTAGCGCTCATCGGTGGGATTGCAGACATTGCACGGAGCCCCGACCGGCACGTAGAGCTTCCCGTCCGGGCCGAAGCGGATGAACTTCCAGCCGTGGTGCCGATCGGTCGGAAATCCCCGGTTGACCACCACCGGGGCCGGCGGGTTGTAAAGAGAAGCCTCGATCCGGTCGTATCGCAAGATGCGGCTGACTTCGGCCACGTAGAGGGCGCCGTCTCGGAAGGCGACGCCATTGGGCATGTTCAACCCCTTCGCAATGACGATGACCTCATCGGCGGTGCTGTCCCGGTCGCGGTCCAACACGGCATAGACTGTGCCCGCCGTCCGCGTGCCGACAAACAGCGTCCCGTTGGGGCTGAGCGTCATCGAGCGGGCGTGGGGGACGTTGCTCGCGTAGATGCTTATGGAAAAGCCTGGAGGGAGCTTAACCGTCTCGAGCGGCAACCGCTCGGCGCCGACGGTCGGAGGACTAATGAGCGTGAACGACAGGACCAATATGATGGTAACCAGGACCGGCGGGTACCATCCCTTCCGTCCGGTCACCTTCAGAAGGCCTCAGCCCTCGAGGCGTGTCAACACCCGAAGCAGCTCGGCCAGGCTCCAGGCCTGCGCGATGCAGCCCTGGGGCGCGTGAGGGGGATCGCCGTCGAAGAACTCCGAGACGGAGCCCACGCAGGCCTCATCGAGGTGATCCAGCAGGGGGGCGAGGAGACGGCGAGCGTGAGCCCGGGAGTTGGGGCCATCGCCGTGGACGGCAAGGTAGGCGTCGATGTACGGGCCCATGAGGTAGGCCCAGACCGTTCCCTGGTGATAGGCCGCGTCCTGCTCCCAAGGGGTCTTGCCGTGGCGCCCCCTATAGCTGGGGTCGAAGGGCGAGAGAGTGCGAAGGCCCATGGGGGTCAGCAGGTGGGCTGTCACGACCGCAAGGACGCTGACCCGCCGGGGCTCGTCCAACAAGGGATACGGGAGGCTCAGGGCGAAGACCTGGTATGGCCGCAGCGAAGCGTCCCGCTCCTCACCCCGCACCAGGTCGTAGCAGTATCCCCCTTCCTCGTACCAAAAGGTCTCGTCGAAGCGTCCCTGGACCCGGTCTGCCAGGGCCGCCCACTGTTTGGCCTCGCGGGCCCACCCGAGCCGTTGGGCAAAGTCGGCCCCGATGCGAAGGGCGTTGTACCACAAGGCGTTGACCTCCACCGGCTTGCCGTGGCGCGGGGTAATGACGACCCCGTCCACCTTGCCGTCTATCCACGTCAGATGGCTGCCCGGCTCTCCGGCCGACAGCAATCCATCGGCATCCATCCGGATGGCCGAGGGGGTGCCGGCCTCATACGCCGAGAGGATCGTGCGACAGGCCTCGCCGAGCCGATCTTTGAGGAACGCCTCATCACCGGTGGCCTCGATGTAGTGGTGGGCGGCCACTATGTGCCAAAGCGCCGCATCCACACTGTCGTAGCTCGGCGAAGTGCCGTCGTCGGGGAAGTAGTTTGGCAGCAACCCATCGGCCAGGGGCCCAGCGTAGGTCTCGAGGATGGACCGGGCGAGGGGGTACTGGCCTGTCGCCAAGGTAAGCCCCGGGATACTGATCATCGCATCTCTGCCCCAGTCGGTGAACCACGGGTAGCCGGCAATCACGCTCGCGCCCTCGGGGCCCCGCTGGACGATGAACCGGCTGGCGGCGTGCGAGAGGATCTCACATGGTCGCGAGACGGCGGGCCGTACAAGCTTCGAGCGACGTTCGCGCTCGGCATCCATCAGGGCTTCTCGCTCAACGGCGCCAGGGGGTTGAGCGGAGGCCACGACGGTCAGCCAACTTCCGGGCTCCATGCGCCCGACGAACGCCAATGGGCTGTAGAGATCCTCTTCATTGGCGAGCCCCCGTTCCTCCTCCCGCGGATAGGTCAGCTGATGATACCAGAAGTCTGACACGTCTACCCGTTCTCCGGTGTGAGCAAGGAACAGGGATGGCATGCCTACGGGTGACTCCAAAACGGTAAGACCGTCCTCGCGCCGCATCATCGCCGCCCGGGTCGCGTCTTCCCTGGTCAGGTCGTGGTGGCCGCGGAATCCGACCATGAATCTGAGGTGAACGTCGGCCGGCTCCCTGGCCTCCCGAAGATGGTAGGCGACGACGGTGGTCGGCTCCCCGTGGACCATGAAGCAGTGTTTGTCCATGACCGCCTCACCCAACCGGTAGGTGAAGATAGGCCAGGGATCGAGGCGGAAGAGCTCGAGGTGGCGGTGGCCGTGGGGATGGACCGTATCGGGGTAGCAGTTGGCTGATAGGAGAAAGGGGGATGTTCCGAAGGTGACGGTCTCCTCGATCTTCGCTAGCAAGAGGATGCGATCGACCGGAGGCTTCGCCGCGGCGACGAGCAGGCCGTGGTAGCGTCGGGTGTTGATGCCAAGGACGCTGGAGGAAGCATAGCCGCCGAGCCCGTCGGTCTCAAGCCATTCGAGGGTGAGGGCCCTGGAGAAGTCCTGTAGGATTGTATGATCAACAGTTACAAGAGGTTCCACGAGAATAAGGCTCCCTCCACGTGCAGCCGACCCCTCTATTTTAGGGGATGGTCGGATGAAGGGCAAGGCCCGGGGAGCCGCCACGAGCCCTCCTGCCCTCGCGCCGAAGCGCGTCGCCCCCCTTGCATTTGCCCAGCGGCTCTGGTATGGGTGGCCCGGAGGGAGAGGGGGCCATGCGTCTTCTTAAGGGGTGACCCCATGGCCACCGACTGGCTTTCGGCCCTCAGCCCACACTGGCAGCCGGCCCTCGTCGGGGCCGCCATCGGGTTCGCCACCGGTCTCATCCTGAGGCGTGTGGTGAAGTCGATCCTGGTGACCGTCGGGTTCGCGCTGGCCGTCTACCTCGTCATCGCCTCAACCACCGATTGGCTCAAGGGGGTGGACCTCGCCTCCGCAGGTCACCACGCCGTCGCGTACGCCAAGGCGCATCGGGCCGGGATGGTGGTCGCGGTGCGGCGCTTCGCCTCAATCCACCTGGCCGGCTCCGCAGGCTTCGTCGTCGGGCTCGCAGGGGGCCTCGCGCTTACGAGGCGGAGGCGACCTTCCACGCCCCAGACCACATAAGCCGATGAGGGCGACCCTGAAGTCAAAGACGCTGGGTTGTCTCCTTGGAGTGGCCGTTGGCGACGCCCTGGGGGCCCCGGTGGAGGGCATGACCCGCCAGCAGATTCACGACCGCTACGGGCTCGTGGAGGACTATGTGCCGGAGCGCTTCGGCGCCGGGGTGTGGACCGACGACACCCAGCTCACCCTGGCCCTGGCGCGTTCCCTATCGGCCTGTGGTGGGTTCGATCCGGTCGATTTCGCCCGGAGGATGGCGGCCTGGCTGCCGGAAGCCAGAGGTGCAGGGCTCGCCTCCGCGACGGCCGCAGGGCGCCTGGCCCTCGGCGTGCCCTGGCAGGAGGCGGGCGTGGAGTCGGCCGGCTGCGGCTCGGCCATGCGGGCCGCTCCCCTGGGGCTGTTCCACCGCCGCGACACCCCATCGATCCTTGCCGACGCCGCCACCTCAAGCCGATGCACACACACCGACTCCAGGGCCCTGGCGATGACGGCGGCCCTGGCCCTGGCCGTCGCCCGTCTCCTGGAGCCCGAGCCGCCCGAGCCACGGGATATGCTGGGCGAGCTCGCTCGAGCCGCCGAGCCCATCGACGCCCGGGCCGCTCGGGCCATCGCCCGGCTCAGCCCTCTCCTGGATGGGCCCTTGGAGGCGGGACTGGAGACCACCGGCGTCGGGGGATTCGTCATGGAGACCGTCCCGGCCGCCCTTCTCATATTTGCCCACCACGCGGAGGACCTGGAGGCCTCGGTGATCGCCGCCGTCGCGGCTGGGGGTGATACGGACAGCATCGCCTCCATGGTCGGGGCTTTGAGCGGTGCGGCCGCCGGTCACGAGGCGATCCCGGCCCGCTGGCTCGAGGGGCTGGACGGGCGGGAGGAGATCGAGGCCGTCTCCGCCGACCTCTATCGGGCCGCCGAGGCCAAGGAGGTAGCCCATGCGCGTCCTAACGAGTGAGGTAACACTCCAGACCCGCGGCTTCAACGATATCCACGACATCACGGACCGGGTGGCCAAGGCCGTAACGCAGAGCGGTCTGGCCAGCGGCGTGGCGGTGGTCTTCGTGCCGGGAAGCACGGCGGGGCTCACCTCTATAGAGTACGAGCCCGGCGCCGTGGCCGATCTGTCCGAGGCCATCAGCCGGGTAGCGCCGACCGACATCCCCTACGCACACGACGCCGCCTGGGGCGACGGCAACGGCTTCAGCCACGTGCGGGCGGCCCTCATCGGGGCCTCCTACACGGTGCCCTTCGCCGATGGGACGTTGCTGCTCGGCACGTGGCAGCAGATAGTCCTGATCGACTTCGACAACCGCCCCCGCAGCCGCCGCGTGATCATACAGCTCATGGGCGACTGAGAAAAAACCCCCACGGGGACGGGAAGTCCTCGTGGGGGATCAAGCCGTAGGGGTCATCGGCTCGGTGTCTATGTACGCTTTACGACGTTGACCGCTCTTAGGCCTTTTTGGTCTTCGACAATTTCGAACTCCACGGCCTCTCCCTCGGCCAGGGACTTGAAGCCCTCGCCCTGGATGACCGAGAAGTGGACGAATACGTCCGGCCCGTCATCTCGCTCGATGAATCCGAAGCCTTTCCGATCGTCGAACCACTTAACACGTCCTTGCTGCATCCGACGTCTCACCTCCTCTCGATGGTTTTGATGGATGCGAGATGGACCAGCCGATACGTCGCTTCCTTGGTCCGTCGGCCCAAAAAAACCGCGCGTCGAACCCCAGCGCCGCGCGGTCGGTGCGTCGTGCCTGACGGGTCTCTCTCAAATCGTTTTTATCACACACAACCCCGGTTAAGCGCAAGAGGCTTTTTTAGCCCATTTGCCCGGTTTGCCCCATCGTCACACCTGCCTGGGCCGACCCGATCACCCGGGTGTCTTGGGCTCAGCCTGGCGCACGATGCAGGCGGCCTGGTGGCCCGGGAAAATCTCGGTGAGTTCCGGGACGGTATGCTCGCATTCTGGAATTCGCACAGGACACCGGGGATGAAAGAAGCAGCCCGAAGGGGGTGTGATGGGGCTCGGCACATCGCCCGACAGGAAGATCCGCTCCCGCTTTGCCGCAGGATCGGGGATGGGCACGGCGCTCAGGAGCGCCTCGGTATAGGGGTGCTGGGGATTGGCGTAGAGGTCTTCGACCGAGGCCATCTCCACAATCAGGCCCAGGTACATGACCGCCACGCGGTCGGCGATGTGCTCCACGACGCTCAAGTCGTGAGAGATGAGCAGGTAGGCCAGGCCAAGGTCTGCCTGGAGGTCCCCTAAGAGGTTGAGGACCTGAGCCCGGATGGAGACGTCGAGGGCACTGACCGGCTCGTCGCAGATTATGAACTTCGGCTCAAGGGCGAGGGCCCTGGCGATCCCGATCCGCTGGCGTTGCCCACCGGAGAACTCGTGGGGGTAGCGCCGCATGTGCTCAGGCGCCAAGCCCACTTTCTCCAGCAGGGTCGCCACCTGCTCCTCCTTGGCGCGGCCCTCGGCCAACCCGTGAATCTCGAGCGGCTCCCCTACGATGGAGCCCACCGTCATCCGTGGGTTGAGTGAGCTGTAGGGATCCTGGAAGATGATTTGCATCTGGCGCCGCAGGGCTCGAAGCTCCTCCTTGCCGAGGTCAAAGACGCTGTGGCCGTCGAAGTGCACCGAGCCGCCGGTCGGCTCGATGAGTCTGAGGATTAGCCGCGCGGTCGTCGTCTTGCCGCAGCCGCTCTCGCCCACCAACCCCAGCGTCTCTCCCTCACTCATGGTGAACGAGACGCCATTGACCGCCTGGACCCAACCCACCGTCCGCCCCATGAAGCCCCCCTTGAGGGGAAAGTGCTTGATGAGGTCCTCGACGACTAGGAGCTCTTGGTTGGTATCCGGCATGGCGGGTGGTTACTCCTCGTAGAGCCAGCAGGCGGCCCGGGTCGTGGGACCCACGGGGTCCAGGGGCGGCGTCTCCCGAGAGCAGCGCTCCATAACGTGGGGGCAGCGGGGGGAGAATGGACAGCCCGGCGGGATGGCGAAGATGCTGGGGACTAGCCCGGGGATCTCCTGGAGACGCCCGCGATGGCCCGTTGCGTCTTTATCGATCCGTGGCACCGAATGGAGCAGCCCCTGGGTGTAGGGGTGCTTGGGCTCGGCGAATAGAACCTCCACAGGCGCCTCCTCGACGATTTTCCCGGCGTACATCACGGCCACCCGATCAGCGATCTCCGCCACCACCCCCAGGTCGTGGGTTATCAGCAGAATCGCCATGCCGAGCTCGGCCTGCAGGGTGCGCATAAGGTCGAGAATCTGGGCCTGGATGGTCACGTCGAGAGCCGTCGTCGGCTCATCGGCAATGAGCAGCTTGGGCCGGCAGACAAGGGCCATCGCGATCATGGCCCGCTGGCGCATCCCGCCCGAGAGCTGATGAGGGTACTCGTCCAGGCGCGTGTCAGGGTCGGGGATACCGACGTGCTGCAACATCTCGGCCGCTTGCTCACGTGCCTCGCCCTTGCCAAGCCCCTGGTGAAGAATAATAGCCTCGGTGATTTGGTCACCGATGGTGAACACCGGATTGAGGCTGGTCATCGGCTCCTGGAAAATCATGGAGATGTCGTTGCCCCGGATGGCCCGCATGCGCTCCTCGGAGAGCTCAAGGAGGTTGTGGCCGTTGAAGTGGATGGCCCCACCGGTAATCTCGCCAGGAGGGTCGGGCACCAGCCGAAGCAGCGAAAGGGCCGTGACCGTCTTGCCACAGCCGCTTTCACCCACCAGGCCCAGGGTCTCTCCCGCCCGCAATTGGAACGAGACGCCGTCAACGGCCCGGCCAGTCCCTTGGCTCGTCATGAAAACCGTCTTGAGGTCTTCAACGGCCAGAAGCGGGGATGTCGTAGCGGGGGCGGGAGCGGTCACGCGTTCACCTGCCAGCCGAGGCCGGCCTTGTCCACCCGATGGAGGCGGCGGAAAGCATCAACGGGACTCGTCGGATGGGTTGGACGGGCGCCAGCACTTGGGCAGCGTCCCGCCCCACGGATCGAAGCGATGATCTCATTCGCACAAACGAAAACGGCCTATGCAGTATAGACGGAGGCCAAGATGGGCGTCAAGACTCCGGCCGGCCCACCACCCGACGGCCTAGGAGCGGGTTGTTCTACAAGATGTTGTGGAAAATCTGTGGAGGCGTACAAGATGTTGGATTTTCCGTTGACAAGAACCACGAGAAAGGCTACCATGTGTCATTCGGAGGGACGGGGGTTCTTTGCAGCTTGGACCGCCTGGCTGCTTAAGAAGCGATGATTGGTGTAACTCGACGAAAGCTTTGGCCCCAGGCCTTCCCGTACGCTGTGCTTGCCAGCCTCTTGGTTGCGCTGCTTACAGTCAGCGGATGCCAGTCATTGACGGCAGGCCGCCCCTTCTCAGGGTCCCCAGCGGAGCAGCCCATCCCTGCCGGCCGCTTTCACGACGTCCCGGTCCCCTCCACCTTCCGCTTGATTCCCGACCGGACCTTCATCTTCGAGAACCCCAGCCTCAAGGCGGGCATCCTCGTCTACAAGGGGGGCCTGTCGGTCACCGATACGGCCAACTTCTTTAGGGACCACATGCCCGCCAACGGTTGGCACCTGGTCTCCACCTTCGAGGTCAAGGACGTCATTCTGAAGTTCGAGAAGGTGGGCTGGACGTGCGATATCATCATCCGGCCCGGCTTCGAGCGCGAGATTATCATCAAGATCGGCCCCACCTCCGAAGGCCCCGGACCCTCCGTTCCGCCCCCGCCATCCAGCTAAAGAGGCCCATGGGCCGAGTTGTCGTCGTCGGCAGCGCCAACGTCGATCTGGTGCTCCCCGTGCCCCGTCTGCCGCGGCCGGGCGAGACTGTCCTCGGCGGGCCCCTGGAGCAGTACTTCGGGGGCAAGGGCGCCAACCAGGCGGTGGCCGCCCGGCGGGCCGGTGCCACGGTGGCCCTGGCGGCCCGCTTCGGCCGGGACGACTTCGGGCGACGCTACCGGGCGTTCCTGAGGAGGGCCGGTATCGACCTTTCGGCCTCTTCCACTGCCGCGGGCGCCTCGACGGGGGTGGCCCTCATCGCCGTCGACAAGGCCGGCCGAAACCAGATCGCCGTTGCGGCAGGGGCCAACGCCACTCTTGAAGAGGCCCACATCGAGAGGGCCGAGCGAATACTTCGGCGGGCCGACGTCCTGCTTTGCCAGCTTGAGGTCCCTCTCGCGGCGGTGGAAGCGGCCCTCCGTGCGGCACGGGCGTTCGGTGTGAGGACCATCCTCAACCCCGCCCCAGCCCGCCCGCTGCCCCGAAGGCTTTTCAAGTACGTGGATCTCCTGACCCCAAACGAGGGCGAGGCCGCCAGCCTGACCAACCTCCCGGCCGGCACCGTAGGGGAGGCGCGGCGGGCGGCGAAGGCCCTTCTGGCCCTCGGGTGCCGGTGCGTCTGCGTTACCCTGGGGGCCCGCGGCGCCCTCGTCGTCGGGCCGGACGGGGCCGAGCGCATCCCAGCCTTCAAGGTCAAGGCCGTTGACACGACCGGATGCGGCGACGCATTCAACGGGGCCCTGGCTGCCGCCTGGGCCAAGGGCCGCCCGTTGCCGGAGGCCGTTCGATGGGGGGTGGCGTCGGGGTCGCTGGCGGCCACGGTCAGGGGCGCCCAGCCATCCCTTCCCCGGGGGGGCGCCATCGCACGCCTCCTGGCGGGCCGACCCTAACTTATCCGACTACAGGGAACCGACGAGGGAATCAGGGCTCGCGCCCAGCGAGACGGTCCGGGAACGTCTCAACGCTGGCCTTGGTGGTGACCTCTTCGAGGAAGGCTTGCACAGCCGCCTGCTGGCGCTCGACCTGGAGGCGCTGTTGAATCTGGTCCGATACGTCGCTGTATCCCATCTGGGTGGAAGGAACGTTGTCGGTGACCTTGATGATGTGGAAGCCGAAGGGGGTTTTGACCACTTCGCTGACAGAGCCCACCTGCAGATTGAAGGCCGCCCGGTCGAACTCGATGGGCATCTCGCCCCGGGTGATGCGGCCTAGGTAGCCCCCTTGAGAGGAACGGGGGCCGCTGGAGCGCTCCTTGGCCAGTGTGGCGAAGTCCTTGCCATTCCGAAGCGCCGCCAGAACGTCCTTCGCCTCTTCCTCGGTCTTGAGGACGATGTGGCTCGCCGTTATTTTCTCCGGGGTTCGAAAGCGGTCCTTGTTCTCGAGGTAGTAGCGTTCGGCTTCCTCATCGGTCACGGCGTCCGCCTTCTGGATGACCCGGCGAAGAAGGGTCGTGATGACGACCTCTTTCTTCAGCTTGGCTACGAGCGAGGCCACGTCGGGGTCGGTATCGAGCCGGCGGCGCATCGCTTCCTGGAAGACGAGCTCGCGCTTGACGAGGCTGTCGAGGAACTCCGCGGGGCGGGTGAGGGCCAGGACCTGTTGCTGGGGCGGCATGGCGGCGACGGCCTCTTGGAAGTCGCGCATCGTGATGGTCGTTCCGTTGACCGTGGCCAGGACCACCTCGGAAGGCTTCGCGGCAGGTGCTTCTTTTTGGGCTGAGGCCTGGCCGGCTACGACCAAGACCACGGCGAAAGCAAGGACAATGCGGTGCATGAACGGCTCCTTCGTCTGGTCGCGGACGAACCACACCCTACAGGCTCTAAATTATGGAGCACCGACCTCACGGGCGGCCATAGTTCTGCCACCATTCATCCGATTCAGCCTTGGATTTCGGAAGAGGATACATGACTGCCACCGCCGATCGCATTACAAGCTGGTGTCCGTTTTTGTGCTTGAACAAGATCGTTTCCTCATCGAACTCCACAACCTCGCCCTTGAGTTGAAAACCGCTGACCAAGTACATGCTCACGGGCTGGTGGGTGTCGCGTACGTCCTTTAGGAACCGATTGGCGAGTGTTATGATTTCCTTGGTCGTCCTCTCGGTCATGGCCCACTCCTCAAATTACTTTACCATGCTTACTGCACGGGGCTCAAGTGCCGGGGAGTGATTGTCGCTACTACTACATAACCATCGTTACCATAGCAATTATCAAATAACAGGTCAAAAGCTGCGCCCCCTCGATCCAATTGCTCTTGCCGTCCAGAAGCACGGGAACCATCAAAAGCAGACCCACTGCCAGAAAAATCAACTCTGCGGGGGTGAAGATAAGTCCCATCGGCTGACCAATGGCCATGCTGGCGAGCACGATGATGGGCAATACCATGCAAGCGATTTGCGTAGCGGAGCCAATCGAAATTGTCAGGCTCAGGTTCATCTTGTTCTTTAGCGCAACTCTGATCGCCACAACTTGGTCCACGACGTTACTGAAAATCGGAATGAGGATCAGCCCGATGAAGACCTGTGAGACGCCGGTCGTTTCGATCAACGGGACAATGCTACCCACGAGAAGATCGGAGATCAGGATCAAGCCACCGGTGGATGCGGCCAGCACCAGCAACCCCCTCCGAGGTGACCAGCGAGGGGCGCTGCCGTCGTCCTCATCCTCGGGCTGCTCCTTGAGAGAGTAAGCGACCGCGAAACCATATATGATGAGAAGGAGCACACACAATGCCGGGGTTAGATAGCGTAAACCGGTCTGTGCTATCTCCGCTCCCCCCCTTATCAGGAAGCTGGGAACCGCTAAGACCACCAAGGCAATGGCCATGAGGGTGAAGTTTATCTGGACCAAGCTTTGACTGAAGACCAGCTTCTTGTGCCTGAAACCGGCCAGGAGAAGGGAAGTCCCCAGAACCAGGAGCAATTGGCCTAGGATGGACCCGATGAGAGAGGTGCGCACAATAAGGAACAGTCCATTGCTCAAGGCCACGATCGAGAGGATTACCTCGGCTGCGTTCCCGAATGTCGCGTTGAGTAGCCCGCCGGAGACGGGGCCGAACCGAGCGCCTAGGAACTCCGTGGATTGACCTAGCCAATAGCTCAGCGGGAGGCAGGACAGCGCCGAACACGAAAATACGAACACGGGCCCAAAATTATATCGGTGCCCCACGATGGCTAGCGGGATGAACACCAGCATCGCGTTCATAATGCCCCGCGCACTCTTCATGCTGCCTCCTTTCAAGGGAAGACCTGCAATCTTAAGCCTATGTCCCGCGACGCCCAGACCCATTAGAGCCTCCTTCCCGCGGTTGTAGAAATCCGATGCTTTGGACGTCTGCGCACTGATGCGGTGGCTGATTGGAGATGCCACTCGTTGTCGAGTGGGGTCTTTAAGCAGGCGAGCGAGCATCATCACCCAGACGACCACCACAAACACGCCAAACATATTCCTGAGGACCGTAACCGAAACCGCGTTGGCAAGCAGCGCCCCACCGAGCGCCGCGACACATGCCGGGACCGCCAGATTGAGTAGCACGCGATACTTAATATTTCTCCCAATCGCATGGATGCCCACTCCGGCCATCGCGTCCGCTAGGGCAACGCCTATGGCGACCCCCTGCGCTGCGTGGTGGTCGATCAAGAAAAAGGCAACGAGGCTTGGAACCACCAGGCTTGCTCCACCGATGCCCAGTAGCCCGCTGAAATACCCCGTTGCGGCCCCAAGGACAACCAGCGCGATGAGGCTCACCGGTATGGTCGGAGCCACCAATGCGGGCCAGAGCTCCTTAACGGCGAAGTAAGGGAGAAGTAGGACAAATATAAAGAGCATCAGGCGCGTCGAGAGACGCTTTGCCGTCAGAGCCCCCAGTACGGCCCCCGTAACGCTCCCCATGGCGATCGGCCAGGCAAGCCCCATATTCAGGTGGCCCAGGGATGCGTATGCGCCCGATCCCACGGCGGAAATGACCAGCACCGTAGCCAGAGTCGTGCCAGCAACTTGAGCAGGTCGGAGGGTAGTAGCTATCAAGAGGAGGGGGGCGATGAGCGAACCTCCGCCGATCCCCAGCAGCCCGCCGGCCATCCCGCCAAGAAGGCCAATCAGCCACAAGACCGCCACGTGTGGAAGTCCTGTAGCTGGCTGCGCGTGCGCGAATGAGAAAGGATTGGGGAATGAACCCGCGAGTGGGTTCCAAGAACTGGTTTGGCTTTCAGCAGTATTCATAGCACCGTCCTTACGTCGTGGTAAGAACCGACATTATGCGGGGGCTTCGAGACCCGCGCGTTATACGGTGACTTCCGTCACCCTTTAGGACGGCAGCATTATAATACGAAAATGCAACATTTCAACACGAAAATGCAACATTTCTACAAAAATTATTATGTCGCTTAAGTAGCTGTAGCTTAAGTAGTTACGATTATCCCAGGTAATCGTTACTTTCGCTTAGAGGGGAAAGAGGGACATATTTCACCAGTTATTGCCCCTGTGGGTAGAGGAGCGTGAGGGGCGATTTCATCGTGAAATACGCCCTTTCGGTGAGGTTGGCCTCATTTAGTGACTAAGGCGAATCTTCATTGAGCGTTTAAGGAACCTTCATGATATTTCTCAAGCCATACAGGTTACCCCCATTGAAACTGCCCGCTCTCAAGCATTTCGCGTATGCGCCAAGCTTTCGTATCAAAATCTTGAATGGTCTTCCATGAAGGAAAAATAGTATCCGTTTGAGGGGAATAAAATGGGACTCCAAATATCCTAACACAATGATTCGGCCAATCTAACACAACCCATTCTTTTGCTAACGTTTGCTTCTGTTCCTTATCCAGCTTTCTAAATAAATCCTCTATCTTTTGCCCAGAATCTCTTACAATATAGTCAATCCGGTAGACAGTGTATTTTCTGCGCGTTATATAAATTTCTACGGCCAAAAATCTGTTAATTTGTATTATATCTAGGTTTAGCCCTTTCACTTTGATAGAGAACGAATCTTGATTAGTCTCCAAATCCGACATGCCTCGCCCTCGCCCTGGGTCATCCTGACTCCCTTTGGGAATTACTTCTGCATCTATCCCTATATTTTTAAGGTGTTCATATAGCATCTCACCCGATATTTCCTTGGTGGGAGAAAGTCTTAAGAATTCTGCTATTTTTTTGAACATCACTTTGCCCTCCTAGACATCGAGACCGAGCTGGCCCCCTTGGATGGGCAACTCAGCCTATAAGGGTCCGCATTGCTGACTTCCCCCTTCAGTCAGCTTCACGGTCTTGTTAATTTACTGATAGTAATAGGAAATATGAATAATTCAAATATACTAGCAGAGACGTGATGTGGCAACAGTTTTTCGGTAGTTACTATTATCCCAGGAAATAGTAACTCGGCCAATATGTTGAAAGTTAAGATTACTGGGGTAATTTGCCCCTGGAGGCAGAGGGGCGTGTGGGTAAAAAAACGGTCTGCTTGAGATGGCCAACTTGCTTAGATATGTTATGGACCTTTCGCTCATCAAAAAAGAAGCAGGATACCAGGACCATACTCATACTTCTGACCTTCTCCGAGTCCGTCCAGACTGACCTGTGGCGGGGGCGTGGTTAAAATTCTATACCTTGCTGCGCACGGACCCCAGCCTTGTAGGGGTGCTTGACTACCTTCACTTCTGAGACGAGATCGGCGAACTTAACGATCTCCGGCGGGGCTCCTCAACCGGTGAGGACGACGTGCATCCATTCGGGCCTATGGGCCTTCAGAAAATCGATCACCTCACCTGGGTCCAGATAGTTGTAGTCCATGACCACGTTGATCTCGTCAAAAATCACTATGTCGTATTTTTCATCCAGGATGGCCTCTTTGCCGGTCTCCCAAATCTTCCGTGTGGTCTTTATATCCTGTTCCGGGTTCCTGGTATCCCAGGTAAAGCCGTCCCCCATTGGTTTGAGGATAAACTGCTCGCCAAAGGTCTTGGCGAGCCGGGCCTCTCCGGTCTTCCATTTGCCCTTGATGAACTGCACCATAAACACCTTGAATCCGCTGCCCAAGGCACGAAAGGCGAGCCCGAGGGCCGCCGTTGTTTTGCCTTTGCCCTGACCCGTATTGACGATTACCAACCCGTGGCGACGGGCTCGACTGATAGGTTTCATAACGGTGTGCCTCCCCGTTCCCGTTATCAACTTGTTAGAAAGTAGTCGTTAGTATCAAGCCATAGTGCATATATTCCCAGAAAATATTAACTTTTCCGCCGGTTGGCCGGAGTTAATATTTCAACTGAAATTGCCCCTCAGTCATTATCTGCCATTACCCCAACGCAGGTCGTCACCGGGAAGTGGCCGCTAAAGGTCCTGCGGAAAGAATCCCACTGAGAATTTGCCCGCCCCTGGTGGACGGTGGCCTCCGATCCGGTAACCTCCTCCCCCAGGAGACCTCCCTTGGTGGCCGTCGTTCGGGTCACGATTAGATATTCAATCTGACTCTTGGGGGCCAAGGGTACCTGACCTGCCCCCATTCATTGTACCACCTTCAGAGTTAGTAATGATTTTCCCAGGTAATCGTTACTTTCACTTAGAGGGGAGAAGTAAATATTTCAACCGAAATATGCCCCTGGAGGTCAGGGGCCACGAGGGGTGATAACATCTTGTTATTGAAACGAGGAAATTTCTCAAATCTCCCAGGCATCGATCCCCCCCTCAAGAACCGAGATTTTTTGAAAACCCTTTTCTCTCATCCTGGCCGCCGAACTGGCGGCCGAGCCTTCGGCAGGTCATGCTCAATAGAAGACGATATCCTGCTCCGGGTTTAGAACAACATACCGCTGGTGGAGCACTACCTTTGGGATCGAGATGGCCCCCGGCACGCGGTGGTCGTTGAAGCTTTCTACCCTACGGACATCTACGATAACCAGGTCTGCTTCCTTCTGTTTAAGCTCCCTGATTGCCTGGGGGGTGATACGTGGAATTTCCTCTGCAAGCACCGTCGTCATTGGGAATCACCTCCTTTTGGGACGATAATTTCCTTTTGAAAAGGATACTACTACCTCCTGGAAGCCTCCCAAGAGAGGGACAGGTCCCAAAACCCTTTAGGATAATCTGCTTCTATCTACTTGCCTACCCCTCGTTAATCAGCCCAAAAAGTTCGTTGGCGGTATCACCATGTAAGTCTTTGAGAATGTTATACTCCTTCACTGCGCCCTAACGGTTGCCGATTCTAAGGTACGCTAAGCCCAAATTATAGTGCGTCCCGACAAGGTCGGGCTTCAGAAGTGTCGCCACCTTGAATGCCATCACCGCTTCCTCGTAGCGGCCTAGATTCCCGTAAGCCGATCCCAAGTTATAGTGGGCCTAGGCATCGTCAGGCTTAAGGCGTATCGCTTCCTTGTATGACGCTATCGCTTCCTCGTGTTGCCCAAGTCGTCCACAAGCCACCCCATAACCAAGGTGCGCCGCTACATCATCAGGCTTCAGACGTATCGCTTCCTTGTACGACGCTTTTGCATCCTCGTGAGCCCCTGAACGAAGTCCCTTAAGTCCCTGTTCTAGCAGCGAAGAAAGATCTTGGTGGACCATCGAAAGGTCCCAATTAATCAGATGAGCACTCGACTCTGATTAGATAGGTGTAGACATAGCATCCCAGTACATCAACTCATATCCCTGAAGCAGTCTTACCGCGCGTTTGATCAGTCGAGGTGAGAGTCCCCGAGCCAAGTCGCGGTCCATAATTTCGACGGCACGATTTTCCAAGTCTGAGGGAGGGGCTGCAAACAGGTCAAAAAATCCCACGTCTTCTTCGGTAAGGCCGTACCGATCCTTCAAGCCGGCGCTCATCCTAGCACAGTTGTCCCCCCAGGCAGAAAAGTTAAGTGCAAAGGCCGCAGCGACTTGCCCGGCCCAGCCATAGGCGGCCAGCCACGCCATATAGGCTGTGTAAGCATGAGCGCGGGGGTCGGGCTCATGGGCCGACAGGGCCTCTAGGTCCATCCCAACGGCGGCCCCGAATCGTACGAGCCTCTCGAAAGCAGCCTTCTCTCCCTGGAGGATTCCCCAAAAGAAGTCGTGGGCGGGGGAGGCAGAATGGCGGCTAAGGAGGTGGGCAACGCTTCTCAGGTCGCTCTCTATGATGTGGTACTGCTCCCCGGCGAGTAGACGAAACCGCTCTCGCGGAACGGAGCCGGATTCCACCGCCGAGAGGAACGGATGGCTCCGGATGCGATCCTCCAGAGGCAACATTTCGACCTTCATTTCATCGAATAGGCGCTGTGCATCGGACATCGTTGCGTTCTCCACTCGGGTGGCCCTAAGGCGTCTTGGGCAAGCATTAGAGAGCGAAATCCACGCTCTCGATGACCCTCGAGGAACCTTTGTCTTAGTCGACCTTAATGACCTCCTCGTCTTACCCTTCCTTGACCATATCGCTGAATTCAGAGATGGGTATCGCTGAGAGAGTCTTAGCGCGAAAATTCCCTTTGGCGGCGATGAGAGCGCTTACATGGGCCGCGGTCTGTACATCCGGAGCATCGATAATCGCTATGACATCATAGTCGCCAAGAGTCACCCATCCATGAAGCAAGCTTACCCCGTGGTTCTCCATGATTTCCCTCGCCTCACCAATCATCTGAGGAAAATTCTTTATGTTTTTGACTCCCTGTTCGGTGAGGGATGCGAGGCGGATAAAAGTGGCCATAGTCTTTCCTCCTTGTCCTAAGTTTGTTCCAGGATAAGAGCGGGAGGTTTCTTATTACCCCCTTTTAATCATAAGCAATCTGCATAAGCCAGACAAATATTGGCAACGGCGCCACTTATCTGCCAGGCAAGACCCGTAACAATCTTGGGTCCCTATTTCAGGAATGGTTGGGTCGGCAGTTACAATTATCCCAGGAAATCGTTACTCGCCAGGATTACAGAGAGGGACAGATTTCGGAGTTATTTGTCCCTGGGGGGGCAGGGGAGCATCATGGCCAACCTGAAATCATCCAGGCGGCTCAGCCTTTCGTCTGGGGCGGAACGT
>JALLOF010000129.1 GCA_027717595.1 Nitrospinae bacterium AH_259_B05_G02_I21 | reverse complement strand
TTTGCCACGCCTTTGGTGGTCTCAGTCCACTCCGTCGTCTCATGGGACTTCGCCATGAGCATCTTGCCCGGCTGGCACACGACGATCTTCGCGCCGTATTTCGTCGCCGGGGCCATTTTCTCTGGAACGGGCATGGTGGTGGCCCTGGTTGTGCCGATGCGAAAGATGTTCTCGCTCGAGAAATATATCACGCTCGATCATTTTGATGACCTCGCGAAGATTCTCCTATTTACATCGCTCGTCGTCACTTATGCTTACATCGTCGAGTACTTTATAGCGTTCTACAGTGGCAATCTCTACGATATTCGGCTGTTTACCTATCGAGCGACGGGCCACTATTGGCCCTTCTTCTGGTTGATGGTCTTTTGCAATTGCGTCGTTCCTCTCCCGCTGTTCATCCGAAAATTCCGACGAAACCTCACATTTCTTTTCATCGCCGGGATCTTCGTGAACATCGGCATGTGGTTGGAACGGCTGGTCATTATCGTGACCTCCTTGGCCAGAGACTTTGACCCCTATGCCTGGGGACCCTATACGCCGAGCTTCGTTGAGGTGGGTATCACGTTGATGAGTTTCGGAGTCTTCTTCACGCTCTTTCTTTTGTTTGCCAAAACGCTTCCCGTCTTGGCGATCACGGAAATAAAGGAACAAAGCAGGTGAGTCAGGAATATCGCTACAAGGACCAATCCGAGTTTCTCCATAAACTGGAGGCGCTTGTTGGGGAAGGCGTTACCACGCAAGCGATTACCGTCGTCTCTCCATTCCACGTCCATGAAGTCGACGAAATCCTCGACGTTCGCCCGAGTCGACTGAAGTTTTTCACCTTCTTTGGCGCGTTGAGCGGGACGATTACGGGGTTTGCGTTCACGATTTATACGGTGTTGCGCTGGCCGTTTCTGATTACGGGGGGCAAGCCCCTCGTCTCCATCCCGCCCTTTATCATTATCGCCTTCGAGCTGACCATCCTCTTCGGCGCCATCTCGACGTTCCTCGGGTTTCTCATTCTGGCGAAATTTCCGAGCCTCAAACGGATCATCTCGCCCATCGAGTGCGAAAACGACTTTGTGATTATCGTCAATGACGGGGACGCAGCATGAAGCGACTGCAGGTCGAGTTTCGAACCCTGGCGATCATCTTCCTCGCTGTTCCAATCCTGGTGCTCCTTATAGAGAGCCTCGGAGGGGAGGGGAAGCGGGGCACGCTGTTGTTTACGTTGTTGTTCTGGTTGGCGCTGACCCAAGGACTCATTGCATGGGCGGCGGTCGCCCAGCTCACACGGGCCCAATGGATACTTCCCCTTAAGCGCTTGCTGGTCTCGTTCCATCCCCTCCTGTTGTTGATTTTCGTCTTGTTTCTGTTCATGGGCTTTCAGTTGAACATCTACCCGTGGGCCAACGATCCAGGGTTCTGGCTCAACAAGCAGTTTTTTATGGTTCGCAATTTAGCCCTCTTGCTCTTGGCGTACATCTTTGCCCGGCAATTCTCCATCGAGGTCATCCGCGATGGCCAAAAGAAAAGTCTCTACGCGCTCCTTTATCTCTTCACCTTTGTGGCTTCGCAATCCTT
>JALLOF010000128.1 GCA_027717595.1 Nitrospinae bacterium AH_259_B05_G02_I21 | reverse complement strand
GATCGCTGTGATCTGAGATGCCTCTACTGCATGCCGCCCGAAGGGCTGGAGTGGCTCCCTCGTCCTGAGCTCCTTACCTACGAAGAGATTGAGCGGTTGGTCCGCATCATGGTCCGCCTTGGCGTGGAGAAGGTTCGAATCACCGGAGGCGAGCCGCTTGTGCGCAAAGACCTCCCTGTTCTGGTCGAGAAGCTGGCCCGTATTGAGGGGCTAAAAGACCTCGCCTTGACAACCAACGGTGTGCAGCTCAAGCGCTTCGCCGGAGACCTGGCGGCGGCAGGCTTGAAGCGAATCAACGTGAGTCTGGACTCCCTTCAGAAAGACCGCTTTTTTCAGATCGTTCGCCGGGACGTGCTGGAGAAAGTTTTGGAGGGTCTGGAGGAGCTGGAGCGCCACCCCTCCATCAGCCCCATCAAGGTCAACGTGGTCACCATGCAGGGGGTCAACGACGATGAGATGCTTGATTTCGCCAAGCTCGCGATTCGCAAGCCCTATGTCATCCGATTTATCGAGTTCATGCCCCTCGACGCCCAAGAGGCCTGGCAGCGCGAGCAGGTGCTTACCGGCGGAGAAGTCTTCGAGCGCATCAACGCATACAGGCGGCTCGTTCCCATCGACACCTCCACGAACGGTTCCCCCGACACCAAGTACCGCTTCGAAGACGGCTCGGGCGAGATCGGCTTCATCAACTCCGTCAGCGAGCCCTTTTGCGCCTCCTGTGATCGGATTCGTATCACCTCAGACGGGCAGTTTCGAAACTGCCTCTTCGCCCTTGAGGAGACCGACCTCAAGACCCCCATGCGGGCTGGGGCCAGCGACGAGGAGATTGCGGTGCTGATCCGCCAGGGGGTGTGGAAGAAGTGGGCAGGGCACCTCATCAACCAGCCGACTTTTCAACGGCCCGGCCGTTCCATGTCGCAGATCGGCGGTTGAGGCTCTCCGAGCCCTGGAGGGCAGAGTCAAGCAGTCCTGTGAGGACGTTCGGTGAACGCCCCCTACATTTGCCAACAAATTAAAACTTAGAGGGAAACCAAATATGAAGCTCCTATCGGTGAATGTGTCGTTACCCAAGGAAGTCCCCTATAAGGGCAAGACCATCACGACGGGAATTTTTAAAGAACCGGTGGAGGGCCGGGTCATGCTGCGAGAGCTAAACCTCGACGGCGACGGCCAGGCCGATCTGAAGGCTCACGGCGGGACTTACAAAGCAGTCTACGTCTACTCGATTGAGAATTACAACTATTGGAAGCGCGACCTCGGACGGGACGACTTTACCTTCGGACAGTTCGGTGAGAATTTCACCGTCGAGGGCATGCTGGATGACGAGGTCCACATCGGCGATATCTTCCGGGTGGGCGACGCACTCGTCGAAGTGACCCAGCCCCGGGTTCCATGTTTCAAGCTCGGCCTCAGGATGGGCATGGTGGAGTTCCCAAAATTGTTTCATAACGGCGAGCGGCCCGGGTTCTATCTGAGGGTGCTGGAGGAGGGCGAAGTAGGAGCGGGCGACGTATTCGAGCGGGTCGAGGCCGACCCCGAGCGAATGACGGTGCGGGATGTCTACCATCTTCTCTACTTTGACAAGGAAAACGTAGAAGGGGCGAAGAAGGCGCTCTGCGTCAAGGCCCTCTCGCCCGGCTGGCGCGGTTCGTTCGAGGAGATTGTAGCGAAAGACCCAGATGCATCAACCGAAGACCTAGACTGTTGCACTGGAGCATAAACACATGCGCCGGGAGAATGGCGCCTGCATTT
>JALLOF010000127.1 GCA_027717595.1 Nitrospinae bacterium AH_259_B05_G02_I21 | reverse complement strand
CTCGGCGAAGCCATGTTGTCCCTTACTCCTCTGGACTCAGCTCACTCTTTCCCCGGCAAGCTCTCTCTCCTCATCTTAGCCCGTAGGCAACGGCAGAAAAACTCCCCATGTCTGGAGGCTAACCCGTCATCTGCGCGCCCGCTTTTCCTGCTAACCTCGGCATCTTTACAAAAGTAGCGAATTCTGGTTGCAGATAGGTTGCAGATTTTGGCCCAGTTTTTCCGAATTATGCCTCTTCCTGCCACCGTAGGTAATTGTTTTCCTTACTTTTCCGTATTATCCTTCCTCCCTGTCACTTTCAAATCCTGCATCGCCCACCATATAAAAGCCCGAAACCCAAGGGGTTTCGGGCTTATTCTTTCTGATGAGCCGAATACTTCCGGTTTCCGCTGCTGGCGGCCGCATACCCCCTATATAGTCGCCGAGAGCGATTTTTTTACTACATCCTGAGGGTTTAGTAAGAGGCCAGCGGTTAGGACGTGTACGCTAAGTGGAGCGTGTATTTATTTTTGCCGCCATCCTTCCTGAGTCATCAGCTCACATGCTTCCTTTGGTTGGAGCACCTTCTCTGGAATAAGATAGAAACCTGCCTTCCAGCTTGTAGTATCCTGCGGCACTTCCAGAATCACATAGCGGTATTCGTGAAAATCGGCTGGCAGGATACTATCTTCCTGAAGCCTGGGCGGATTTTCAAGCGGAGAACTCCAATACTCTCGTGCAAGATGAAATTTCTCAATCGCCCTTTCCAAGGATATTTCCAGGGGCGGAAAGGAAGTTTTGGCCCTTTCTTCCTCGGACCGAACGCTTTTAGCTAGCCAGACCTTGATCATGATTTCCCCCTTTCAATGTTACATCCATTATTGATTATACCACCCCCTGGGGTGGCCCGCTGACGGCAAATCCCCCATATAGTCGCCGAGAGCGATTTTTTTAAATCTTTGTGCGGACTGATTGGTTAGGTTAAAGTTAAACACCAGAGCCGCCGGGGAGGCGGGCCTTGAGTGGGGACATCACCGTTGCTTTAGCTACATTGGTATGATATTTCCTTGAACAAATGGGTAAACCAACATTTTCTACATTGTATCTTCACCGGGAAGCCAATCGTCTTTACCTGGACCCTATTAATGTTTTTCCGGGTGAACAAGTTGAGGAACTTGACCTTGGTGGAGAACTTGGAGTCTCAGATACCCTCCGATGGATTGCGGACTATATGGTCAATTTGAACAACCGTGAACTTCAAATTGCATATCAAGACCATGTCATTTTTCCCCGTGCCTCACCAGTTCCCTCGGGAAACCATATCGGCTTTGACTTGCCCGAAGAAAACCAGTGGGGATCAAGCTTTAGTGTCAGGTTTCACGGCGGGGATGAAACGAAAGATTGGCCTCGATATAGTCTAGGCATCATTTTTCACTCAGAGGCCGCAGCGTTATATGAAGCCCTTACACAAGGAATCCAATTTGTTGATAACCTAGTAAGTGGGCACCTTTAAATAGCAGTTTGGTTCGCCGCGTTTTTGCGCGATTGATACCTCATCACCAGGTTCAAGTCCTGCATCGCCCACCATGACAGATAAGCCCGGAACCCATTGGGTTCCGGGCTTTTCACGTCTCCGGCCGCAGAAAGGCGGAAGAACTTGCCCCGGACGGCGGGGGGGTTCTTCGACCCGGCCGAGGCGATTTCAGCCCGACGAGATTTACCTCCCCCACCCCCATGTCAGCAGGAGCTCAGTGGCGCCCTCGGTCTGCCATAGCTGGCGGGTG
>JALLOF010000126.1 GCA_027717595.1 Nitrospinae bacterium AH_259_B05_G02_I21 | reverse complement strand
GCTGTCGGTCCGGCTGGAGCCGAGGACGCATCGGCTGGAGGCCACCGACCGGTTGAGCCTGCAGGGGCTCACCGGCGGCGGCACGCTGAGCCTCTTGTTGCACAAGGACCTCTCCGTGCGCTCCGTTAAAGCGGAGCCCTCCGGCGACAGCCTAGCCTTTTCCGTCCGGCCGGGCCCCGACCACCGACAGGAGGTGGCCGTCTCGCTCGGGGGCCCATTCACCGCCCCCGAGGCCATAGTCATGACCTACGACGGGGTCATCCACGACCCGGTCCGCAAGGCCCAGGGCATGACCTTCGCCCGGGGGGAGGCCACAAGCGGCCTCATCGGCCCCGAAGGAATCTACCTCGACGCCCAGACCGGCTGGTACCCCGACACCGCCGAAGGCGGGCTCGCCCGCTTCTCCGTCGAGGCCTCCGTCCCCGAGCCCTTCCGCGTCGTCACCCAGGGCCGCCTTATCAAGCGTCACCAGGATGACGGCCGCTCCCTGAGCCGGTGGTCCAGCATCATACCGGCCGACGGCCTGGTGCTAGTGGCCGGCCCGTACCGCATCTCCTCCAAGTCGGCCGGCCACGTCGTGCTGTCCACCTACTTTCTGTCCGGCTCCGACGAGGCCGCATCCGCCTACCTCGAGGCCGCCGAGCGCTACATCGCCTTCTACAGCGAGCTTCTCGGGCCCTACCCCTTCTCGAAGTTCGACATCGTGGAGAACTTCTTCCCCGCCGGCTTCGGGATGCAGGGCTTCGCCCTGTTGGAGCCGGACGTCGTCGCCCAGGGCGAGCAGGCGCTCAGGCCGGGCTACCTCGACCACGAGATCGTCCACTCCTGGTGGGGCAACTACGTCTCCGCCCCCACCGGCCCCAGCAACTGGACCGAGGCCCTGACCACCTACTGCGCCGACTACTACTGGAGGGAGGCCAACGAGGGCCTCTCCGCCGCGCGTGCCTGGCGGCTGCGCGCCCTCCAGAAGTACGCAGTCCAGGCTAAACCCGACAAGGAGTCCCCCCTGAATGCCCCCAGCGCGAAACACGAGGAGACTGAGAACGACGTCGGCTACGTCAAGGGAGCGATGGTCTTCCACATGCTCCGGCGCCAGGTGGGTGACGAGACCTTCTGGGCAACGCTTCGCAAGATGGTCAAGCTCTTCGGTAGGGGCAAGGCCACGTGGGGCGACTTCCGCCGGCACTTCGAGGCCGAAAGCGGCAAGGACTTACACGGGTTTTTCAACCAATGGCTGCGCCGCACCGGCGGCCCGGTGCTGGCCCTGCGTAAGATGGTGGTCCGACCCTCGGCCGGCGGTTTCCTTGTGGAGGGAACGCTCGCCCAGGAGGGAGAGCCCTATCGCCTCGCCGTCCCGGTTCGGCTCGAGGCCGGTGGGCCCACCAAAGAGGTGACGCTCGAGCTGGCCGGGGCCTCCGTTCCCTTCGCCTTCGAGACGAACGCCCTGCCCCGGGCCGTCGCGATCGACCCGGACGGACACCTCTTTCGCGCCCTCCCCCCGACGGAGGTCGTGCCGAGCCTCAACGCGCTCCTTTGGGATACGCCCGCGCTCCTCGTCGTGCCCGACGTAGGCCAGGACCCGCTCTGGAAGCTCTACCGCAAGCTCGCCGGCCAGGCCGCCGCCAATTCGGGGGCCACCGTGGTGACGCCGGGCCAGGTGACCGAAGAGCGCATGCGCGCCTCGTCGGTGCTGCTGTTCGGCCGCGTACGGACGCTGGCCCGCTTTCAGCCGCTTGCGGCCGGCCTGCCCCCGTGGGCCAGCCTCGAAGACACCACGC
>JALLOF010000125.1 GCA_027717595.1 Nitrospinae bacterium AH_259_B05_G02_I21 | reverse complement strand
GAATCGTGGCGGGCGATGGTGAGGTAGTGGAATGCCGCGTCTGGGAGGACCTTCGCGATAAGAAGGGGCAACGGCTGCCAGGCCACGGCGAGCCGAACGAGCAGGCCCACGAGGAGGGCGACCAGCACCAGCAAGCGATGTGGGCCGGTCGCTGGAGGAGGCCTCACCGTTTTCGGCGCCGGGCCCCACGGGATAGGGCCGCGTGCATGGCCAGAACCTTCTCGACCACCGCCTCGGGGGAGTGGCCGAGGACGCGGACCATGGGTTCCTTGCCGTGGCCGCCCCCGTCGTAGATGACGTCCGGTACGCGGCCGGCCCGCCGGATTGCCTCGGTCGTGCCCCACTCGAGGCTCGCACCCTCGCGGCGCCTGACGGACGTCGGCTCGTTGGCCCGGTCGAACGTCCCTACCGCCAGCTTCGCCCTCCGGCACGCCGTAACGAGGGCCTTCTCATAGCGGAGGTTCATGGCCGAGCGCACGGACGGGTCGTGGCGCATGGCCGCCAGGATGA
The DNA here is from genome assembly GCA_027717595.1 of Nitrospinae bacterium AH_259_B05_G02_I21. GTDB lineage: Bacteria > JADFOP01 > JADFOP01 > JADFOP01 > JADFOP01 > JADFOP01. Next base: position 1,279 of record JALLOF010000125.1, on the reverse strand, counting down.
CCGAGGCCACGTGCTGGCTCGCCCCGAAGGCCGGCCGCTCCAGCTCCCGGATGGTCTCGCCCACCCGGTGGAGGCGGCCGGGGAAGGCGGCCACTTCGTCGCGGTCTTGAGCCTCGGGCAGGGCGTATCCGAGGTTCGTCTGCACCTCCGGCACCAGGGTGCCGAGCCGGGCGTCCTTGAGCCGCTCGAGGGCCGCCTCGAGGCTCTCGATGACGTGAGCCCTATGGAAGCTCTGGTGGGTGGAGGCGATGGGGTCGGCCGGCCCGGTGCCTCCTCCGATAGCCAGCCCGTGCCGGATGGCCTCGGTGACGAAGTCTTTGGCGCGGCGGACCGCCTCTGCGAGCGGGGCCCCGCGGGCGAGGTGGGCGGCGGTCGCCGCGGCGAGGATGCAGCCGGTGCCGTGGGTGTGGCGCTGGTCGAGACGCTCGGCGGCGAGCTCCGTCACTCGCCGGCCGTCGAAGAAGACGTCCACGGCGCGGCCCCGTCCGTGGCCGCCCTTTATGAGCACGCTCTTTGGGCCCAGGCGCTTTAGGGCCCGGGCCGCCTCGGCGAGGTCCGCCCTGCTTCGCAGCCGCTCCCCAAGGATGACCTCTGCCTCGGGCCGGTTGGGCGTGATGAGCGTGGCGAGTGGGAAGAGCCGCTCCACCAGGGTCCGGACCGCCTCGGGCCTGAGAAGCGGGTCGCCGCTTTTGGCCACCATCACCGGGTCGACCACGAGGTTCGCAATACCGTGCTCGGCCACTTTCTTGGCCACCTTCTCGATGATCTCGACGTTGGAGAGCATGCCCGTCTTGGCCGCAGCCACGGGGAGGTCGGAGCAGACCGCGTCGATCTGGCGGCCGACGATGTAGGCCGGAAGGTCGTAGATGTCGGACACCCCTTTGGTGTTTTGGGCCGTGATGGAGGTGATGGCGCTTGTGCCGAAGACTTCGAGCGCGGCGAAGGTCTTGAGATCGGCCTGTATGCCCGCTCCGCCGCCGGAGTCGGAGCCCGCAATGGTGAGCGCGACGGGAATCATGCCAGCCTCGTCTGAACGTGCCGTGGAGCGTGTACGCTTGGCCCAGTTTACCACGGGGGCGTTCCCTGGGCTATCGGTGGGGAGCGGAATGACGAAGGGTTATTCTAGGTTAGCCCCACCCCTCAAAGGGAGACCCGGTAGCCTTCCTTCGTGGCGTACCCTGAGGCCCGATAGCCCTGCCGGGCCCGCGGGCTGAGGCGTCCGGCGGTCACGAGCTCGCGCCGTCGGGTGGGGGGTGGGTGATTGATCTTTCCGATTGCC
>JALLOF010000124.1 GCA_027717595.1 Nitrospinae bacterium AH_259_B05_G02_I21 | reverse complement strand
CATCGGCGGACTCGATACCGGCCTGGGCCCGCTCGATGGCCCGGTTGCCGAGCAGAAAGCCCCCCGCCTCAGGTGGCCTCCGCCGCGAATATCTTTTGTCCCTCGAGCTGGGTCTCAAGGGCCTCGAGGGCCTGCTCGACCAACGCCAGCCTCATCTGCCGCTCTTTTTCGGGAGACAGCTTGGGGTCGCCGAGCGGATGGGGTATCCCGATTGCCGGGATGACTCGGTTCGCCCCGACGGTGGTCGCGATGGAGGTGATGGTGCAAAGCTGGGCGGTAGGAATCCCGGCCCTCTCAAGCTCTCTGGTTAGCGCTGCCCCGCAGCGCGTCCCCGTCCCTCACGTTGAGACGAGGAGGACCGCATCGACCCTGGCCTCCTTGAGCTCGTCGGCGATCGCCTCGCCCATGCTCTTTGAGCTCGCCAGGCTCGTGGCGAAGCCGGTCGTCGTGTAGAAGTCGTCGTGGAGCTTGCCGATGCGCTTCTCGCCTTCCAGCTCCCGAAGGACGTCGACCGGACAGAGCCGGTTCGGGTTCTCCGCGCCGAAGGCCTTTTCGAACCCGCCGCTCACGGGGGCGAACTCCCCCGCCCCTAGGGCGTCCTTGCCCTTGATGGTATACTTGGCGAAGCGGGTCGCCCGGGCCGCCTCGATGCCGTCGGGGTTTTCCGGGGGCACCAGCCCCCCCTCGACGACGATGGCGACGATGGCCTCGGAGAGGTCGGCGACCGGCGGGGCCGGAGGGACCTTATCGAAGGCGGGCAGGCGCATCTCGGAGCGGAACGGCTCGCCTTTTATCTTCTTGAGGAGCATCTCCACCGCCCGCTCGGCGGCGAGGTCCTCGGCCAGCACGTTCTTCTTCACGCCTCTCGGTATGAGCCCCTCCTCCCCGGGGGTCCCAAGCTTCTCCCCGCCGTGAAGCTTCAAAGCCAGCGTTACCATCCTTGTCATCGCTTCGCTCATCCCGGCGACGCTGTCTGCCGTCTCGACGATGTAGGTGCTTTGCCGGAAGAGGTCCACCCCGGGGTTTTCGATGTACATGCCGGTGACGGCGGGGATGCCAAGCCTCTCTTGCACCACCTGGCAGACCTTGCCGCAGGCCGGGCCGTAACGTCCTGCGTTGAAGGCGGGCCCGGCGATGAGCAGGTCGGGCTCGTGGGCCTCGATGAGGCGAAGGATCTCCTCGGCCGCCTTGTCCATGTCTTCAGCGAAGTAGTTGTCGCCGCAGATCACCGTGGCCACAACCTCGCCCCGCTCCCCCAGGGCCTCCTGAAGCGCCACTCCAGGCCCGATGGGGCCCTCTTTGGCCTGGGGCTCGACGTCGGCCATCTCCTCGCCGCCGATGCCTCCAAAGAACTGGTTCAATAAGTGCACAACCCTGAGCGTCGCCATTGGTTCCTCCCGAGGTCTCTTATATCTCCACGGTCGTAAGCCTTGTATAGCCGACCTGGCTGGTGGCGGAGGGGATCAACATCACCGGGACCGTTAAGGCCCCCTCCGGCGGGTCGCTCGTCACAGCCAGGGCCGTGCCGCCGATTACCCGCTCCACCGCAGGCAGCTCGATGGCCTCGTTGCTGTTACCGGTACTTATGAAGGCGTCCGCCCGATCAGCGGAGGCATCGGACAGGGGTTGAGCGGTCCCGTCGGGGCCCGAGGGCTCATCCACCACGAGGACCGTCTTGACCCCCGCCTCCTCGCAATGTTGGCAGTTGAGCATGAGATCGGTATCGGCGTGCCCGCCCCCTTCCTTCGTTATGATGACCCCATCGGGCCTGGAGTGGCGCTTCAGGAGGCCCTGGGGG
>JALLOF010000123.1 GCA_027717595.1 Nitrospinae bacterium AH_259_B05_G02_I21 | reverse complement strand
GGGTCGCCGCCTGGACGCTGGCCGAGCCGGGCGAGTGGGTTTCCACCGTGGAGCTGAAGGTGAATTTCATCGCCAGCGTGCCGACCATGGAGGGCGAGCTGCGGGCCGCAGGCGTTGTGCTCCACCGCGGGCGGACCACGGCCGTCGTGGAGGCCGACGTGAACGACGCCGATGGCCGGCGGGTCGCCCGCGCCCTGGGCACCTTTATATACCTGGCCCGAAGTCGGGAGGGCTCCCGTGGATGAAGACCGCTTCGACCAACGGGTGGTGGGCCTTACCGGTGGGCTGGCCACCGGCGCCTCCACAGTGGCCCGGATGTTAGCCGAATGTGGGGCCCTCGTGGTCGACGCTGACGAGATCGTGCACGAGCTGGAAGAGCCCGGTACCGCCGTCACGCAGGCCATCGCCGAGCGCTTCGGGCCCGAGGCGCTCGATGCCGAAGGACGGGTCGATCGGTCGTGGCTGGGCCCGCGGGTCTTCGACGACTCGGAGGCGCTCCGGGACCTCGGGGCGATCGTTCACCCCGAGGTGATCGCCGAAAGCCGACGTCGCATCGAAGCGCTGAGGGCCGCGAACCCTGAGGCGCTCATCGTCTACAACGCCCCTTTGCTCATCGAGCGGGAGGCTTATAAGCGCTTCCGGGCGGTCGTAGTCGTCTACGTGGACGACGCCACCCAGCTTGAGCGCCTCATGGCTAGAGATGGGCTCACGCGCCCCCAGGCTCTAAAAAGGCTCGCAGCCCAGATGGCGCCAGCGGCCAAACGGGATTACGCTGACGTCGTCATCGACAACACCGGGGGCCTGGAAGCGACCCGCGTACAGGTGGAAGCCTGCTACGGCGAGCTGATGAGCCAGCCGCTGCCGTCGCGAGAGGCTTGAGGCCCAAGGGCGGCTGCGTTATACTCCATAGCCTCGGTACCCTGTCAAGGAGAGGACTCGATGCTGTTGAAAGAAGAACGGGAGAAGATTCTCCAAGAGATTGTCGGGCGGGGGAAGGAAGTCACGAACATCCTCGCCACCCTCGAGGCCGGCAAGCACATCATTCTCGAAGGGGCCCCCGGTACGACCAAGTCGACCATTCTTCGGACTATCACCAAGGTGCGCGACATCCCCTTCTACCTCATCGAGGGCAATATCGACCTCACCCCCTCGAAGCTCGTCGGCCACTTCAACCCCTCAAAGGTCATGGCCGACGACTACCGGGAGGAGTACTTCGAGAAGGGGCCGTTGTCCTACGCGATGGAGGGCGGGTTTCTTTACATCGAGGAGTTCAACCGGATGCCGGCCGACACGGCCAACGTCCTCATCAGTGCGGTCGAGGAGGGCGAGATTCACATCCCCCGCTACGGTGTCGTGGAGGCCTCGGACGAGTTCCGGGTCATCTGCGCCCAGAACCCATACGACGACGTCGGGACCATGCGGGTCTCACGGGCCATCTACGACCGGTTCTGCCGCGTCAAGCTCAACTACCAGAGCCTGGACGAAGAGCTAGACATCACGGCCTCCAAGTCCAACTCCTCGGATCGCGAACTCATGGAGGTGGCGGTCCACGTGACCCGCGAGACCCGGACCCACAGCGAGGTCAAGCAGGGGGCTTCCATCCGCGGCGCCCTGGACATGGTGGCCATCGCCGAGGAGCTCCTCAAGATCTCCTCGGCGGATCGGGACCAGGTTGTGGCTGATGCGATGCTTTCGGCCATGAGCGGTAAAGTCTGGCTCCAGGAGACCACCGAACGGTCGGCCGAGGAGATTCTCGATGAGATTCTCCAGAAGGTGCTGGCCAAGAGGGAGGTCGATGGCAAGAAGCCGGGTTCGTAGGGCG
>JALLOF010000122.1 GCA_027717595.1 Nitrospinae bacterium AH_259_B05_G02_I21 | reverse complement strand
CGCCCCCTGGGGCGCGCCCCCAGGGAGCTCGCCGAGGCTATCCAGCCCCACCTGGCGGCCCATAGCGATTTTTTCGAATCAGTCGAGGTGGCAGGGCCGGGCTTCATCAATTTCCGTCTTGCCGGCTCACTGTTGCGAGACGAGGTGAGGGCCGCCGTGGCCGCCGGGCCGGAATACGGCCGCTCGAACGTCGGCCAGGGCCGGCCCGTGCAGGTGGAGTTCGTAAGCGCCAACCCCACGGGCCCCCTGCATGTGGGTCACGGCCGCGGGGCGGCCGTGGGCGACGTCCTGGCTTCCCTGCTCGAAGCTGCCGGGTTCGCCGTCCACCGGGAGTACTACATCAACGATGTGGGTACGCAGATGGCGCTGATGTCCATTGGCCGGGAAAAGCTGGCTGCCAAGCGGTATTCGGAGGCCAAACAACAATTCCAGCGTGTTCTCGAGACCACTCCCGACAACGAGCTTCGCCTCGAGGCCCGATAGACTGCAAACCGCTTGGGGTCGATGCGTTGAGCCCGCACCAAGGCGGCGTGAGCCTCCTCATGGCGGCCCTGGTAGTAGATGGCGACCCCCATGTAGAGGTGGGCGAGAAAGTGCTTGGCCTGGCGGGACAGGACGCGGGAGAAGGCCGCCTCTGCATCGGCCCACTGCTCTTCATTAATGGCCCTGACTCCCGCTTGAAAGTGGCGGCGAATGGTGTGGTCGAGGATCTCGCGTCGCTGGAGAATGGACTCGCGGAGGGAAGTCCAGAAGGCTTTGATGCTGCCCCACAACCCTCTGGGACCGTATGTCATGCACCCGACCTCCCCTCCAGAGCATCCGTCACCAATGATAGCAATGAGCATGGCGGAGCGTCAAGGGGGTTGGGGATGATTTCCCTTGAAACCCCCCATGAGACGCCATATGATTGGGGACGCCCAACCACCCGCACGGCTCGAAGGACCTCGCATGGAAGGTGTCGCCAACGTATCCATCCTCATCGCCCTGGGAGCGGGGCTCGTCTCATTCCTCTCGCCGTGTGTGTTGCCCCTGTTTCCGAGCTATCTCTCCCTCATCACCGGGACGAGCCTCACCGAGCTTGAGGCGCCCCAAGACAAGCAACGGGTCCGCCGAGCGGTCGTCGGCAACTCCCTAGCCTTCATTGCCGGGTTCTCGGCGATCTTCATCTCCCTGGGCGCCTCCTTCAGCCTTGCCGGCCGGTTGCTTCTCACCTATCAAGACATCATCCGCGTCGGCGGCGGCATCCTCATCATCGTCTTCGGCATCTACATCACGGGCCTGGTGAAGATTTCCGCTCTGGCCCGCTACTACCAGCTTTCGCCTGCGGAAAGGCCCGCAGGCTTCATCGGTAGCGGCATCGTGGGGGCGACCTTCGCCATCGGGTGGACGCCGTGTGTGGGCCCCATCCTTGGGGCCATTCTCTTGCTGGCCTCGACCCAAGAGACTGTCAGGGCGGGAGTCGTGATGCTTGTGGCCTACTCGGCTGGCCTCGCTATTCCGTTTTTCCTCGGCGCCCTGGCCATCAACGCCTTCTTCACATTTTCCCGCGCCTTCCGCCGATACATCCAGGCCTTCCACGTCGGCGCGGGCGTGATCCTCATCGCCGTCGGATTCCTCCTGGTCACAGACTACTTCGCCATCCTGAACGCCTATGCATTGAGGTTCACCCCGGAGTGGCTCATCCAGTACCTCTAGGCGGGAGACGGGAGTCGTTCGGCCTGCTCGATCAGCTCAGCGACTCGCTGGACGGTGGTGCGGTGGGCCTAGAGGAGGTTGTCTTGCCGCTCATTGCTCCCTCTCGCGAGGCCCACACACCGGAGCTTCAGCCAAAGAAACCTTGACATAAGGC
>JALLOF010000121.1 GCA_027717595.1 Nitrospinae bacterium AH_259_B05_G02_I21 | reverse complement strand
CTTCGGTCAAAGAGCATGCACCGGGTGCTGGTCGTCCCCTGGTCGATGGACGCTACATATTTTTTCCGATCCACCGTTCTCCCTCTGGTTGATTGATTGCGTCGGATGAGTGGCCTACTGAGACGGTAAAGGCTCATTCTATCTTTCCATTAGGCAGCCCCCCAGTCAATCGTCGGCGGGAATCGGAGCGGTGGGAGGGCCCATTGAATTACCCGATGAAATTACCCCTGAGGGCCCTCTGATCTCCAGGGGCATATTACCCCAGTAATATTAACTTTTCTCCTCTAAGCGAAAGTAACGATTCCCTGGGAAATCGTTAATCCAGCATTTTTGTTGTCCTTTCTACTCTCTAGCCTAATATTGATATTAAACACCTTTTTGCCGTCCGAGTTCGTAAACCAGTAACCCGCATAACTGACCGGGGGGGGAGGTCAGTTGCGTAGCGCTGGAAGCTGAGCTGCCCCTAAATCATGGGGAGGGGCAGCTTTTTTTATTACGGTTGGATAGTGAACCCTCGTAAGGGGTCAATGGACCGCATGATCCACTTTCGTGCTCCAGAGTGTAATGACAGCCCTGTATAAAGTAGACAGGCATGATGCCGTACAACAAGCACCAGGACGAGATGGGAAACTCGGGGGGCGTGGTCTCCTCCTGGCTGACCGCTCTCACAATCACCATGAGCCTTCTGCTCGGCGCCTCCCCAGCAGGCGCGAGTGGGCAGGTCCGCGTGATTCAGCTCCTCTCGCCCCGCGTCGCCAAGCAGTTTCTGAAGACCGTGGCGTGGCAGCGCTACGAGGCCACCCAGATCAACATCGCCGAGGAGCCAGCCTGGGAGGATCCCGCCATCTACCTCGACCTCAAGGGCGACCAATGGACGGTCGAGTTTCCCAATGACAACTTCTTGTCCCTCCACCGCTTCTTCCTTGGCGACATCGCCAACCCGCGACCGGTGAAGGGTGACGTTAAGAAGGCGGCCCTCAATCTGCTGGAGCGCGACCTCGTCTACGTCTTCCGGGTCCGCATCGGTGGGGCCGAGGATTCGGACCAGGCGATCATTCTGACGCCGTACACCATCCGGGCCTTCACCCTCGGCAACACTATCCGGATCAAGCTGGACGACAACGGCCTCCAGACCCGAGAAGGAGATCTCGCTGACGGGGGTGATAAGAGAGGAGGCGGCTGCTAGGGCGGGAACGCCTCGGGCCCAGAAGCTTACTTGCTGGTTGGGAGAGGACCGACTCCAAGCCTGCGCCCACCGCAGAGTCCTGCGCAGATGGTGTCACTTTCACGATGAAATATTAACTTTCCCGCGGGTCAGCCGAGTATCATATTTAGGTGAAATATACCCTCACATGGTACGTCCCGATCTTTTTTCTCCCTTAGACATGAAAAAGCTGGGGGCGTCACTTCAGAATAAATTACTTCCAGGCTGGAAATAGGGGGGTGGATTCATTTGTGTCGGCCCTTGCTCGGACGTAGGCTGAGACTCAAACCTGCCCCCTCCCCGTCCTTCCGTACCCCCGTCGGTGGGCCAGACCTTCTCTCCGGTAGGCCCGTCGAGGTATCTCCTTTGCCTTCTCTTGGCCTCAAGACTCGTCGGAAGTATCAGAATAGCTATGCCCATTGGAAGGGCGAGGGAAGCTAAAGGAGAAGCTTCGTAGGTGTGTGATGCCATAACCAGGGGAGCATTTGGTTATGGGGAGCCTTTTTATTGAAAGGCATGTGAGTGTGCTGCACCCCTCCCATGAGGCATCCTCAACTACCCGGTCGTAGGGCCACCCTCTGCTTCTGGTCTTCAGGGCCCCGATATGTCATTTTCCCGGGAACTCCCTCGGGGATATTTGTGCCCGAAGAGGCT
>JALLOF010000120.1 GCA_027717595.1 Nitrospinae bacterium AH_259_B05_G02_I21 | reverse complement strand
CCGCCGGGCGTACACTTTGGCGTCGAGTTCGTCAAGGAGCGCCGGCGGGTGGCCGTCGTCCACGATTTGCCCGCGCCTCCACCGGAGGCGGACCTCTTCGCCGGGCAGCGGCCTGCGGATGGGGCGGTCTTCGACCACCCGGGCGCCGGGGCGCTGCTCCATAAAGGGTTTCTCGCCCGCCTCGTCGCCGTCGCCGAAAGTCGAGGCGCACTCGTTTCACTCCTGGCCGAGCAGCGCCGCTATGTGGAGGCCACGGTGGCCAAGGAGGCGGTCCGTGTCGGTTGAGCCTCCAGTCGCGGTCAGGAACCTCACGCGCTACAGCGAGATGGTGGAGGTCGAGGCCCTCCAGGCCCAGATATGGCGGCGGCCTAGGCCCTACACCCCTCGGATGCTCCTGGCCATACACCAAACCGGCGGCCAGGTTCTCGGGGCGTTCGTCGGCCAAGAGCTTGTGGGATACGCCGTGGCCCTCTTTGCGACAGACCCCGATGGCCCCTACCTCTTCAGCCAGGCCACGGGTGTGCGTCGCGACCATCGCAACCGGGGCCTGGGGCGCCGGCTCAAGATGGCCCAGCGCGAGCACGCCCTCTCGTTGGGCCTCGCCCAGATGCGCTGGGCCTTCGACCCGCTCCTGGCCAGGACGGCCCACTTCCACTGCACCGCCCTCGGGGCCGTCGGCCGGGCCTACGAGGCCGACTACTTCGATGCGACGGATGGGCGCGAGGGGGCCCTGTTGGCCAGCGACCGGCTCCTCGCCTCCTGGGACCTGACCTCCCGGCGCACAGAGGCTCGCCTTGCGGGGGAGCGGCCGACCCCGCCCGAAGAGGGGACCTGGGTCACCCGGGTTAAGGTGGAAAACGGCCTTCCCGGTTTGGCCGGCACCGTGCTCGACAGGGCCGACGATCGACTCCTGGTGGAGATCCCGCTCGATCTTGGGACCTATCGGGACAGCCCGGAAACTCTCGCCGCCTGGCGCGGGGGCGTCGGGCGGCTCCTGGAGCGGTACGTCAATTCGGGTGGCTATGCGGTGACTGAATGCTTTACGGCGCCCGCCGGGGATGGGCGCCGCTCGTTCTACCTCCTCGAGCGACGCCCCGCTCCGTAAGCCCCATATACTCTCCTGCGCGGCCTCTGGAGCTCGTCTATGCGCCTCGCCGTTGTCATGGGCTCTCCTCTTCGCTACTCAGCCGAGGGCCGAACCGGGGCCTGCCTCCTCCACGAAGCCCACCGCCGGGGCCATCGGTTATGGTGCCTTACCCCTGAGGCCGTCGGCGATGAGGGGAGGGAGCTGCGTGGGCATGCCTACGATATCCCCTTTCCCCCCACCGCCGACCTTGGGACCTTCTGGCGCCGACTCCAGGCACGGGTGGCCGGCCGTCCGCCCGTGCCGGTGGCGCTTGGGGCGCTTGACGCCGTCATGTGGCGCAAGGACCCTCCGCTGCACCGCGGGGCGGCGGAGCGGCTGGCGCGCCTGGCCGGGGCCGTCCCCTGCCTGAACGACCCTCGGGCCATGCTGCGCTGGGCGTCCAAGGCCCAGGTGCTCGGGCGGTTTGGACATCTCATGCCTCCCTCGGCCGTGGCGACATCCCCAGGCGAGCTCAGCCGGGCCGCCTCGTCGATCTCCGGCTCGTTGATCGTCAAACCCCTCGAAGGCAAGGGTGGGCAAGGAGTCATCAGGGTGGCGACGGGCGAGCGCTCCGGTCTGGAGCGCCGCATCGGAGCCGATCCGACCCTTGCTCGGAGCCTGACGTCGGGGCTTGGCGTGCTTGTCCAGCAGGAGGTCCACGGGCCCTTGGCCGGGGACGTGCGCATTCTGTGTCTCCCGGGGCACGAGGATGAGGGGCCGGCCCTCTTTGAGCATGACGTCGGCCG
>JALLOF010000011.1 GCA_027717595.1 Nitrospinae bacterium AH_259_B05_G02_I21 | reverse complement strand
CATCGGCGGACTCGATACCGGCCTGGGCCCGCTCGATGGCCCGGTTGCCGAGCAGGAAGTCCACCGTCTCGGCCAAGGTGGCAACGGGATAGACCGCCACATCCTCGACCACCGCCGCTTCGGGGGCGTTGATAGCAGGGAGCACGAGGCCGGGCGGCCCGGCTTGGCTCTGTAGGCCTGAGGCGATCGGCAACGCCCCCTTGATGCCTTTGACCGACCCGTCGAGCGACAGCTCACCGAGGACAACGTGGCCCTCGAGGGCTTCCTGGGGCACGACGCCCGAAGCGGCGATTATCCCCAGGGCGATGGGAAGGTCGAAGGCGCTGCCTTCCTTGCGCATGTCCGCCGGGGCGAGGTTGACGACGATTCGGCGGGCGGGGAAGGCGAAGCCGGCGTTGGTGATGGCGGCCTTCACCCGGTCGCGGCTCTCCTTGACCGCCGCGTCGGGCAGCCCGACCGTGTCGAAGCGTGCCAGCCCTGGCGAGACGTTCACCTCCACATCGACGGGATGGGCGTCAATCCCCAATACGGCGCTCGATCGAACCCGGGCGAGCATGCGTTGCCTCTCAAGTGGCGTCCGTTGTGTTCTGGTCGTTAGACGAAGAAGGGGAGCAATTTATTACTTTTCAATTGCTGTGGTGTGTGGTAATATGCCGTTGCCTGCCAAACTTATACCGTTCGCTCTGCCTCAGCCCGTAAATCTTGTGGGAAAAATCATATAATGTTATATTGTGTTATATATCCTTTTCCCCTTGGGATTAGGGATTGTCCAGGTGTGAGGCTGGCGGTGTCGAAGGAGTATCGGGGCGTTTCGTCCCCCGGGCCGAAGGAGGGTGCGTGATGTATTGGAGGCAGGAGGCATCGAGCACGAACCGGAGAGACCACGAGGTCGCAAGGCCCAGGCGGGCCCGTCCCATGGGCCTCCTTCTAATCGTCCTCCTGGTGGCCGGTGGGATCGGGGCGACGGTTGCCCGGAGCCAGGAATTCGGCCTCAAGCATAGGAAGCTGACCATCGGCGGGGCCTTCGTGGACGCCCTGGCGGACTTCCAGCGCTTCGGGGGCGATGTGGATGAGGTCACCCCGGACGAGCTTATCCGCAAGGGCCCGAAAACCGTCGGCGAGCAGCACGGCCGATCCATATTCGCCGTCGGCTCGGGCAAACCGGGCGAGGTCGTCGGCATCGTGACCGCCGACGGCGGCGCCGTCAAGGGGAGCATGACGCGCGACGGCTTCCTCAAGCTCCAGCCGGCCTCGTCCGGCTTCCTCACCAGGAACGCTGTCGTCTACCAGGCGCTCTACGGAAAGGCCCCTCCCGACTACACCCAGGAGGTCGTGTTTGAATATGTCGACGACAGCGGGGCGCGCCTGCTTCTCGGCGGCGCGGAGACCGATAAGACCACCGCCTATCTCTTCAAGAAGGACCCCTCCACCGGGGAGATTATCTTCCGGCTTCAGCGCGACCTCCTCAAGGAAAAGAGCTCCGGGAGCTTCCTCGACCCCGACGTCTCCTCCACCTTTCCCACGATGGTGAAGTTTTGCGATCCGATGCGGGCCAACTGCGTGACCCGCTCCATCATCAAAAAGCCGGGCGACGAGATTCGGCTCGACCCCGCCACCCGGCGGGTGCGCATCACCTTCAACAAGGACAACCTCCCCTACCGCCACAAGTATAAGACGGCCCAGCGGTTGTCCTGGGCCTGCGAGGAGGAGGGCCGCGGGTTCTATTTCACCTACCGCGAGGGCACTCTCGGCGGGCAACGCCGCCCCGGCCGCAACGACGTCGGGACCCTATCGTGCAGCGGAGGGGTGCTTCAGTGCGACCGGACGGCCCCCGGCCAGAAGTGTAACTTCGACTTTCGCGATTACTTGCTGAGGCCTGCCGAAGCGGCGCTCTTCGGGATCGACTGGCTCGTGTCGCGAAAGGACCCCCACACCCACTACTTTACGGTCGCCCCCGACTCCTCGGCTAAGCGGCATATTCGCATCGGGAGGCTGCGCAATCTGGCCAGCATCAAGGAGGTGATCCTCCCCCGGAAGGGGGCGGTTGATCCATCCGGAGATGGGCGCATGGACGCCTGGGTCGCCCAACAGTTGCAGCAGGCTTTGTGCCAAGGGGCCGCTTGGCGTTGTACCGGGGCCCCCGCCTTCAAGGTGATCGAGGTGACCGCGGTAAACGACGGGCTCGACTTCATCTACGAGCGGACCGGCACCAAGCTCAAGCGCATAGAGCGGGCACGGCTCTACAGCCTCCGCCGGCCCTACGGTTGGGGTAAGCAGGGCGATTTCATCGGGGCCTTCATCACGAACAAAACGGAGGCCGCATACGTGACGGCGCTCAAGCGCCTGAACAACGAGCTCGAGGCCCCCGACCTCCTTGAAAAGGATACCAATGAGACGCCGAGCGATCCCGTCAAGGCCATGCTCAAGGGGCTGAAAGATGAAGAGAAGTGGGAGATCATGGGGGTGAAGCTGGCGAAGGCGACCCAGGCGCTCGTCATCTTTCCCACAACACACATCGAGGATATGCGAGGCCCCTTGGGCTTCCCGGTGAAAAGTCCGCCGCCGGTGGCCGCCAAGATCCTGTCGCTGAGTCCGGCGACCACTCCCCGGCCCGCTCGGTCTCCCCGCCAGCCCTTGCCTCCCACCCTGCCCGGATACTAGCCTGGCCGGGCCGCACGGCGCCCGTTTCTTCCGATACGTCTCCTCTGAGCGAGCGGTGGTGTCCGCTTCCCCCTCTTGCTTTTCTCGCCGAGTTCGCCATAATGGAGGTTGGTTGACAGCTATCCCATGCCGGCTGGATTAGGGAGGAACCATGGCCGAGGGTGCCCACACAGAGGGGCGCCGCTGCCTCATAGCGGCCCCGCGGGGCTTTTGCGCCGGGGTGGTGCGGGCCATCGAGGTAGTGGATTTGGCTCTCGAGGCGCTCCCACCGCCGCTGTACGTCCGCAAGGAGATCGTCCACAATCAGGCCGTCGTGGAGGGGTTTCGCGAGCAGGGGGTCATTTTTGTCGACAGCCTTGAGGAAGTCCCCCCCGGCAGCCTGGTTATCTTTTCCGCCCACGGGGTCTCCCCGGCGGTCTGGGAGGAGGCCAGGGCGCGGAACATCGAGGTCATCGACGCCACCTGCCCCCTGGTGACCAAGGTCCACCTGGAAGTTCGTCGCTTCGCAGCCCAGGGCTACGACATCGTGTTGATCGGCCATGCAGGCCACGATGAGGTCGTCGGCACCATGGGCGAAGCGCCGGGCCGCATCCACCTCGTCGGGACCGTCGAGGAGGTCGAGCGCCTCGAGGTCCGCGACCCCGACCGCGTGGCCTACACCACCCAGACGACCCTGAGCATCGATGAGACCCGGCGGATTATCGAGGCCCTGCACCGCCGGTTCCCCGCCATCAAAAGCCCCAGAAAGGACGACATCTGCTACGCCACCCAAAACCGCCAGGACTCGGTCAAAGCCTTGCTGGACGAGGGGCTGGACCTCCTGCTCGTGGTCGGCTCCGACAACAGTTCCAACTCCCAGCGCCTCTGCGAGGTGGCTGAGGCCCGGGGGGTGGAAGCCCATCTTATCGACGGGCCTGAGGAGGTCGAGTCTGCCTGGCTGGATGGCCGCCGGACGGTGGGGCTCACCGCCGGGGCGAGCGCCCCGGAGTTCCTCGTCAAGGGCGTGGCCGAACTGTTGCATGGATTAGGCTTCGTGACACAAGAGCATCTGGTTGTCGAGGAGGACGTCCACTTCTCGCTTCCGCCTGAGCTGAGCAAGGCAGCCCGCGATTGAGGCCCCATATCCTTCCTCCGTGTGCATCTTTCCGCTTATCGTACCGTGCAGCTGGGGGCCAAGGAGCACCGATGCCTAGGGCGTGGCCTCAGTCGTGCGTAGGGGTTGCTCCGTGAGCGGCCGGAGGCATAGTGGTGTTCGGTTGCTCTTCGCTGTGGCAATCGCTGCGGTGGCCTTCGGTGGCGGCCTCGGGCTGAGGAGTCTCTTCGGCCCCCGACCGGTGGTCATCCCAGGGGATAATCCCACATGGGGCGAGGCCACCGCCGCCGTCACCCTCTACGAGTTCAGCGACTACGGATGACCCCACTGCCGCCAAGTGCAGGGTCCGCTGCACCACCTCCTCGAAGAAAACCGGGGCCAGGTGAAGCTCGTCTACATCCATGTCGCATTTTCTCCCCGCTCGGCACAGGCGGCGGAGATCGGCGAGTGTGCCTACCGACAGGGGAAGTTCTGGGCGTACAAGGACCGCGTGTTTGAGAATCAGCGGGCCTGGGGGCGTGCCGAAGACTGGCGCCAGCGGCTGCTCGCCTACGGGAAGGAGGTCGGCCTGGACATGGCTGCCCTTGGCCGGTGTCTCAGGACGGGCGTCGGAAAGGGGGCGCTACAGGAGGACGTGCGCGCCACGGACGCCCATCGGGTTGAGTTCACGCCGACCATCATCATGGACGATGGGCGCCGGTTTGTGGGCTCCGACCTGGATGCGCTTCGAGGAGCCCTGGCAGGGGCGGTATCCCTTCGGGGAGCGCGATAACCGTGGCCGCGACGGGCGGTGGGTGGAGCTCACCCGGGGCCATGACGGCCGCCCGGCTCCTCGCTGGAGGGGTCTTCGTGGTCGCCGGGGTCGGGAAGCTGCTTGAGCCGTCGGGGGCGTTTGCCCAGAGTTTGGAGGCCTACCGTCTCGTGCCGGCGGCGGCGATCCCCCTAATTGCGACCTGGCTGCCGTGGGGTGAGCTCGTCTTGGGCGCCTACCTCTTGGTGGGCTTCGAGACCCGGTGGGCCTCCGTTGCGGCCGCGCTCGGCTTCGCGGTCTTCACCGCCGCCATCGCAACGAATCTCATCCTGGGGGTGCCGCTGGAGAATTGTGGATGCTTCGGGACGCTGCTGAAGCGTGAGGGGGCCGCCGCCACCCTGGTCGGTGACCTCCTGCTTGTGGGTGTGAGTGTGTGGCTGGTGCGCCATCCGTTGAGCTGGGCAAGCCTGGACGGGTGGCTAGAGGCAAAGGGCTGGTAGGCCCGACTTGGTTCCTGCTGATGCGAGGAGCGCGGGACACGAAAGGAGACACCGAGCGATGTTCAGCAAGAAGATGCAGAAGGCGTTGAACGACCACCTGAATGCTGAGCTCTACGCCGCCTACCTGTACCTGGCGATGGCGGCCTACTTTGAGTCGACCCATCTGCCGGGCTTCGCCAATTGGATGCGCATGCAGTCGCGTGAAGAGATGGGCCACGCGATGCGGTTCTACGAGTACATCAATGAGCGGGGTGGGCGCGTGGAGCTCCAGGCCATTGACAAGCCGCCCGTGAACTTTAAATCACCCCTCGCTATCTTCGAGCAAGCCCTAAAGCACGAGCGAGTAGTATCGAAAGAGATTGACAAGCTCTTCGACATGGCACGCAAGGAAAAAGACTACGCGAGCGAGGTATTCCTTCAGTGGTTCGTGACCGAGCAGGTCGAGGAGGAGCGATCAGCCGAAGCCGTCGTCGAGGCGCTTAAGATGATCGGCGACCAACGCCCGGCGCTTTTGATGTACGACAGGGAGCTGGGCCAGCGGGAGTCCGAGTAGCGGAGCGGGGGCTCGGCCAGCACCAGCTCGAGAAACAACTCCTTAGGGAATGAGCCACAGCTTTGATGGTTGGACCGCCTCGGCGTTGGCCAGGTAAGCGCCCTCGCCGAAAAGGGAAGCGAGCGCGAAGGTCTGGCCCGTCCCCACGAGGTGGAGGACCTGCTCGCGGCCGTCCGCGGCCATCTTGTAGATTTTGATGCGGCCGCTCTCCACGGCGAAGAAGCCTTCGGAGGGGTCGCCATCGAAGAATAGATGCTCCCCCGCAGCGAGTGGCCGAGACACGGCAATGGCCGTCAGGTGCTCAAGGTCAGGGGGCTCTAGGCTGGCAAAGATGGGGATGAGGGCGAGACCGTGGGATGGAGCCATGATGTGGTCCTGTGAAATAAGGGAGCCCCCGACTGTGAGCCCTGCGCCCTATTTTACTCCCGGGAGTCCCTGAGTGCAACGGGTCTGGGCGGGCTTCGTGTGCTCGTCCCGACCTGGGGGACAGGCGGCGACGGAGGGTGGTTTGTGGCCCGCGGAACGGACGCCCCGCGCCGGGACTCCTCGCCATTCGAAACACCTTGACAAGCCTTTTTGGCCCCGATAGACTTGCCACGGTCGTGGTTCGGTGCCCTGTCCGGGCCCGATGGTTTCAACTCCCCCTGTGCTCTCGCTCCAGTCCGACCCCTAGTGGGTACAGGCCCAGACAGCAGGACATCCATGGATTTCGACGCCGTTCTCGAACGGTTCCACGACGACCTGGCCCGGGTTGAAGAGGCCATGCAGGAGAGCCTGGCCTCCGACGTCCAGCTCATCCCGACCATCGGGCGCTACCTATTCTCAGGCGGCGGCAAACGCCTCCGCCCATTGTTGCTCCTCTCATCGGCCAGACTGTTCGGCTACGAGGGGCCGCGGGCCATTACCCTCGGTTGTGTGGTGGAGCTCATCCACACGGCGACCTTGCTCCACGACGACGTCGTGGACGAGGCCGACCAGCGCCGAGGGGCCCCCACGGCGAACGCCACCTGGGGCAATCACGCCTCCGTCCTGGTGGGCGACTTCCTTTTCGCTACGAGCTTTTCGCTGATGGCCGCCGACGGCGATGTGCGCATCATGCAGGCCATGGCCCATGCCGTGACCCAGCTCGCCGAGGGTGAGGTCCTCCAACTCGTCTCGACCGGGAAGCTCTCCGAAGAGGAGGACGAGTACCTGGAGGTCGTGGACCGAAAGACGGCGGCACTCATCTCAGCCGCCTGTCGCATCGGGGCCAGCCTGGGCGGCGCCCCGCCCGCCGGGCAAGAGGCTCTGAGCCTGTTTGGCCGCGAAATCGGGATCGCCTTCCAGCTCGTCGACGACGCTCTGGACTACATGGCCGAGGAAGCCCGGCTTGGAAAGGTCGTCGGCAAAGACCTCATGGAGGGCCACGGGACCCTGCCGCTCATCTACCTCTACCGCAACGCCACGGCGTCCGAGCGCCAGATGATTTCCGATCTCCTTACCGCCGAGGAGGTCACCCGCCAGCAGGTTGACCAGGTGATCGGGATGATGAAGGATTACAAGGCCATCGACTACACGCTGCAGACCGCTTCGCGCTACGTGGCCCAGGCCAAGCAGCGCCTCGCTGTCCTCGATGGCTCTCCGGACCGAGAGGTGTTGACCGCGATCGCCGACTACATCGTGGCGCGCGACAGATGACGCCGTCCGAACCGATGTCTATGCCGACCCATCCGATCGCCCGCCTTGCGTGGGACGCCATTCGGACATACATCCAGCAGGGCGAGGTGATGCAGCCTCCGGCCGACCTGCCGGAGGAACTGGAGCGTCCCGGGGGAGTCTTTGTATCCATCAAAAAGGAGGGGAAGCTTCGAGGCTGCATCGGCACCATCGAGCCCGACAGGCCAACCCGCGCCGAGGAAGCCATCCGCAACGCCATTCACGCCGCCACCATGGACCCGCGGTTCGAGCCCGTGGAGGCCTCGGAGCTCGAGACCCTGGACGTGTCGGTGGATCTGCTCCGGCCCACTGAGCCCGTGGCCGACCTCGACGCGCTCGACCCGCAGCGCTTCGGCATCGTCGTCTCCTCGGACGAGGGCTGCTCGGTCGTGCTGCCCGGCGTGCACGGCGTGGACACCGTCGAGCGGCAGCTGGCCATCGCCCGCAAGAAGTTGGGGGTCGGACCCGACGAGCCGGTCACCCTTGAGCGCTTCGAGACCGAGCGCTTTCGCTAGGCCTGGATGCGATGAGAGGGAAAGGATTTGTCACCTTTCTTATCCTGGTGATCATCGGGGGCATCCTCGGGGGCCTGGGCGGCGTGGCGCTGAACCTCACCCTCTCGGGCACCCGCGTCGTGAAATACCTGACCACGCAGTTCAACGTCGGGATCGAGCCCCCCTGGCAGATGACGCTCAACGTCCTCCACCTCACGTTCGGCTTCAAACTCAAGCTCAGCCCCATTATCGTGCTCGGTATGGCGATTGGCGGACTCTTCTCCCGCAAGTTCTAGGCCCATGGCGACTTCGGGCCCCCGGATCATCCTCGCTTCCAACTCCCCACGGCGGCGGGACATCCTGGAGCGGCTCGGTCTGCCCTTCGAGGTCGTACCGGCGGGCCTGCCAGAGGAGACCGACTCCGCTGAGGCAGTCGACCGGCCCGCTCAAGTTGCCGAGGCCCTGGCCCTGGCCAAGGCCGACGCGGTGGCCGACGACCACCCCGAAGCGCTGGTGCTCGGGGCCGATACCCTCGTCTGCGTCGGGGGGCGGTGCCTCGGCAAGCCGGCCGACGCCGCCGAGGCCCGCGCCATGCTGGAAGCCCTATCGGGCCGCACACACACGGTGGTGACGGGTGTTGCGCTCATCGGGCGCGAGAGGGGCCTGCAAGCCACCGCCCACGAGACCACAGCCGTGACCTTCCGCCGCCTCTCCGAGCGGGAAATAGCAGGCTACGCCGCCAGCGGCGAGCCCGCCGACAAGGCCGGGGCCTACGCCGTCCAGGGCAAGGCGGGCCTCTTTGTGGAACGGGTTGAGGGCGACTACGACAACGTGGTCGGCCTGCCCCTGAAGACCGTGGCCCGCATGCTGGAGGCCGCCGGGGTGGAGCTATGGCCCGGGGCCGGGGAGGGGGCGTGATTCGGAGCATTCCAGCCCGCGTAGCCGAGAGCGTCGAGCGCTTCCGCGGCCGGCCGGCCCTCAAGGTCCGCCGGGACGGAGGGCCCTTCGAGACCATCACCTACGGTGAGCTCTGGGAGGAGGTCCTTGAGGTGGCCACGGGACTGGTCGAGCTCGGGGTCGGCCCGGGCGACCACGTGGCGCTCATCAGCGACAACCGCCCCGAGTGGATTGCGACCAACCTGGCCGTCCTCACCATCGGCGCGGCCGACGTGCCCCGCGGCGGCGATACCACGCCCGAAGAGCTAGCCTACATCCTGCCCCACTCCGACGCAGTGGCCGCCTTCTTCGAAGACAGGCGCCAGTGGGACAAATGGGAGGCGGTCCGCGAGCGGGCCCCGGCGGTGCGCCACGCCGTCGTCATCGACCCCGAGGGGCTGGCGCGGGACGACGTCCTCTCCTACGCCGAGCTTCGGGGCCGGGGGGCGGCCCGCCGGGCGGAGGGCGACCGGCAGGCCGAGGAGCTAATGGGCCGGATCGCTCCCGAAGACCTCGCGACCATCATCTACACCTCCGGGACGACGGGGACCCCGAAGGGGGTCATGCTCACCCACGCCAACATGCTCCACAACATCCGGTCCGTCCCGGCGCTCTTTCACCTCACCGAGCACGACCGGTATCTCTCCATCCTGCCGTCGTGGCACAGCTTCGAGCGAATCATAGAGTACGTTTTGCTGAGCGTCGGGGCCTCGCTGGCCTACAGCCGCCCGGCCCGCCCGGTGCTGCTGAAGGACATCGCCGAGGAACGGCCGACCTTCATCGTGGCGGTCCCCCGAATATGGGAGGCCCTCTACCAGGGCATCATGACGGAGCTGAGAAAGGCCCCGCCGGCCCGGCGGCGGGTGGCCCAGGCGCTCCTGGGCGCAGCCCGCGCCCACGCCCGCGCCCGAAACCGACTGGCCGGGCGGGAGCCCATCTTCGAGGAGGGCGAGGACCCCGGGGCGTGGGGGAGGCTCACGGCGCACCTGGTGAAGCTCGTGACGGGGGGCTTATACGCTGTGGCCGAGCGCATCCTCCTGCCCAGGCTTCGGGCCGTCACAGGCGGGCACCTGCGGGCCGCCGTCAGCGGCGGAGCCCACCTGCCGCCGACGGTGGACGAGTTCTTCGACACCCTCGGCATAAAAATCCTCGAAGGCTACGGCCTGACCGAGACGGCCCCGGTGGCCTGCTCGCGCTCGTTCGACCGGGCCGTCATACACACCGTCGGCCGGCCGCTGCCCGAGGTGGAGGTGAAAATCATAGACCCCGAGACGGGCGGGACGCTCCCGGCCGGAGCGAAGGGCGTGGTCCACATCCGGGGGCCCAACATCATGGCCGGCTACTACAAGGACCCGGAGGCCACACGCCAGGCGGTGGACGCCGAGGGCTGGCTCGATACGGGGGATCTGGGCCGCCTCACCGTGGGCGGCGACCTCCAGATAGTGGGCCGGGCCAAGGACACCATCGTGCTATCGAGCGGCGAGAACCTGGAGCCCGACCCCATCGAGGCCAGGCTCAAAGAGAGCCCCTACATCGCCCAGGTCTGCGTCGTCGGCCACGACGAGAAGAACCTCGGGGCCCTCATCGTTCCCAACGCCGAGGCGGTCGCCCGAACTGTTGGCCTCGCCGAAGAAGACCCCGAGGCGGTGGCCGCGCATCCCGAAGCCCACCGGCTCATCAAGGGCGAGGTCCGCCGCCTCGTGAGCGCGGAAGGCGGCTTCAAGCCCCACGAGCACGTGACGACCATCGCCCTCTTGGCGAGCGAGTTCACCCCCGGCCGCGAGCTCACCCACACGCTGAAAATGCGCCGGGGCGTCATCCACGACCTCCACGCCGAGACGATTGAAAAGTTGTATAGGAGGGGGCGGTGAGGGGTTCGGAGGACAATTGTTTGCCGTGCGTGTATATTGTGGCTATAATTGGTTTAAGAGGGTGAAACCTTAGAAAGTGGGGTAGGAAGATGGCTAGAAGGAAGGTTAAACGAGTGTCAGGTAAGAGAGATTCTCACGATAGAAAGGTGAGAGAAATTGCAAGAAAGTTAAAATCTCAAGGATATAGGGTTAAGGCGGATTTACATACTTACGACAAACCTGACCCCATTGGAAGGGATAAATATATTCCAGACATCGTCGCAAAAAGGGGGGATAGTGCAATTATCATAGAGGTCGATACTCCTAAGACAAAAAGTTCTAAGCAAATTTCTGCTTTTAAACGGAGCGCAGCCCAAAAAGGTGGTGAATTCAGGCACGTTACTGTAAAGCCAAGAAGCAGAACAGTTAAAGTGCCTGAAAAACGGAGTAAAATTGGGAGGGATCGGATTCGGACGGCAGTGGGGAGGGCTAAGGCAAAGGCGCGTTAGAGGAAACGGTGAGGAGTGCTGCTTACGTGAAGTACACGAACAACGTATTCATAAACTGTCCCTTTGATGATGATTATGAACCTTTATTTCACTCGATAGTATTCGCCGTGCACGATGCGGGGTTTATTGCTAGGTGCGCCCTAGAAGTAAGTGATGCGACAAAAAACATCCTTGCTTCAATTATGAGGATCATTTCTGATTGCAAGTATGGTATTCACGATATATCACTAACGGAGCTTGATAAAGATAATAAACTCCCTCGTTTTAACATGCCGCTTGAGCTGGGAATCTTTTTCGGATGCGAGAGGTTTGGCGTCGGGAAACACCGAAAGAAGAGCTGTTTGGTCTTGGATAGGGAGCCATATAGGTATCAGAAGTTTATCTCGGACATAGCTGGCCGGGAGGTTCGGCCACATGGAAACGAACAAAAACAAGTTATAAGAGAGGTCCGAAACTGGCTTAGGACAGCATCTAGACGAACCACGATACCTGGAGGTGAAGTGATTTGGAAGAGGTTTAATCAATTCGAAAGGGATCTTCCTGATATCTGCGAGGACTTGCAGCTCCAAGTTAACGAACTCACGTTCGTGGATTATAGGGACGTCGTGGTTGAATGGCTATAATTCCAATAGAATCTTCCAGCTATTTGGAAGGACCGAGCCTATAGGGACAGGGCTCGTCCCTGTCCGGGTGGATTCCACGCCGAGATGATTGATGACCACTCTCTCCGTCGAGTAACGATGTCAAATGAAATTGTCCCTATTTCCCTGATAGGGAAGGGGTAATAACCCGGGAAAGTTTCCCATCAAGCTTTCTGGTTGCGAAAGGTCCCCGAAAGATTTAAATTGACACTCACCAAAAAATCGAGCCCGACGGGAGCAGGCCGCCTTGGGGGGGCCTGGCTCCTCTGGAGTATCGAGCGCAGAGGCTCCGGAAACTAGCCGCAAGACCTGTCCGCTTTCAGGGGGGTCACAGCGGGATTTTATATTAAGGGCTTCATAATGAAGGTTGATAACATTTTTAATTTATTGAATAAGTTTGACAAGGAAGAAGATAGAATATCGGCTGGTTTTGGATTCTTATTAAGTAATAATAAGAAACTTCTAAAACACTTTTGTAGCAAAATAAATATTGCCTTATCTAGAAAAGAGTTAGGCAAAGTAGATGTAGAAACACAAGTAGCCTATGATTCAGGTAAAAGCCGTATAGACATGCAATTAACGATATATGGTCGTTTTCTTATATTCTTGGAATCTAAGATAGTAAAGAATGAGAATACAATAATTAAGCAATTGAACAAATACGCTGGAATACTAAATTCTCTTAGAGACCAGTATGATGATAGAGTGAGGTTGATTTATGTCCATAAATTCCCGATAGATGATGATAAAAAAGAGAATATTCTTTCTCAGATAAGGCTTGATAGAGATAAGTTGTTCCTTTTTTCCTGGGAGGATTTGCTTAAAATGACTCAGCAACACAAGAAAGGAGAAATTTCTAAACAGTTTAACACATATATTGGTGACGGGATGTTTTCTAAGAGAATTATGAAAGAACAGAGAATAAAAGATGTTGTGGAAGTTTTAGTTATCCATACCAATGAACAGAATTGGAAGCTTATCCAAAAGAAAAAGATAGCTGTGCAACGCAATGGCACGCCTGATGCGCATTACATGGCATTCTATAGAACCCATAGAAGGGATAAGGATGGAAAGAAATTGCGTCAAGCCATTACGCATATTTCGGAAGTCCTTTCAACCGAGACTAATGTGCCAGTGTCAGAGACACTCAAAGGTGTTCCTGAATTAAAGGAATGGTATAAAGAGACAAAACGTGATTTGAGAGGTAGGCATAAGCGTTATAATTTAGGAAAACTCATTAAACTGGAAAGGGAGATTCCATTTATCAAGGGTGGGAAACCAATCGGGCAGGTGAAATTCAAGACCAAGATGAGCGAATTGCTAAGGGCTAAAACAATTAGCGACCTAAAAAGACTAAAGGACCTATAGCGTTCTTCTTAAAATCTGCAATAAAATATATAATATTTGTTATTTTAAGGCTTAATAGAATATGCCGAATATTAACCTGATCCAAAAAAGAATAGCAAACCTATCTATAGGCTCTTCCACCCTGAGGGGGCAGGGCAGGAATGCGGGAAGGATTGCAATTAGTTATTTAAAAAATATGGATTTGGGAGAGTTTTCAAATATTAACAATGAACTAGAACTTATGAATAAACTTAATACTCATACCAAATCGTTGAAAAAACAACTGCCAAATAGAAGCTGGGGTGCTGCAAGAAAGGCCGTGAATATCTTTCTGTTTCAAGTTGTCCATGATATTTACCTGTCTGAAGCCTATAATCTTAAGGATATAATTGCTTTCTTAGAAGTGCCTTTGGACAATCCTAATGCAATAAGATTGGTTAAAGAAGCTAGGAACAGAAATCTAAAGTTGCACTGGCGAAACATTAAGAATCTTAATAAGGAAGATAGTGATAGATTGCAGGAGTTTGCCAAACAGTATGCAAAAGATAAATATAGCTGTGAAAGATGCTATCTTGACCTGTATTTCTGGAGAGAGTAACTTGTATTGGTTAAGAGCTTCCCGGACGGGCATATATCACGATGTAACATGGAAATCCAAATCCCCCAAGCCCGGTCACCCCTTCAACCCGCCTAAGGCGGGCCTTAAGCGGGTGAGAAGAGGGTCGTCCCCCCTTCGCCCCGCTCGCTCCCTTATATTTTCATAAGGTCTCGGGGTTCCGCCTAAGGCGGACCTGAGGCGGAGCTGCCCGGTTTGCCCGCCTTAGGCGGGCCCGGGGTCCGCCTGAGGCGGAGCTCCTTGGATTCCCGCTCGCGGCCCTTCTCCGGCCTGTCGTAGTGCGGGTCTTTGGGGACGATGGATCTCAGGAGGGCGCCCTGCTCCAGGCGCTTGACGATGAGCTCGAGCTTGTCGGCGGGGCTCATCTTATCGAACTCCTCCCTCCGCTTCCGCTCGCCCTCCTTCGCAAGGGAGCGCTCCAGGAAGGCGAGGTACTGGGGCGCCATGTGGGCGGTCCGGGTATCGAGCGTCCCGCTCAGCAGGCCCGCCATGCACTTCTTCGCAAGGAGCGGCACGGTCTCCTCCGTCCAATCCTCTTCGGGCAGCTCCAGCGTGGGTGAGGCGGCGGGCTCGGAGTCGGCGAGCCGCTGGTAGGCCCGAAGCACCTCGGCTGCGGCGCGGAGGCGGATACGCTCGTCCTCGGATTTGAGCAGGCCCTCCAGCGCGTCGAGGGCGGGGGCGACCATGGAGCGAAGCCGGTTCAGGCGGGCCTGGTGGTCGGCCCTGCGGGCGTGGTCGAGCTCGGCCCTGAAGTGGGGCTTCTTGAGCCAGTTGTATATGGTGGCGCGGGCCACATCGCTTCTTCGGGCCGCCTCTGCGACCGAGGGGGCCTCCATCAGGTGGACGATGGCCTGGGACTGCTGGTCGGTCAGGGCGTCGCTCGTCATGGTCTCCTCCAAAGCGGGGGCCTGCCTCCCGCCTAAGGCGGGCCTGAGACAGGAAGCGGGCTCTGCCTCTATCTCCTCATAAAACGCGCGGTTTGTCGTCTCGCACTTCGCGTACTTCCCGCACTTCCCGAATGGAGGGTGGTTTTTTCCGAGATTGTTTTTGCGGATCCGCCTTAGGCGGACCTGAGGCGGACCGACTACCCGGGATTTTCTATCAAGCCAGCAAGCCCTAAAATATCAATCACTTGCAAGAGTTAGACACTCTCTTCTCGTCAGTCAAGTTTCCGAAATCGGATGGATTTAGGTAATCGAAGCTAAATCAATTGGTTACAGCGATTCGGGGCCTTTAGACACATTTAGACACCTTACGCTTCCGTCCAAGGCCCGACTTTCCGGTAATCCCTGCAATATCAATTCGTAACGTAAGGTTGGACACTTCTGTACAACTGTCAAAAGTGTCTAAAAGTGTCTAATCTGTCTAATTTGTCAAATGTGTCCAAGGAGGGAAGAGAGGGCCGGATGGGCGCGGGAAGGCTCGTCCTCAGACCTCCAGCCCAAAGGCGGAGAGGAGCAGGACGAGAAGGCCGCCTGCGAGCACGACGGCGTTGAGCCGGACGCTTCGGGCGTGGAGGCGGTCGAAGTCCGCCTTGAGCTTCGCAGGCGGTTCGGCTTCGGGGCCGGAAGCCGCCTGGCGCATCTCGACCTTCACCTGATGGGCCTTGGGCTGGACGACGAAGCCGGCGTAGATGTTGGCCCCAAGCATGACGACGAGGAACAGACCAACGGCGCCTGTGCGAAGCGTCCATCCTCCTCCGAAGCCGATGGCCGCAAGCAGCGCGAGGATCGCCACGGCTCCGCAGACGAGGCCCACGCTGTAGTAGGCGGGAAAGATGGCGCCCATCACATCGCCCGCCTGCTGGCGGGGCAGAGTGCGGAAGATGATCGGCGCGGCCACGAAGGAGACGAAGGCGACCGAGCCGAGCCAGATGCTCACGGAGAGCAGGTGGATGACCTTGGCAAGCACGCTCATCGGCGGGCGGCTCCTTCGTCCGTCAGGCTCCTCGCCCTTCGGGGCGGTATCGCCCGATGATGATGGAGCAGTTGGAGCCGCCGAAGCCGAAGGAGTTCGACAGCGCCACCTCGATGGGCTTGGGCCGGGCGACGTTGGGCACGTAGTCGAGGTCGCACTCCGGATCGGGAGTCTCGTAGTTGATGGTCGGCGGGAGCACGTCCTCCTCGATGGCCGACAGACACACCAGCAGCTCCACCGTTCCGGCGGCGGAGATGAGGTGGCCGATCTGGCTCTTGGTGGAGGAGGCCGGCACCTGGTCGGCGTGGTCGCCGAAGACGGCCTTAAGGGCTCGGGTCTCGGAGGCGTCGTTCATCTTGGTCGAGGTGCCGTGGGCGTTGACGTAGTCGACCGCCTCGGGCTCAAGGCCCGCGTCCTCCAGGCTCAGGCGCATCGAGACCACGGCGCCTTCTCCGGCCGGTGGGATGTCGGTGATGCGGTAGGCGTTGGAGGAAGAGCCGTAGCCGAGCACTTCGCCGCGGATGGACGCTCCGCGGGCCAGGGCGTGCTCGAGCGACTCAAGCACCATCATGCCCGCGCCCTCGCCGAGGACGAAGCCGTCGCGGTCTAGGTCGAAGGGCCGGCTCGCCCGGGTCGGCTCGTCGTTGCGCGCCGATAGGGTCTGGAGCAGGCAGAAGCCGGTCAGAGAGGTCTCGTCGATCATGGAATCCACGCCGCCGGATATGGCCACATCGAGGTCGCCCCGGCGGATGATGTTGAAGGCGTCCCCTATGGACTGGCTCGAGGCGCAGGCGGAGTGGACCGTGAGGTTGAGGCCCACGGCGCCGTAGGCGATGGCCAGAAGGCTGGCGGTCAGGTTGAGCTGGCTCTTGAGCAGGTTGTTGGGGTTGGCGACCTGCCAGCCGTAGGTGCCGAGCGCTTCGTAGTCGACGCGGTGGGCCTGGCCGAAGAGCTGTACGAACTCGGCCAGCTCGGCCAGGTTGTACTTCTCCTGGCCGGCGCCGATGATGATCCCGAAGCGGGTCGGGTCGAGCCCGGCGGGATTGAGCTTGGCGTCGTCGACGGCCTCTCGGGCGGCCGCAAGGCCGAAGGTCGTGAAGCGGTTGGCGAACTTCAGGTGCTTCTTGTGGGGCATGAAGGGCGCCGGGTCGAAGTCTTTCACTTCGGCGGCGATGGACGAGGGGAAGGTGGAGGCGTCGAAGAGGGTGATGGGGCCCACGCCGCTGGCCCCGTTGACGATGCCCGACCAGCTGGTGGGCCAGTCGTTGCCCAGCGGGGTAATCGCCCCGACTCCCGTGATGACCACCCTGCGAGGGTGTTGCTCGTTCACGTTCCCGCTCCTTTGGAGGCGAGCAGACTCACGACAGCCGGCTAGGGGCGTCCTTGCTCGGCGAGCTTCGCCAGGATGATGTTGTAGAAGGTTTCGACGGTGAAGAGCCGCGGGATGTCCCTGACCGCCAGGCCGTCCTTGAAGTAGATGGGGTCCACCTCGGGCATGACGCGCTGAAGAGCCTCCAGGCCCTCGGGCGTGACCATGCCGTTGTCCTCGAACTCCTCATCGGAAAGTCCCCCTCGGGCGTTCCGCTCGATCTCACCCCGCGGAATCTTGATGCCGAAGGACCGCTCAAGACGAAAGACGATATCCAAAAAATCAAGGCTCTCGGCGTCCAGCTCTTCGATGAGCCGGGTTTTCAGCTCGACCTCCTTTTCATCCACTCCCAGGGCTTCCAAGATAATCGCCCGCACCTCATCAAAGACCTGGTTGTTGTCCATAGATCCAAGCCCCTCTCTTGCGGCTGGTCCCGCAGTGGTCGATGGGATGCCCGCGCGGGGTGCTCCGCCACCCTCTCGGCGATGGGTTCCCGGTCTCGGCGTGGGGGTGCCTAGAGGCGCAATCCCCCGTCGACGTGAATCACCTGGCCGGTGATGTAAGTGGCCTCGTCCGAAGCGAGAAAGAGGACCACTCGAGCCACCTCCTCTGGCATGCCAAAGCGCCGTAGCGCGATCTCCTCGCGTATTCTGTCTCCCGCCAGGCTGCGGACCTCACGGCTCATATCGGTCTCGATGAGGCCCGGAGCTACGGCGTTGACCGTGATGCCCTTGGGAGCGAGCTCCACGGCGCAGGCCCGGGTGAAGGCCTCGATGGCGGCCTTGCTGGCGGCGTAGTTCGCCTGACCACGGCCGCCCTGGGTTGCGGCGGCCGAGGAGAGGTTGATGATGCGGCCGGCCTTCTGGAGCATCATGGGCTGGGCCACCTCCTGGGTGAAGTGGAACGTGCCTCCCAGGTTGGTGGCCAGCACCGCGTCCCAATCATCCGGTTCCATCGCTACCATCAGCTGGTCTCGGATGATGCCGGCGTTGTTGATGAGAACGTCGATCCGATCAAAGGCCTCAACGACTGCCTGGACGGCGGCTTGGACCTGGGACCGGTCGGTGCCGTCGGCCTGCAGGGCGAGGCATTCAACACCCGTGGCCCGAACGGCTGCGGTGGTTGCCTCAGCAGCAGCGGTGTTGGCTCTGTATGTAAAGGCAACCCGCGCCCCCTCGGCGGCGGCCAGCTCAACACAGGACCGACCGATGCCTCTGGAGCCGCCGGTGACCAGGACCGCGCGGCCCGCCAGTCGTCCCATAAGCATTCCAAATTCAGTGGCCTACCGCCATTCAGGGGCAAAATATCGGGGCAAATTGTAACAAAGACTCCCTGGGCTTTCAAGCGTAAAATCTCCTGCTGCGACCCGTGCGCCCCTCTTGTACATTGACCCCGCCGAGACCCGTATGGTAAAGAAGGAGCAATCCTACTTACACCGTGGGCGGAGCCCCGTGTCCTCCTCCACAGGAGACATCTCATGGCATCGATGAAGCTGCGGGTGGCGGTCTTATTCGGCGGTCGATCGGGCGAGCACGAGGTCAGCCTTGCCAGCGCCCGCTCGGTCATCGCCGCCCTCAATCCGGCCAAGTACGAGGTCATCCTGGTTGGCATCACCCCCGAGGGCCGATGGTTCGTATCGGGCGACCCGCTGGAGACGTTGGCCGGCGGTGAGGAGCCGAACATCGAGGAGCTGACCTTCATCCCGGGGGACCCGTCCACCAAAGGGCTGCTCACACTTGGGGGGCTCGACCACAAGCCGACCACCGTGAGCATTGATGTCGTCTTCCCAGTCCTCCACGGCCCCTATGGGGAGGACGGCACGGTCCAGGGCCTGCTCGAGCTGGCCGGCCTGCCCTACGTGGGCGGCGGGGTTACCGCCAGCGCCGCGGGGATGGACAAAGCCGTGATGAAGGCCTGCTTCGCCGCGGCGGGCCTTCCGCAGCTGCCGTTCAGGGAGTTCAAGCGCAAGCGGTGGGAGGCCGAGGGCAAGGCGGTCCTCGACGAGGTGGAGGCGGGCTTTACCTATCCGGTGTTCGTCAAGCCGACCAACCTCGGAAGCTCCGTCGGCGTATCCAAGGCCAAGGACCGGGCGGGCCTCGAGCGGGCCCTCGACGTGGCCGCCATGTACGACCGGAAGATAATCGTCGAGCAGGGCATCGAGTGCCGGGAGCTCGAGTGCAGCGTCCTTGGCAATGACGAGCCTATCGCCAGCGTGGTCGGGGAGGTCATCACCAACCGGGAGTTCTACGACTACGAAGCCAAATACCTCCCCGGCGGCTGCGAGCTGATCATCCCGGCCGAGATTGATGAGGCTGTGGCCGAGACGGTGCGCGAGTATGCCCTGTGGGGCTTTCGGGCCGTCGATTGCGCGGGGCTCGCCCGGGTCGATATGCTCATGGAGCGGGCGACGGGCCAGGTCTACGTCAACGAGATCAACACCATCCCCGGCTTTACCGCAACAAGCGCCTACCCGAAGCTCTTCGAGGCGACCGGCGTCGGCTACGCGGAGCTCGTCGACCGGCTCATCGAGCTCGCCCTGGAGCGACACGAAGACAAGGCCCGCTCCAAGACAACCTTCCGGCCTGGAGAGGACGTGTAGGTGTCTCGGCCCCGCCCGCCGGTGTGTCCATGGGCCTTGATCGTGCGGGCCTGAATCGACGATAAGGATTCGTCGTGGAGCTCGCCCTCAAGCATCTCGATACCCACCTCCAGGCGTTCGTTGAAGAACTGAAAGCCTTCGTCGCCTTCCCATCCGTCTCCACGGACCCGGCCTACGAGGAGCCGCTCACCCTCTGTCGTCTCTTTCTGGAGGAGCACCTCCGCCAGAGGGGCCTCACGGCCCGCGAGCTCGAGACCGGCGGCATCCCGGCCCTCTTCGCCGAGGCGCCCGGTCCCCCTGGCGCTCCGACCGTGCTCATCTACGGCCACTACGACGTCCAGCCCGCCCGGAGCGAGGACGGCTGGAGCTCGGACCCCTTCACCCTCACCGAGACCGACGGGCGGTGGGTCGCCCGGGGCGTGTCAGACAACAAGGGCCCGGCCATGGCCCTCATCAAGGCCGTGGAGTGCTGCCTCGAAGGCGAAGGGCTGCCGGTCGGGGTGAAGTTCCTCCTCGAGGGAGAGGAAGAGATCGGCTCCAAGCACCTCGAGGGATGCATCCTCAAACACGGGGAACTTTTGCAGGCAGACAGCGTGCTCATCTCCGACAGTCTATGGGTGGCCCCTGCGACCCCGTCGCTCTGCTACGGGCTTCGGGGCATCGTCTACGCCTACATCACCGTCCCAGGCCCTGCGGTCGATCTCCACTCGGGCATACACGGCGGCGTGGTGGCCAACCCGCACGTTCGACTCGCCCACCTTCTGGCGACCATCGCCGCGCCCGACGGCTCGGTGGCCGTCGACGGCTTCTACGACCAGGTCCGCCCCCTCAGCGAGGCCGAGCGGGAGCAATTCGCCCAGGTGCCCCTCGATTTGGCGGCCTACCGCGAGCGGCTCGGGGTGGAGGAGTTGCTGGTCGAGGAGAAGGTCGCGGTTCTGGCCCGCCGGTGGGTCGAGCCGACCTTCGAGGTCCACGGCATCACGGGCGGCTACACGGGCCCGGGGGCCAAGACCATCGTCCCTGCCTTCGCTGAGGCCAAGGTGAGCATGCGGCTGGTGCCGGACCAGGAGCCGGAGGCTCTCTTCGCCGCCCTGGTGGACCATGTGGCCTGCCACTGCCCTGAAGCCGCCGTCACGCTGGAGAGCGCCGCGGCTCCCTTCGTGGCCGACACCGCTGGCCCACACTACCAGGCCGCTCGCCGCGCCATGCGGGTCGGCTTCGGCGCCGAGCCGCTATTGATCCGTGAGGGTGGTTCCATCCCGGCGGCACTCTGGCTGAAAGAGCATCTGGGGGTACCCGTGGTGCTCATGCCCATCTGTGCGGTCGACGACAACCCCCACTCGCCGAACGAAAAGTTCGAGCCCAGCCACTTCGAAGGCGGCGTCCGTGCCTTCATCGCCTACCTCCACGAGCTCGCCCGTATGGGCCCAAGCTGAGGCGAAGCGGTCGCCCGCTCCTACGCCCTTTTCGTTTGAATCGATTGAAAGTACAGGACCGGACTTCAGCGCCGGGGCCGTAAGGCCGGAGGATTCGGGACGGTCAGTTCTCCAGTACGCGATGGTGGGAGACGCACAGCGCCCGTAGGTGCTCCTCGCACTCCTGGCGGTTCCACTCTGGACGGGTGGACTTGATGACCCGTAGCATCTTGGCGTCGGCCAGGAGGTGGCCCGGCAGGTCCGCCACCGGTACCGTGATGCTGCATATCCGGCACTGGGTGACCTTTGAAGGATCAGACAATGGGGTCACGGGAGCCTCCTCTCCCCTAAGGGGGCGGTGTATTAGTCTTCTTGACGGAATATTGACGGCAAAGGGCGTGCCATCTCGTAAGTCCAGCAAATTCAAGCCTATTAGCTCGTTTCTGACGATGAAAGGTGCGTCAAAACGGCGTCTGTGTCGTCAATCAAATGACGCACCTGGGCGAAAGGGAGTGGGGATGCAGCGGCGTGTCGTCAGCGAGGGCGGTGAGGTGGAAAGCCTCGGCGGGCCGCCTCGGCCTCGGCCGCCGCCTCCTCGGGCGTGACTATGAGGCGACCGGAGGCTTCCTCCCGCTGACTCTCTTGACGGTGGGCCTGGAGCAGGCGCTCAGCCCAGAGCCGCCAGAACGGGTGGGCCGAGGGTTTGAGGAGGGGGTCGTCCCGCAACGGCAGCACGCAGGCCAGGCAGAGGGTGGCGCGCTCGTGCTGGCCGTCCGCCCAGAAGACGAACGCCTGTTCCTCCATCCGGGCCAGGAGCCGCTCCAAGAGCTCCCCGGCGAAGAGCCGGTCGCAGGCGGCCTCTGTCTCCTCGGCCTCAGGCGCTTGGGGGGGAGAAGGGGCGATGATGATGCGGCCCTCGCCGGCGGGCTCGGCCGACCGGGCCACCGCCTCGGCCTCGACCGGCCAGAAGCCGACGACCGCCTCGGGGTCGTCGAGCAGGGAGGGGGTTGCGCTCGTTGAGTGGCGGGCGCGCTCTATCGTCTCAGGCGGCATGGCCTCATAGATGGCGGCCGTGGGCTGGCCCGGCGGAGGTGGGTGGAGGCGCTCGAAGGCCCGGTAGTCCTCCGGCACCTCGCGACCGGCCGCCTCCGAGCGGGCGGCGGCCTCTGCCAGCCGCAGGGCGGCCTCGTTGGGCGCAAGCTCCACGATGGGGATCTTCCGCTTGGCGTGCTCGTCTGCGAGCTCGTCTTTGACCTCGCCTAGCTGCTTCCTCGTCATGGAGCCCCAGGAGAAGGACAGGAGCCCCGCAGCGTCGTCGATGACCCCGTAGCCGACGTGGAGACCCCGGCCTGGGGCGGGCAGGGCGAGCCAGACCAGGCGGTGGCCGGCCGGGTCAAAGCCGGTGGCGAGGGCCTCGCCGGGCCCGGACTCGGCGGGCGGGAGGCTCCAGACGGCCGGGCTCTCCCCCTCGTCCACATCCACCCCGCGGCTTTTGAGCTTGTGAAGCAGGGCGCGGGCCCGCTTGGCGGTGGCCTTGGTGTCGGACTGGGCCAGGCGCTGGAGCAGGGGGACCGCCTCGGCGCCGGGCAAGGCCGTCGCATCGAGCGCGAGGACGAGGACCGAATCGAGGGACGGCGAGAGGCCCGCCAGGCGGCTCGTGCCCATCCACCCGTCGGGGCTCAGGTGAACGAAGACCTCAAGGAAGCATGAGACGGCGGGGCCTTCGGCGAGCGCCTCGAGCGGTGAGGCGGCCTGGGTGATGGCCTCCGGGTCGCCTGTTGTCTTGAGGGTCTCGGCCAGCGTGTCCGCCGCTTCCTTTGCTTGGGCGAGGGCCTGGGTGAAGTCCTCGCCGACCTCACTCCCGCATGCGCCCAGGGCCTCGGCCGCCCGAAGGGCGAGGCCGGCGGCGAGAGGCCGCTCCAGCAGATCGGTTAGGGACGGGGCGAGCTGGCTGGCTTCGGCCGCGGCGGCCAGGGCGAGGAGGGCTTCGGCCCGTGAGTGCCCGGCCCGGCTGAAGGCCTGCCAGAAGGCGTGAGGGCTTCCATCCTCGAGGGCTAGGGAGCAGGCCTCCGCCACACATCCATCCCGTGCTTCCTCGTCCCCTGCGTCGAGCCAGGCATCGGCCAGGGCCGCCCACCGCTCGGCCAGGGCACGGCGGCGGGAGGCGGCCGCGGGCTTAGGCCTGCGCTTGGTTTGTTTCTTCTTTCGCTTCGTCACCGAGGGCGTGGGCACCCCTACTCCACCGTGCCGTAGAGCCTGAGCTCGACGAACTCCTCCATCGAGGCGCATAGGTAGTAGGGGTTGGTGGCCTTTTGCTCACCTATGGTCGAGGTGGGGGTGACCCCGTAGTTGTGGCCCGGGTAGGTCACGGTTTCGTCGGGGAGGTCGGCGAGCCGCTGGAGGCTCCGCCAGAGCGCCTCGGGGTCGCTCCCTACGAGGTCGGCCCGGCCGCAGTAGCCCACGAAGAGGCAATCGCCGGTCAGGACCTGCTTGGACGGTGCGTGGTAGAAGCTCACTCCGCCGGGCGAGTGGCCTGGGGTGTGGATGACCTCCAGGTGCACCTCGCCGAGCGCCACTGTGTCGCCGTCCTGCAAGGCCACAACGTTGTAGTCTCCATGCCCCTGGAAGTTATCTGCCTCTGCGGCGTGGACGGCGATTGGGGCGCCCGTCGCCTGGACGACCTCGGGCACGCCGGAGCAATGGTCTCCGTGGGCGTGGGTGAGCAGGATATGCTGCACTGAGATGCCTTCCCGCTCGGCGAGCTCGAGGATGGCGGGAACCTCCTCGGAGGGGTCGACGATCGCCCCGATGCCCGTCTTATTACAGCCGAGCAGGTAGCAGAAGTTCAGTTCGGGGCCGACCTCGACGGCTTTTAGGATCATCGCTCTGCGGCTCCTTCGCTCCGCTTCGGCACCGATACCGGGCGGGTTGCAGGCGGACTTACCATATCATAGTTCTCGCCGCGGGCAAGGGCAAGGCGCGTTCTGGCGGCCCCGTGACGTTGACACGGCCGCGGCGTGGGTGCTAAAGAAGGACCTCCGAAGCCCCCTCGGACCCCATCCGGTCGTGTCTCGACGGAGTGCGCGTCGAGACGTCCAACCCATAACGCGGAGCAAAGGAGGACCACAATGGAGCTCGCACCCGGCCTGGAGGCTGAAATCACCATAACCGTGGGCGAGGAGGACCTCGCCACCGCCTTCGGCAACGAGGGCGTGCCGGTCTTCGCCACCCCGGCGCTGCTTAGCTACTTCGAGTCTGCCTGCCGCCAGGCGGTCGAGGCGGCGCTGCCCGCAGAGAGCCTCACAGTGGGCACGTGGGCCGAGATCAAGCACCTGGCCGCCACGCCGCCGGGGATGAAGATTACCTTCAAGGCTAGGCTCACCGAGGTCGAGCGCCGCCGGCTGCTCTTTGAGGTCGAGGCCCACGACGAGGTGGAGAAGGTCGGCGAGGGCCGCCACGAGCGCTACTACCTCAACGCCCCGAAGTTCCTTGCCAAGGCCGAGGAGAAGGCGGGCCCGCGGGAGTGAAGAGCGGGGCGTCGCGCTACTCTGTCCGAAGGGCGACGATGGGATCCACTCGGGCTGCCTCGCGGGCCGGGTAGAGCCCGAAGAGCACCCCGACGGCGGCGCACACCCCCCAGGCCAGCAGCGCCAGAGGCCAGCGAATAACGAGCTTCCAGGCCGTAAACCAGCTCGCACCGGCGGCAAGGGCCACGCCGAGCGCTGTACCCACCAGGCCGCCCACCAGCCCCAGGATCGCCGCCTCGATGAGGAACTGACGCAGGATTCGCCTCCGGCTCGCCCCCACGGCCCGCCTGAGCCCGATCTCCACAGTCCTCTCCCGCACTCCGATGAGCATGACTCCCATCACTCCCACCCCGCCCACCAGCAGGCTTACCGCCGCCACTCCCGTAATCATGAGCGAGAAGGTCTTTGCCGTCTCGGCCTTGGCCTGGCGCAGCTCAATCTGGTTGAGGAGGGAGAAATCGTCCTGTCGCCCATGAGGGAGGCGGTGGCGGCGGCGCAGCAGCGCCTCGATGGCGGCGGAGGCCTGGGGGATGTCTCCATCGCTCGCCGCCTGCACGACGATGGACGAGATGTGACTCTGGTTCCAGAGGCGTCTAAGCCCCGTAGTAAGAGGTATGAGAATCTGGTCGTCCTCGCTTCTCCCGCCCGTCTCCACCCCCTTTCGCTCCAGGACTCCAACCACGGTAAAGGGAACCTTCTCCACCATGAGGGTCTGGCCCACCGGGTCGCTGTCGGGGAAGAGGGTGCTCGTTACGTCGAAGCCCAGAAGCGCCACCCGACGCCTGGCGGCGAGGTCCTCCTCCGTGAGGCCCCGACCACGGGCGACGGTGAACTTCCTGATGGGGAGGAAAGCGGGTGTGGTGGCTGTGATGTAGGTGTAGCCCGCCGCGTTGCCGGCTTTGACCCGGACCGGGCGTGACTCCACCGGCGCGGCGCGGATGATGCTGGAATCGGCCTGGATCATCATTTTCGCATCCTGGGGCTTCAAGGTGGTCACCAACCCCGTGGGCCTCGGGCGGCCGTGGACGATGCGCATCTCGCCGGCATGGACCATGAGGAGGTGCTCGCCCATCTCGTCAATGGAGGCCAGCACTTTTGCTTTGCTCCCTTCGCCGACGGCCGCTGTGACGACGACCGCTGCGACCCCGACCACGATTCCCAAAAGGGCCAGGGCGCTCCTCAATTTGTTCATGGCCAGGGCCTGTAAGGCCTGCCGCCAGTCACTCACTGTTCGCTCCTCACCGCAGAGCTTCGACGGGGTCAAGCCGAGCCGCCACCCGTGCCGGGTGCATTCCCGCGACGATCCCCGTGGTGACGGCAAAGGCGAGAGCCACCGCCACTACCTTGAGGGAAAGAAGCGGCGGGTACCCCATGAACGCCGCTACCAGATGGGCCACACCGTAGCCCAAGGCGCAGCCTCCCAAGCCCCCCAGGAGACCGACCACCCCCGCCTCGGCCAAAAACTGGGCCATTATGTTGCGCCGCGTTGCCCCCAGGGAACGCTTCAGCCCGATTTCGCTCCTGCGCTCTTGGACGGCTACCAACATGATATTGGCAATGACGACACCGCTCACAAGCAAGGCCACGGTGGCGATGAGGACCAGCATGATGGTCAGCGTCCGGCCGCTCTCTGTGATCCAGCGCAGCAGCGCCTCGGGAGTGACGATTCGGAAGTCGTCATCGACCGCCTCGGCAAGGGCGTGGTTGGAGCGCAGCAGCATGCGGACGGCCGCCACCGTCTCGGCCTGACGGGTTACATCATCAATCAGGAGGCGGATGGAGTCGAGGTGGGTCCTGTGGAGGAGGACGGACGCGGAGGTGGTGAGAGGGACCATCGAGCGGTCGTCGGGATCGTAGCCGCCCTCTGAGACCCCGTGTTCCTCGAAGAGACCGACCACGCGGAAAGGGACGTTTTTGATGCGGACGAGCTTGCCCAGGGGGTCCGTCGCCCCGAATAGCTTGCGAGCCGGTGTCGTCCCAAGGACGACCACCTTCCGGCGGGCGCGGAGGTCCTCGTTGGTGAGAAACCGCCCTTGAGCCATCTTCCAGCCCCGCGTGATGAGCCAAAGGGGTGTCACACCCTCCACTCGGGTCACGACGTTCTGTCGCCTGGCGATGAGGCGAATCCTGCGTTCGCGCTGGTATGGGGCCACCAGACGGACGTTGGGAAGATCCCAGAGGCCTTGCACGTCGTCGAAGGTGAGGGTGGTGGTCTTGCGGGGCCTGGCCCTGAAGCGTCTCCCTCCGCCAGCGCCGATGTATATGACGTTTGGGCCGAAGCCGAATCGCTTCATGCGGTCCAGCACCTTCGACCTGGCCCCTTGACCCATTGCGACGATGGTTGTAACGGCGGCGATGCCGATGACAATCCCCACCAACATGCAGGCCGTGTTGCGGGGAGCGAGGACGAGGCCCCGACGCACCTCCCTTACGAGGGTGCCGGCGTGCATGGCGCCTCCGGATCCTCCGCCGGCACTTTCGCATAGAGCCGATCGTTCTCAAGGACTGGCTCGTCGCTCACGATCCGGCCGTCTTTCAGCCGGATGAGGCGCCGGGTCCAGCGGGCCGTCTCGGCGTCGTGGGTGACGATGATGCAGGTCCGCCCCTCGGCATTGAGCCTCTGGAAGATGGCCAGCACCTCGTTGCCGGCCACGCTGTCCAGGTTCCCCGTCGGCTCGTCGGCCAAGAGGATCTGGGGGTCGGTGACCAGGGCGCGGGCGATGGCCACCCGTTGCTGTTCTCCCCCGGAGAGCTCGGCCGGGGTGTGGCTGGCCCGCTCACCCAGCCCCACCGCCTCCAGGGCGGCTGCGGCTCGGGCCTCGGCGTCGGCGGGATATGGGTTGCTGTAGGCCAGCGGCAGCAGGACGTTTTCCAGAGCCGTGGTGCGGGGCAGCAGGTGGAAGGACTGGAAGGTGAATCCGATTTTCGCGTTTCGGATGATGGCCAGCTCGGCGTCGGACTTGTGGGCCACCTCTTCTCCGTCCAGGGAGAACCGGCCGGAGGTGGGAGAGTCGAGGCAGCCCAGAATGTGCATGAGGGTGCTCTTGCCTGCGCCCGAGGGGCCCATGATGGCGACCATCTCCCCCGCCTCGATGGTGAAGGAAACCCCGCTTAGTGCGTGGACGGCAACCGCCCCTTTACGGTAGACTTTGGCGAGGTCGGTGCAGTGAATCAACGGAGCCACCGGCGATCCGCCCCCTTTCCCGGTCCCGTCACTACAACCTGTTCGCCCTCGGATAGTCCCGAGACAACCTCCACGAAAGCCCCGTCTTGTACGCCTAGCTCGACGGGCCGGGGCGAGCGAGCGCCGTCGGCCACCACGGTCACGACGTGCTGACCTTTAGTCGTCTTCACCGCCCGGCGGGGGATGGCCAGAACACCGGGGCGCGCCTCGGTGATGATGGTGACGTTGGTGGTCATCTCGGGGCGCAGGAGGTTCTCGAAGGGGTCGGTGATAGCGAGGATGACTTCGTAGGTCACGACGTTGTCCACGATGAGGGCCTTCGGGTAGATGGCGGTGACGTGCCCCCGGAACGGCTTGTCGGGAAAGGTGTCTACGGTGAATGTGGTTTCCTGGGCCACGATGATCCGCCCGATGTCCGTCTCATCGACGAAGGCGTGGACTTCGAGGCGCGCCAGATCGATGATGTTGACGAAGGTTGGGGCGTTGAGCCCCGCAGCGACGGTCTCTCCCTCCTGGGTGGAGATGGATGCCACGACCCCGTCGATTGGAGCCCTCACTGTGGCGTAGGAGAGATTGATCTCCCGCTCTTGCAGGGTGGCGGCAGCCTGGTCCACCAGGGCGGCGGCAAGCTTGAGGTCCTCCGCGTAGCGTGTGCGGATGAGGCGGAGGTTCTCCTGGCCGAAGCGGACCTGCGCCTCCAGGACATTCATCTCTTTTTCCTTTGCATCAAGGGTTTCGCGGGGGGTGATCCCCTCGGCCAAGAGGGCGCGGTGGCGTTTGAGGTCTAGTAGTGCATGCTGCCGGCGTGCATCAGACTCCACCAACTCCGCTTCGGCCCTGGCAATTTCTTTCGGGGCCTTGGCCTTCAGGCCGGCGAGGCGGGCCCGCTCCGCCGCCCGGCTCGCCCGGCTCTGGGCCACCTTGGCCTTCAGGTCCTCGTTCTCAATCAACGCGATGATCTGGCCTTTTCGGACCCGGTCACCCACCTGGACGTTGAGCCGCTCCACCTTTCCGGAGAGGCGGGCGCCCACCTTCACCTCCGCACCCACCATGGGCTTCACCGTCCCCGTCGCCAGCACCGTCCTGCGCAGCGTCCGGCGTTTGACCGGGACGATCCGGTTCTCGGCAGTGGCCGGAGGGGCAGGACTCAGCAGCCCCAGCCCCCACCAGCCGCCGGCGGCAAGCAGAAATACGCCTGCGGCAATCAAGGGAGAACGGAGTGGTCGGGCCATCGTCTCCCTCCAGCCCGTCCTGTGGCGTCGGGCGAAGGTGGTCTCAAGACGCATCAAGGGGAGGCTCTCATATTATTCTAGACCCGACTGATTATCAACTAGTTGTACCGGGTCGGGAAGAGTGGGCGTTGAGGTTCGGGCCCACTTTCGGCTCTGGCCGCCAACAATCATCCAAAACCCCTACCCGAAACCGTTTATGAGTGTTCCGTGATGAGTGATCGTGCCCGCCGGGGATGAAGGTCACCTTCACCGCCAGGCTCACGGAGGTCGACCGCCGCCGGCTGCTCTTTGAGGTCGAGGCCCACGACGAGGTGGAGAAAGTCGGCGAGGGCGCCACGAGCGCTACTACCTCGACGCTCCGAAATTCCTCTCGAAGGCCGAGGAAAAGGCGGGCCCGCGGGAGTGAAGAGCGGCGGTCGCCAGAATAGTCTCCAGGGACAATGTCTGGAGAGGGAGCAACTTTTCACAATAAGTTGGCCGAAGGACCGATTTCCTGGGAGTTCGCACCTTCATTGCATGCGTGGGATATGAAAGGCTTTTGTGTCCCATTTGCAACAGGTCGGCCCAATCTGAAAACACATATACTGTTGATATATTTGGACTTATGGGAAGGGTACAAAATTTGCTCACAAAGAGAGAGAAGATTCAGACTCATAATGACTTTTGATGCCTTTCGACCCTTTTGAGCAACTTTCAGCGAAAGGGGCCAAGGTGCCCATTCCCACGAATCATTCGATGAGACCCTCCCGGCCATCGAGACGTTGGGGGCTAAAGGCGGGGATTTTTTGTGGCATCCTTGGTGTCCTCCTCATCCTTCAGCCGTACGGCTGGGCCGAGGAGTTGGCTTCCGACGGAGCGGATCTGGCTCCGGGCGAGTACTCCCTCAAGCTCGAAAACGACCGCATATCGGTCCAAGCCAACGCCGCAGACCTGCGGGAAGTCCTTAGGGCCATAGGACGCAAGAAGGCGGTCGAGGTCACCATCGACCCTCAGGTCAGGGGTACCGTAACGACGTCTTTCACCAACCTCCCCCTCAAGGAAGGGCTCCGCCGGCTTGCAGGCTCGTATGCGCTCGTCTTCATGCGCGAGTCCACGACGGGCCGCGAGAGCTTGCTCAGGATCTCGGTTCTCCAGAAGGCCTCGAAGGAAGCCCCGCGATCCGAACCCGCGGCAAGTACAGTCGCGGCCCATGCCCCTCCTGGCGAGGTCTCTCGTGCTCCGGGCTTCCCGACGGCCAAGCGGGTCATTGGTGGGGTGCTCAGGGAAGAGGAAAAGGACGTTGAATTTACACCCGACGAGGTTTTCGTAAAGCTCAAGGCCGACGCCCCAGAGGGGGCCATCGACAAGGTCGTAAGCCAGCTTGGCGCCACCATCCTTAAAAGCTACGCCGCCATCGGCTACTACCGCCTCAAGCTACCTTCTGGGACCTCCGTGGCACAGGCCATCACGGCTCTTGAGTCCGACCCCCTCGTTGAGGTCGTGGAGCCCAACTACATCGTCTACGCCGACCTCGAGCCCAACGACACCTACTTTGACGAGCTATGGGGTCTCCACAACACGGGCCAGCCTGTTGGTCCACCGTCTAACCGCAGGGGGGGTGTGGACGACGCTGATATAGACGCCCCCGAGGCGTGGGACATCCAGCGGGGCTCGGCCTCGGTCGTTGTGGCCGTCATCGACACCGGCGTGGACTACAACCACCCGGACCTGGCGGCCAACATGTGGGTCAACGTCAACGAAGTGCCGGACAACGGGATCGACGATGATAACAATGGTTACGTGGACGACTATCGGGGCTGGGACTTCTTCAGCAACGACAACGACCCGCTCGACGATCACTTTCACGGCACCCACGTCGCTGGAACTATCGCCGCGGTCGGGGACAACGATTTGGGAGTGGTAGGTGTAACCTGGACGGCCCGGATTATGCCGCTAAAGTTCCTCAGCGCCGGCGGGTGGGGCTATATCTCGGGCGCCATAGAGGCTGTCCTTTACGCCGCAAACAACGGCGCCAAGGTCATGAACAACTCCTGGGGCGGTGGGGGTTTTTCCCAGGCGCTGTTTGACGCCATCCAGACGGCCAACAACTCCGGGACGCTTTTCATTGCCTCCGCTGGCAATAGCGCAACCGACAACGACACCACCCCCCGCTACCCGACCAACTACAATGTGGCCAATGTGGTATCTGTTGCCGCAAGCACCCGCGACGACACCCTGGCCTACT
This sequence comes from Nitrospinae bacterium AH_259_B05_G02_I21, assembly GCA_027717595.1. GTDB lineage: Bacteria > JADFOP01 > JADFOP01 > JADFOP01 > JADFOP01 > JADFOP01. Next base: position 17,711 of record JALLOF010000011.1, on the reverse strand, counting down.
TCTCCAACTGGGGTGCCAACACAGTCGACTTGGCCGCCCCCGGGGTCTACATTTTATCTACGTATTTCGGTGGCGGCTACGCCTGGGCAAGCGGCACCTCCATGGCAAGCCCACACGTCTCGGGAGCCACGGCCCTCCTGATGGCCCAGTTCCCGAACCTTACGCACCTGGAGATAAGAACCCTAATTCTGGATAAGGTGGATCTCGTCGGTGCCTTCTCAGGCATAACCGTGACCGGAGGCCGGCTGAACGTCTACACGCCCGTGATTCCGGTCAATGCTGCGCCCGTCGTGACCAACCCCGGCAACCAGACCGACGATGAAGGGACCTCGCCCTCGCTCCAGATCGTGGCCAGCGACCCCGACGGCGACCCGTTGACCTACAGCGCCGCGGGGCTGCCGCCCGGCCTTTCCCTCGCCCCACAGACGGGCCTGATCAGCGGAAGTCTCGGCTACGATGCGGCGGGCGCGTACGCGGTCACCGTGACGGCCTCCGACGGGGAGCTCTCAGGCGGCGCGACCTTCACCTGGACGGTGAGCAACGTTAACCGGGCCCCGCAGGTCACCAACCCCGGCGACCAGACGAGCAACGAGGGCGATGCGGTCTCGCTCCAGATCGTGGCCAGCAACCCCGACGGCGACGGGTTGACCTACGGCGCCACGGGGCTGCCGCCGGGGCTCACCATCAACGCCACGGGCCTGATTTCCGGCGACCTCGGCTTCGAGGCGGCCGCCGGCTCACCCTACGCGGTGGCGGTGACGGTCATCGCCGGTGACCTCTCCACCACAGTGAGCTTCAACTGGGTTGTGAACAGCGTCAACCGCGCCCCGACGGTGACCAACCCCGGCAACCAGTCCGATAACGAGAACACCTCACCTTCGCTCCAGATTGTGACAAGCGACCCGGATGGCGACGGGCTGTCCTACGGTGCGAGTGGCCTGCCGCCGGGGCTCACCATCAACGCCGCGGGTCTTATCAGCGGCAATCTCGGCTTTGGTGCGGCCGGGGTCTATCCGGTGACGGTCACGGTGACCGACAACGGGACACCGAATCTCTCTACCCCCGTCTCCTTCACCTGGACGGTCAACAACGTCAACCGCGTCCCGACGGTGACCAACCCCGGCAACCAGTCCGATAACGAGAACACTTCACCTTCGCTCCAGATTGTGACAAGCGACCCGGATGGCGACGGGCTGTCCTACGTCGCGAGTGGCCTGCCACCGGGGCTCACCATCAACGCCGCGGGTCTTATCAGCGGCAATCTCGGCTTTGATGCGGCCGGGGTCTATCCGGTGACGGTTACGGTCACCGACAACGGGACACCGAATCTCTCTGCCCCCGTCTCCTTCACCTGGACGGTCAACAACGTCAACCGCGTCCCGACGGTGACCAACCCCGGCAACCAGTCCGATAACGAGAACACTTCACCTTCGCTCCAGATTGTGACAAGCGACCCGGATGGCGACGGGCTGTCCTACGTCGCGAGTGGCCTGCCACCGGGGCTCACCATCAACGCCGCGGGTCTTATCAGCGGCAATCTCGGCTTTGATGCGGCCGGGGTCTATCCGGTGACGGTTACGGTCACCGACAACGGGACACCGAATCTCTCGACCGAGGTGGGCTTCGACTGGACGGTGAATGACGTCGTCGTTCCCACCACCCACCATGTGACCATTGACATCAAGCCCGGAAGCGACCCCAACTCCATCAACCTCGGATCCAAGGGCGTGGTGCCCGTGGCGGTGCTCTCTGACGCCGCCTTCGACGCGGGTACCGTTGTCCCCAACACAGCCCTCTTTGCCGGGACGTCGCCGTTGCGCTGGAGTCTTGAGGACGTAGACGGTGACGGCGATCAGGACTTGGTGTTGCACTTCAGCGTGCAGGGTCTGAATTTGACTGCGGCCAGCACCGAGGCGACGCTGACGGGCGAGACTATCGATGGTGAGCCCTTCGAGGCCTCCGATAGCGTCCGCATCGTCCCGCCCAAGGGGAAGGGTAAATCAGGCAAGTGATGTAGCAGCCCTCGTCGAGCCTGAGGGGGGCGCCCACGCCGGGCGCCCTCCGGCCCTGAAACTGTAGGCTCTTATTTCCTCAGAACTTACGACTGATTTCGGCTCTCGTCGTCAACAATCATCCAAAACCCCTATCCGAAGCCGCTTATAAGTGTTCCGTGGTGAGCGTCCGTGCCCGGCGGAAGACGGCGTGGAACATCCTTCGGGTCAGGCGACGGGTCTGGGTGTTCTGGCGGCTCGGGTGGTAGGAAGCAAGGAGCGTCCGCCCTCCGGGCTCGAGCGGCCAGAGGCCGCCGTGGCGAAAGGCGCCCCGGGCGGGCAGCGGGCCGAGGCCGAGCTCTCGTAGGGTGGCCAGGAGGGCCTCGAAGGCGATACGCCCCAGGGCCAGGTAGGCCGAGGCGTGGGGTAGCAGCCGCAGCTCCCCGGCCAGGTAGGGTCGGCAGGCGGCGAGCTCAGCGGCCACGGGACGGTTCTTCGGCGGGGCGCACCGGGCCGCCGCCGTCACGTAGCAGCCCGTTAGAACCAGTCCGTCGTCCCGCGAGCGGCCGTGCGGCTTGGAGGCGAAGCCGGTCTCGTTGAGGGCCCGCCATAGCCAGTCGCCCGATGTGTCGCCGGTGAAGAGCCGTCCGGTGCGGTTGGCCCCATGGGCGGCCGGGGCGAGCCCCACCACGACCAGCCGAGCCGAGGCGTCCCCGAAGCCCGGCACGGGCCGGCCCCAGTAGTCCTCCTCGGCGTAGGCCCGCCTTTTTTTTCGGGCGGCCTCCAGACAGTGGTCTCGCAGCCGCGGGCACCTCTGGCAGGCCACCACCTCGGCGGCGATTGTCTCCAGGCTATCCACGTCCTCCTCTCCTAACCGGGCTTCATTGTCCGTCCATCGAGGGAATGGTACCATAGCCCTGCATACCGAGAGCCGAGGAGCCCCCGAGAGACCCGAACCATGTCGTCCAGTCCGTCGACCCGCACCGATGAATGGCTCACCCGGCATGACCTTCCCGTGTTGTTGGGCCTGATGCTCCTCGGCTTCGCGCTACTGGCGCCAAGCCTGTTTTCCGCCTCGCCCGGGGTGGTGGGCCACCCCTACAGCGATGTGGCACGGGAGTTCTTCGGTGGCCGGGCCTTTGGGTTCGGGTCTTTGGCCCGTGGGGTCTTTCCTTTCTGGAACCCTTACCTCTTCGGCGGTACGCCCTACTTCGCCAATCCCCAATCGGCGCTCCTATATCCGCTGAACTTCCTCTTCCTCGCCTTGCCCGTCTGGGCGGCCATCAACGTGACCGTGGCCCTTCACCTTGGGCTTGCCGCCTCGGGGACCTATCTCTTCGGGCGCTCCGTGGGAATGGGCCGTCTCCCTGCGGCGCTCGCCGGGGTGGTTTTCGGCTGGAGCGCCCATCTGGTGCTGGCCGTCTACGCCGGCCACCTTTCAAATGTCTGCACGATACCTTGGATTCCATTGAGCCTGGCCGCTTTGGAACGAACGCTCACGGGTGGGCGGAGAGGTCTGGCGGCGGTGGCCCTGGCCTGGGCGGTTGCCTTGATGGTCCTGGCCGGCCACCTCCAGTACGTTGCCTTCGCAATGGTGGGGATGGCCGTCTATGGGGGGGTGCGGCTCGCCCAGACGGCTGAGAGCAAAGAGGCGGCGCTCAGGGCCGCAGGGCGCCTTGCGGCCGCAGGGGCCTTGGGCGCGGCGCTCGTCGCCGTCCAGGTGGTCCCCACCTTTGAGTTCTTTACCCACTCGGTGCGCCAGGCCGTCGAGGCCCGCGAGTGGGTGAGGTGGTTTCACCTCCCGCCGGAAAACCTCGCCACGCTGGTCGTGCCAGACCTTTTTGGCAATCACCTCGGGAGCACCTATTGGGGACGGTTCTTTTGGCGTTTGTATACATAAGAAACCCTGCCAAAAGCCCGCTTTTTACTTGACAGCTGTAAAGTTTAAGCCTATATTAGAGGTATGGCCTATCAAGACCTAATCACACCTGCAGAGGCAGCCATTATTTTAGAAGTATCCAAAATGCGAGTTCATCAAATGATAGAGGAAGGAAAACTGCCGGTCGTCCAAATGGTCGGAGCCCAAAAGATTAAACTGCTGAGCAAGGCCAAGGTTGAACGGTTGCAGAAGACAAGGGAGAAGGGCTAGGTGTTTTTTTCACTGTCAACTTTACAGCTATCAAGGTGATGGGGGAAAAGTACTATGCTAAACTCCTATGGAGGGGGTTGAGATGTCCATCCTAACCGAACCATATTTTCACGATGAGAATAAGGCCCGTGAGTACCTTGAGGGTATCCGTTGGCCTGATGGCCCGGTTTGCCCTAAGTGCGACGGAACCGAGAAGATATATCGCATCAAGGGCAAGACCGCAAGGCCCGGTTTGCTAAAGTGTGGCAAGTGTGATAAGCAATTCACCGTAACGGTCGGAACCCTTTTCGAGCGGAGCAAGATTCCGTTGCATAAGTGGCTGACCGCATCCTACCTTCTATGTTCCTCCAAAAAAGGAATCAGTACGCACCAGCTTCATAGGATGCTCGGTGTAACTTACAAGACCGCTTGGTTCATGACTCATCGTATTCGTGAGGCCATGAAAGACCCCGTGTTTGCTGAAAAGCTAGGCGGCAAGGGACGGGTGGTTGAAGTCGATGAGACCTTTTGGGGTAACGTCGGCAAGCATCGGAAAGGTGCGCGTGGCTACATGCACAAGGAAAAGATATTTTCCCTTGTTGAGAAAGGCGGTGAGGTTCGGTCCTTCCATGTTCCTGCTGTCAATGCTAGGACACTAAAACCAATAATGAGAGAACAAATCGAGGAAGATACCCATATTGTGACGGATGATTCGCGGACTTATGATGGCACTGGCCTTGACTTTGAGAAGCATAGTGTCATCCAACACAGGAAAGGCGAATACGTTAGAGGCCCAATTTCCACCAACACGATTGAGAACTACTTTAGTATTCTAAAGCGAGGACTAACGGGGGTGTATCAGCACGTCGGTGCTAGACACTTAAAGCGATACATTGGAGAATTTGACTTTCGCTATAACAACCGCGAGATTTCCGACATGGAACGAACGGAAATCGCGCTAAAAGGCATCGAAGGCAAGAGGCTGTTATACCGGGACTCATCATCATGGCTCGGCTCCGCATAAGAATTGAGCTAAGCAAGGGGAAGCCTGGCGTTCCCTTGGATACGCTTGGAGATATTTCGAAGGAATCCGAAAGGTTCTTTCGGATGGTTGGCGAAGATGTGGGCCTCGATATAGCGAAAGGTCAGTGGCTAGCCGTCGATTTTGAAAGCCGTTCATTGAGCTTTACTGCGGAATATGTAGGAGAGCCCACCGAAGAGCAAGTTAATAAATACAATGATGCGCTGGAATACGCTACAACTTTTGAGCCCGAACTTGCCGAGTTGGATGGCCCCGTTCGAAGGGCTACTATGGCCCAGTTTGCAAAAATTGCCATCCCTGCTGAGCCTGATGAAGTTGTGGGCCTTGGAATATATGAAGTGGGGAAACCGAAACCAGCTTGGCACTATTTGTCTAAAGAGAAATCAGAAGCAATATCGAAGTGGGTAGAAAGCGTAGTCGAATATTATGGTTCAGTTCAGGGCGCGGTTCATTCTTTGTATAAGGAGGCCCACCCACCATATTTTGACATTAGAGAGTTGTCCACCAATAAGCTTATTAAGTGTTCTTTCTCTGTGGAACGCTATCCTGAGATATGGAAACTGTTGGAGAAAAAAGAGGCCATTGTTCATATATCGGGCATGATTAGTGCGAGTAAGGCTGACAAAAAGATAGAACAGCTACGTGTACAAGAAGTCCGCGTTGCTCAAGATATTTCTGAAGAAGATTTTGAGCGGTTCTTTGGCATCGCACCAGACTTGACGGGAGAACTAACAACCGAAGATTACCTCGACAAAATACGCGGCGATGCCGAGTAAGCCAAAAATCTATATTGACTCTGCTTGTTTCATTGATATGGCCAAACAAAAGGTGGGGAAGCAAATAGGCATAGACCGCGAGAGGGAAGTTTTGTTTTTGAAGATGATGTTAGAGGCAGCCAAGGCCGGAGATATGGAGGCTTATACCTCAACACTCACCGTTGCTGAATGTACTCATGCAGACGGAGAAATAAACGACGATATTAAGCAATTATTTACGAGCATCTTAACCTCTGGACAATATATCCGGCTTGTCCAGCCAGATTTGTTTATAGCTGAGGATGCTAGAGACCTTCGATGGAAACATGATATTACACTAAGTGGTGCTGATGGAATTCATGTTGCTTCTGCTTTGCGCATGGGGTGTCAAGAGTTTATGACAACTGACAATAGACCCAAAAAGGAATCGGCAAAGCCAAAAATTAAGGCCCTTGGTTTAAGGGTTATTACTCCCTCGGAGACTCAATTGCTACCCGGAGAATATCGTCAAGAAGATATGTTGGAACAAAGTGGCGATGAACAAGAAGCATAAAGACAATGGTTCATTAATAAAAGAAGATGAGATTGAACCAGCTCCCTTTGACAAAATAGCAAAACGCCTCCTGGAAACCCCACCGAAGCCAAGGAAAAAGAAGAAAAAGAAGAAGAAAGAACCCCGCCAGAAGTAGCTCTCAGCTTAGGTTTATTATCGATACAAACGCCGTTCTTTTACTGGGAGATGTGTCTCTACGTCGGCCTCGTCCCCTTGGCTTTCGCGGCCCTCGCCCTGGTTCGAAGGCGTCATCCTTCGGTCGTGGCTTTGGCCGCCATGGGGGCGGCGTCACTAGTGCTGGCCCTCGATGGGGCCATCCCCGGCCTCGGTGAGCTGCTGGCCGCTCTTCCCGGCTTTCGGGCTTTCCGGGGCTACTCGAAGTTCATTGCCATCGCGGGCCTCGCCCTCGCCGTCCTGGCCGGGTGGGGCCTGGAGGCTTGGATGGCGGGGCGCTCCGAGCGTGAGGAGGCAGGCCGCCCTCGGGCTCGCCGCCTGGGAGGGGGTCTCCTTCTCGTAGCCGGCGCAGCAGCTCTCGGCCTCTGGCTGTGGACGACGGTTCCGGCCAACACCTGGGAATCCATCATCCGGTGGGCCCACGTTGAGGGTGAGACGCGCTTTTCCCTTCCCGCCTCACCCCTCGATAGGACGGTGCTGGAGGAGACTTACACCGTGGCCCGCCTCGGAGTGGTCCGGGCCCTGGCCGTCGTGGCCGCCTTCGGGGGCCTGCTGTATCTCTCGGGCCTGCAGACGATAAAAACCCGATGGGTTGGCTTGCTGGTCGTCCTCCTTGCGGCGGCCGATCTGGCGGCCTTCGGGATGCCCTTCGGGGGGGTGAAGACCCCCCTGGAGCACCTAACGGTGGAGCCCCGGGTGGCGGCCTACCTCTCCCAGCGGGTGGGCCCCAATCGGATCATGACTATAGCCGACAGCCTTCCCAATCGCCCCCTAGCCCAGGGTTTCGCCTTCTTTGGCGGCTCGGACACGCTCGTCCTTGACCACTTCGTCGCCTACTTCAATAAGGCTCACGGGTTTCCCATCGATCGGGCGGAGCTCGACCTCATGCCCATCGCGCTCAAGCGACTCGCCGACATTTACGCCGTGGCCTACGTCCTTGGGCCTACGGGCAAGCGCCTCGTCCATCGCAAGCTCCAACGGGTGTTCGTCGGACGACGCCAGGCGGTATATCGAAGCCTGGAGGCGTTGCCCAGAGCGGTCATCAGCGGGCGGGTGGAGGTGTTGGATGGGAGAGGGGCGATCTTAGAGAAGCTGGCGGCCTCCGGCTACGACCCCCGTGAGGCCCTCTACGTCACTCCCGGGGCTTTGGCTCCGGGGAAGGTGCCGTCAGAATCTAAGAAGCCGGGCACCGGCGGCACCGCCGAAATCATTGTGGATGCGCCCAACCAGGTCGTGGTGGAGGCCGCCCTGGAGACGGCCGGGTACCTATATCTCGCGGACCCCGCCTACCCGGGCTGGCGGGTTGAGGTGGACGGGCGGCCCGGCCGGTGGTTTATCGCCAACGTCTGCTGCCGGGCTGTGGCTCTGCCTGCGGGCCGCCACCGGGTCGTCTTCACCTTTCGTCCCCGGGGATTTGCTCCCCTTGCGATGCTCTCCGCAGCAGCCTGGCTCGGCTCGCTCATTGGGGCTGCGGTCCTCCGACGGCGGCCTGTCCCTCCCCTATAGCGATGACCCTCTCAGGCGTGCAGATAGCTGTCACGGGAACATCGTGGGGGTCGGCCAGGTGGGAGAGGTCGTCGAACAGCTGCAGGGGGTGGCACAGCGCCGCAAACGGGAAGGGCCCCGGCGGAAGCAGGCCCCAGGCTCGGAGCGTGGCCACCTCTTGGTCGCCGTAGCCGGAGCCTTTCCCGATACGGTTGCCTTTTAGGTCCACCGCCACGCAGCCTGAGACCTTGAAGTCGATGGGGCTTGTAAGCGGCTTGCCCGCCCGGCCCATGGCCCGGATACTCGTCGGTCTGCCCGCCCCATCCATCTGGAGGAAGGCCGTCATGTGGGGCATGGCGAAGGCCAGCGTCTTGCCCTCGGCGAGCACAAGGTCCCGGGCCGCCTTGACCGCGTAGTCGGGCGCGCAAAAGACGACCCGGGCCTGCTGGAACGCCCGCAGTTCCTTTAAGCGTGAGGCGGCCTCGCGGCTTCCGGCGAAGTTGGGAATGCGACCCTGGAGGGGAAAGGGAAACCTGCCGCCCCGGCCTCCTCCAGGCGTCCCCAGACGAAGTCGCGGACGGCCTGCTTGGTCCGAAACGCGCTGCCCGCGTGCGGCTCCATGGCGTTCAGGTCCCAGAGCGAGAGGGGTCGGAAGCGGGTTAACGGGGGTCGTTAGGGCTCTTCCCCTCGTGCCTCGTGAAAGAGAAACGGCTCGATGTTCGTGGCGCCGTAGGCGGACCTCGGGGATCGGTCCAGCAGGTCCTTGGCCACCAGCGCCAGCAGGCGCTTCACGCCGCGGGTTCTCTCCGGGCCATCCGGGCGCGCCAGCCGGACGGTGGCCTGGCCCGGCTTCTCACTCACCAGGACGAAAAACTTCTGCGGGAGCCCCTCCTCGATGACCACGGCCTCGACCAGAGCGGTCGTGCCCGTGCTGTTCAGGTACGCTTCCGTGGCCTTGCACACGGTCGTGGCCTCTTTGTGGGCCAGGGGCCTGAAGCCCGCAACGTAATCCCGCAGCTTCACGGGACGCTCAACGACGACGTGCGGCATGGGCTCCTCCTTCAAGGCCTCGAGCGGTGCGTCGGCGGGTGGGGGCTCCACCTCCACCGGGTCCGTGGGGGGCCTCCACCATACGCCGTAATGGATGCCCCGGCCCTCGGCACGGTACTTCTTCTCGTAGCTCGTCATGGTCCGCCCTCGGGCGCTCTCAAGCGGAGGGGTGGACTCCTCCAGGCGCTCGAGGCGGGCCTCGGCGATAAGGAGCGCTTCGATGGTCTCGAAGTAGTCGGTCACGTCGGTGACCACCAGGAGGTAGCCGCCCGGCTCGAGGGTCTCGTACAGTCGCGCCACCATGTCTGGCTGAAAGAGCCGGCGCTTGGCGTGGCGCTTCTTGGGCCATGGCTCAGGGAAGTAGAAGTGGTAGGCGGCGACCGAGGTGGGCGGGATGCAATGGCGCAGGACGTAGGCCGCATCGGCGTACACCATCCGTACGTTGGTCGCTCCCTCCCGGGCGGCCCTTCGGACGGCCTTGGAGAAGAACTTCCCGGAGACCTCAATCCCCAGGAAGGCGCGCTCGGGGCTGCGCAACGCCGCGTTCACCAGGAACGTCCCGTTGCCGGTGCCGACCTCGATCTCAACGGGTCGCTCGTTAGCGAAGATGGCCTCCCATCGCCACGGCCGGGACAGGTCGCGGAGGCGAATCTCCAAATCGTGCGGGGCTATGGTCGTGGGGACCGCCACGATTCGCTCCTACTCACCCGCCGAGGCCCGTCGCCACGCCGAGTCCGCCTCACCGGGCGAAGGGGGCCCAGACGCCAGTAGTCTACCACATCTTTCACTCCGGGGTAGAAATGCCCTTCTTCGCGATGTATATTGTTGGGCGTCGCAGGTCTCGGGATGACGGCTGGGCCCACCGGGGGTCTCTGCCCGAGGCGACCCATTTGTGGGTCTTATCAGTTGCGCCTAAGGGACGGCAAGAGAGGAGAGACCCCATGCGACTCCACGCGACCTCGAGCGGGAGCTATCCGAGGATCGGGGACAGGCCAGAGGAGCAGGTGCTCCGCAAGGCCATAGCCGGCTTGGATAGGGGCGAGAAGACGGAGGCCGACCTGGAGGAAGCCCGCCGGACGATGGTGGGGCTGGCCATCGGCGAGCAGGAGGCTGCGGGGCTCGATATCGTCACCGACGGCCAGATTGGCTGGTACGACCCCGTAAGCCACATGACGCGGTCGGTCGCGGGCGTGGAGATTGGAGGCCTGCTTCGCTACTTTGATACGAATTCCTATTTCCGCCAGCCGGTCATCGTGGGGCCGATCGAGATGGAGGAGCCTCGGGTGGTCCAAGAGTACCGCTACGCCACCGGGGTGGCGACCAAGCCGGTCAAGCCGGTCCTCACCGGAGCCTACACCCTGGCAAAGCTCTCCATCAACCGCCAGGGGGTCTACCGGGACCTGGAAGCGTTGTGCGAGGCCATCTCATCGGTGGTGGTCGCCGAGGTGGCCGCCCTGGCTGAGGCCGGCGCGCAGCTGATCCAGATCGATGAGCCCTGCATCCTGAATCACCCCGAGGAGCTCCCCCTGGTGGAGGCCTCCCTGGAGGCCGCCCGGGCGGCGGCCGGGTCGGCTGCCCTCGCGCTCTACACCTCCTTCGGGGACGCCACGCCCCTCTTGAGCAGGCTTGTGGAGCTTCCGGTCGACGTGCTTGGGCTAGATTTCACTTACAGCCCTGGCCTCATCGAGGCCATTGCGTCCCAGGGCAGCCCCAAGACCCTTGGCCTTGGGCTGCTGGACGCCCGCAATACGAAGATGGAAGAGGAAGAGGAGATCGTGGCGCTTGTGGAGGGCCTCTTGCCCGCCGTGGCGACGGGCGAGGCGTACCTCAACCCTTCCACGGGCCTGGAGTACCTGCCGCGCGAGAAGGCCCGCGCCAAGTGTGACCTCATCGGCCGGATCTGCCGTCGTCTCAATGGAGGGTCGTCATGAGTCGAGCCAAGCTGGATGCCCTGGGGCTGAATCTCCCCCTGCTGCCGACGACCACGGTCGGCAGCTTTCCCAAGCCCGATTACCTCAAGCAGGCCCGGACCCGCTACGCACTCGGGGAGATCGACCGGCAGGAGCTTCGAGCCCTCGAAGAGCAGGCGACGACCTTCTGGATTGAGACCCAAGAGGAGTTAGGCCTCGATGTGCTCGTGGACGGGGAGATGTACCGGGGCGACATGGTGGCCTACTTCGCCGAGACCCTCGAGGGGTTCACCTTGGGCGGGCTCGTTCGCTCATACGGGAACCGGTACTATAAGAAGCCCATCATTACCGGGCCGGTCCGGTGGCCGGGGCCCGTCACCGTCGAGTGGTGGCGCTTTGCCCAGGAGCGGACCGAGCGGCCAGTCAAAGGGATGCTCACCGGGCCCTACACCATCATGGACTGGTCTTTCAACGAATACTACCCGACCCGAGCCGACGCCACCCTGGCGCTGGCCAAGGAAATTCGCAAGGAGGTCGAGGCTCTCGCCGAGGCGGGAGCCAAGATAATTCAAATCGACGAGCCGGCCCTAAGCGTTCGGCCCGAGGAGCTGCCGCTGGCCTCCGAGGCCCTGGAGCTCGTCACCCGGGATTTGTCCGTCTACTTCGTCACCCACATCTGCTACGGGGCCTTCGAGTTCATCTACCCCCGCATGCTCGATCTGCCCATGGACAACTTCGACCTGGAGATGTCCAATAGCGATCTCGACCTGCTGGAGCTCTTCGTCCGCCACCCCTTTACGAAGGATTTTTCCTTCGGATGCCTCGATGTGCACAGCCACAAGATCGAGTCGCCCGAGACTGTGACGGCCCGGCTCAAGCAGGTCCTGGAGAGTCTCTCGCCCGATCAGGTCTGGGTCGACCCGGACTGCGGGCTCAAGACCCGGACGGTGGAAGAGGCGGTCGAGAAGCTGCGGGTAATGGTGGGGCAGGCCGAGGCCTTGCGGGCGACCCTCGCCGGGTGACCCGACGACCGTCACCTCGCATCCCTCACGTCGCCGAAGGCGTCTCACGCTCCGGCGCATCCGGCGCCTGCCAGCGGCGGGTGAGGTACCAAAGCCCGACGGCGTCGTAGACGGCGTGGGCGACCACGGGGGCCGCAATGCCCCCGCTGGCCTTCGCCACCAGCCCCATGTACACGCCCAGCACGGTGGCATAGACCACGTAGCCCACACTCAGCGGGTGGCAGAGGCCGAAAAGCACCGCCGCTGCGATCAGCCCGAACTCCAATTGGACAACCCCCCGGAAGAGCACCTCTTCGCTGAGGCCCGCCATTGCGGCGATGATGAGAATCTGCCACCAGGCCACGGGACTCAGCAGGTCCCGGATGAACGAGAGCGTGTCCTGGAGGTGGGCCACGCCGGGCCAGCGCCGCGCCCGCGGGCCGGCCAGCACCAGCAGGAGCGCACAGGCCGGCAGGCTCGCCGCCAGCCCCACAGCAAGGCCGCCTGGGGTTGGATGGAGCGAGGGGCCCAGGGGAAGGGCCCTCCAGCGGGCCCACGCCGCGGCCAGTGCGAGCAGGAGAGACCCGAGGATCAGCTCCCCGACGGTGAAGGCCATCGCGCTGCTTAAGGGTCTTCGAGGGGGGCGGGTGTCGGGCGGGCTCACAGGGTATCGATGGGTTTCCGTCCCGCGAAGCCGGTCTCGCGTTCGTGCCACCACTCGACCGACTCCTCGCCCATCATCCAGCATAGGTAGATTTCGCGACCGTCTTTCAGGGCGGGGAAATCGATCAGGCCCTGGGCGATGTCCTTGAGTAGGCAGCCGTGGCTGTGGAGGTCTTCGATGAGGCCGGCGAATTGGGCCAACTCGCCAAGATACGGGCCTCCGCGGGAGTGACCGCCGTTGTGGCGGACCATCTCTCGCAGAGCCTCGAGATCGGCGTACTCGGTACCCATAAGGGTTTGCTGGGCTTGGAGTTGCCGGACGAGCTGCTCCAGCGTGGGGATGAGGTCGTTTACTTCCTCGACGGTAAAGTGCCGCAAAATGGTCCCTCCCGGGCTGTTGAAGAAAGACTCCATCCGCTATTGTAGTGCGCGGGCTCGGGGGCGTCAAATGGTGCCCGGGCGCCGAGGGGTGCGCAGGCTCGCCGCGTGATCAGTATCGTTACAACAGAAAGGGGCCCCCGCCGGTGAGAAATGGGTTGTGGTCCTTCTCGTGACCGATGGTGGTGGAGGGGCCGTGGCCGGGGTAGACGACCGTCTCAGGCGGCAGGGCGAGGAGCACCTGTTCGATGGAGCGCATGAGGGTCGCGATGGAGCCTCCGGGCAGATCGGTGCGCCCGATGGAGCCGGCAAAGAGCACATCCCCTGAGAAGACGCATCCTTCGTCGGCGAAGTGGAGCGAGACGTGCCCGGGTGCGTGGCCGGGGGTAAAGAGGATCTCTGCCGAGAGATTGCCGACCTCGACGGTTTGGCCCACCTCGAGATAGTGGTCGACGACGGGGAGGCGACCATCGCCTATGCCGAACATCGGGCCGACCTGGAGGAGCCGCTCGAGAAGCGGCTCGTCGTCCTTGTGGAGGTAGAAGGGCACCTCGAGGGCTTCCTTGATCGCCATGACCGCCCCCACGTGGTCGAAGTGGCCGTGGGTGTTGACGATTTTCGTCACCGTGAAGCCGCTGTCCTCGGCGGCCTTCAAGAGGCGAGCGGGCTCGTCGCCCGGGTCGATGAAGATCGCTTCCTTGGTCTCATCACAGCCTATAAGATAGGTGTTCTCGGCAAGCTGGCTCACGGTGAAGCATGTGACGGCGATGGCCATAGGTCGGGTTCCTTCCCGTGGGGGTCGTTTAATGATTGCTAGGTCTCGGCTCAGGATGACCGTCAGGCGACGGAGGCATGTCCGTCATGCCCCCTCCCGGGCAAGGAGTTCCGCCATCCGGCCTTTATCGAAACCCACCACCACCTCGCCGTCTATGGTGACCACCGGGACGGTGATGTTGCCGCTTATGCGGACGAGCTCTTGCATGGCCTCCTGGTCGGCGGCGACGTCGATCTCGGTGAAGTTGGCTCCCCGGTCGTTGAGAAACTGCTTTACTGCCTTGCACGGGACGCAGGTGGGTGTCGTGTAGAGTTTGATCTCTTTGGTCATCGTTCGGACCTCTTCGCGTTAGGGTTCGGCCACAGTATTGGGCGGTCGGCCCCAAAAGTCAAGATTTCTTGACCGGCATCGTCCTTGTGTGGTAGGGGTGGATACACGGTTGCAGGGGCCGGGAGGATTCGCCATGCAGGTCATGGTCCTGGGGGCGGGCTTCGGCGAGAGGTTGAGGCCCCTCACGGACCGGCTCGCCAAGCCGGCCCTTCCCCTGCTCGGCGAGACGGTGCTGGGCCGTCTTGTCAGAGACCTGGCGGCCGCCGGTGCCGACCGAATCGTCTACAACACCCACCACTTGGCCGACCAGGTGTCACGGGCTGCCGAGGAGGCCTGCCCGCCAGGGGTGGACCTCCTGCGCTCGCATGAGGAGCGGATTCAAGGCACTGCCGGGGCCCTGCGGAAGGCCGCCGAACTCTTTAGGGACGAACCCCTCGTCGTTGTCAATAGCGACGTGATCCACGACGTCGACCTGGCCCGCCTCGTGGCGCTCCATCGGGCCCGCCGAGCCAAGGTCACCCTGGTGTGCCGGCCCGACCCCGAGGCCGAGGAGTACGGGCCTTTGGGGCTCGATGGCGAGGGGTGGGTACGCCGCTTCCTCGGCTGGCGGGCGCCCGCCACTGAGGAGGCCAGTCTCCGGACGGTCATGTTCACGGGGCTGCAGGTCGTAGAGCCGCCTATCCTCGGGCGTATTCCCTCGGGGTTCGTCTCGACCACCGAGACCCTCTACCCTGATCTTCTTCGGGCCGGCGAGCCCGTCTTTGGTGTGGTCCACGAGGGCTACTGGATGGACATCGGTACGCCGGCCCGCTACCTGCAGGCCCACTGCGACATCCTGCAGGGGAGAGTGGGCCCGCCGCCGCCGCATCGCTGGAGGCCCTCCCCCGGCGCGGTCGTGACCCTTCACGAGCCGCTCTGGGTGGCCGAGGACGTCATCGTCGAGTCCCGCTCCGCCCTTGGCCCTTACGCCTCTGTAGGCCCCGGCAGCTGGCTCGGCCCCGGCGTCGTGGTGGAGAGAAGCGTGCTGATGGCCGGCGTCGAAGTGGGTCCCCGGACCGTCCTGCAGGGCTGCATCGTCGCCCCCGAGGTGCGGATTCCCTCGGGAGGGGCCTTCGTCGACAGCCTCATCACCCTAGGTGACGGCGACGGGCCCCGGGTGACCCCTATCGGCCCAGGGGGGGAGGCGGCGTGAGGCCCATCGCTTGCTCCACCCACCTGTTCGTCTACGAGGTCCTGGGGCGCGAGCAGTTGGCGATGATTCGCCAGGCGGGCTTCGAGGCGGTGGAGCTCTGGGCCATGCGGCCCCATTGGGACTACGGAGATGAGGACCACGTGGCCGCCATCGCCAAGACCTGCGACCGGCTCGGGCTCACCATCACATCTGTTCACGGACCTTTCTACCGGCACGTGGACGACGCCAAGGCGGGCCGATGGCTCACGCTCTACCACGAAGAGCCTGCCGTGCGGGCCGAGGCGCTTTCGGAATTCCGTCGCGTGGTGGGCGTCGCCTCCACTCTCGGTGCCTCCATCGTGGTCGTCCATTGGGAGGAATGGGGCAGGGGCGAGGAGGAGTTGGACGCCCTCCTCGAGGCGGCCGGTGAGGCGGGAGTCCGGCTCGCTCTGGAGAACTCCCACAACAGGCCGGAGGCGTCTGTGGGTACCCTCGTGGCAGTCCTTGAGCGGTTGGGGCCCGAGGCCCCCGTTGGTCTTTGTTTCGATACGGGCCACGCGCACGTGGCCGAGGCCGATCTCGTCGAGGCGCTTAGAGCGGCCGCCCCGCACATCGTGGCCTTTCACGTCCACGACAACGACGGCACCGACGATGCCCACCGCGTGCCCTACCGGGGCACGGTCGAATGGACGGCCTTCGCCCGCGCCGTTGAGGCCTTGGACCTCACGGCTTGCCCGTTCACCCTGGAGCTTCGGCGCCGGGGACCCTACATGGATGATCTGAGGGCGTCCGTCAACGCCGTGGAGCGGATGTTTTGGGGGGTGTTGTGAGCAGGTTCGAGACCCTCCGGACCTCAATCGCCGATCAGCTTGCGCTTATCGAGCGCCGGCCCGTTGAGGCCCTGGACCTGGAGTCCCTCCCGGGCGACGCCTCGGACCGCGACTACGTTCGGGTCCGCTATCGGATCGACGAGACGCCGCGGAGCTACGTCGTGATGGTCATGGCCGAGCCCTTCGACCCGGACACGGAGCCGTTCCTCGATGTTGCCTCGCATCTGGAAGCGAGCGGCATCTCGGTGCCGGCGGTCGTTGGCGCCGACCCGTCGAAGGGGTTGCTGGTGTTGGAGGACGTGGGCGACGAGACGCTGGAGGCCTTCGTCGACCGACGGGGCCTGGCAGCCGCCCTCCCGCTATATGGCGAGGCCTTGTCGCTTCTGGTGCGGATGCAGGTCGGGGCGACCGAGGGCCCGCCAGCCCGCTGCGTGGCCCTCCGTAGGGCATTCGATGTGGACCGCTACGTCTGGGAGCTGGAGTTCTTCGTCGAGCACATGATCGAGGGTCTGGGGGAGCGGACGGTCGCGCCCGACCACCGCCGGGCCCTGCGAGAGGAGTTTACCCGCCTGAGCCGCTTTTGTGTCGAGCAGCCCCAGGTCTTCGCCCACCGCGACTACCACAGCCGCAACCTCATGGTCCAGGACGGTCGGCTGCGCGTGCTCGACTTCCAGGACGCGCGCCTGGGGTGCCGGGCCTACGACTTGGCGAGCCTCCTTCGGGACTCCTACGTGACGCTGCCCGAGGAGGCGGTTGAGAGGCTCTTCGCCGCCTACCTGGCTCAATGGGCCGAAGCATCGGGCCGCCCTGAAGACCCGGATGCCTTCGGCGTGCTCTTCGACCACATGGCGGTGCAACGAAACCTCAAGGCCGTGGGCACCTTCGCCTCCCAGTGGTGGCTCTACGGGCGAGACTATCGACGCTACATCTCCCCGACGCTGGCCTCCGTGCGGGCCAACTTGGTCAAGTACGACGACCTCGCCAGGCTGCGCAGCGTGCTTGGCGAGTATCTGGAAGAGCTGGCCTAGATGAGTCGGTCGAAGGCCCGCTGTGCGTCGTTTTCCGGTAGTGTCCTACTTTGAACTGAACACCCGCCACCCTGGAGCTTTCACGACGATTTCCCTGCCGTAGCCCGCCCGGTGGGGTCCGCCTCAGGTCCGCCTTAGGCGGAGCCACGCTCCCAGCGTCCACTCGACATAGATAGCACGCCGCAACACGGCCTGTCGTCGCGTACTTCCCTTACTTCGCGTATTGAGGGCGTCTCTCTTCGGCGGGCTTCGATTTTGCACGTTAGACACTTTTAGACACTTTTGACACTTGTGTCTAATGTGTCTAATCCCCCACAACCTATTGGATTTGCAGATATTGCTGGCGATTTTGAGTCTCAAAAAGGTGTCTAAAAAGCGGAAAGTGTCAAAGGGCTCCAGCGGGGACGGGGGGGGAGGCCTCTCGTCGCGCACTTCTCTTTTTTCGCG
>JALLOF010000119.1 GCA_027717595.1 Nitrospinae bacterium AH_259_B05_G02_I21 | reverse complement strand
GGGCGAGGGGAGAGGGCGGGCCAGCGATGGGGGATGTCGAGCCGTCGTGTCCGTTAGATTTGCGGAAGGAGCTTCTTGGCCATGTCGTGGTTCAGCTCCTCCAGAATGGCATGCTCCTTCCGTGCCGCTTCGCGGTTGCCGAGCTTGGCGTACGCCAGCCCCAAGAAGTAGTGCGCTTCGGCATGGTCGGGCTTCAGGTGGAGCGCCTCGTTGAGCGCCGCCACCGCCTCCTCGTGGCGGTCGAGGCCGAGGGCAGCGACTCCCAGCCCGTAGTGCCCTCTGACATGGTCGGGCTTCAATCGGATTGCCTCGCGGAACGTCGCCACCGCTTCTTCGTGGCGGCCGAGGCCAAGGGAGGCGACTCCCAAAATGGCATGGGCCTCGGCATCCTCGGGCTCGAGGCGGGCCGCCTCACGACAAGTAGAGTGTGCTTCTTCATACTGGCCAAGCAGCCCGTACGCGAGCCCTAGATTGTACATGGCTTCGGCGTAGTCCGGCTTGAGGCGCATCGCGGCCTTGTAGGCCTCCACCGCCTCCTCGTTGCGGTCGAGGCCCCCGTAGGCCTTCCCCAAATGCACGTAGGCCTCCGCATCGTCGGGCTTGAAGCGTATCGCGACCTTGAGGGCCTCCACCGCTTCCTCGTAGCGGCCCCGCTTCAGGTACGAAACCCCCAAGTTGAGGTGCGCAAAAGCGCCACCAGGCATACAGGCTTTCCCTCTCCAACGCCGCTTGTCGGCCGTGCTGGCCGGCGTCGCGGCACCCTGGGACTCCTGATCGGCCACCTGAGCGGTGGTAGTTGCGGACTCTCCTTCTATATAGGGTCTGCGACGGGCTGGGGCAACACATGGTTGCTCCAGGGCCAATGGGTGGGATTGAGGGGGGTTGCTGTTTCCGCACGTCGCCGCGCGGTCGGACGTCAAGTCGGTGGCCGTCCGCCCATCGGTCAGCTCTCTTGGCGGCGGTTGTTCTCCTCTCGAATCTGGAGCAGGCCGTTGACGGGCAGCGCGTCCAAATACACCGTGGTCGAGCCGTCCTGGTTCTCGAAGGCCCGGCCTATTCTCACCCAGAATTTCTTGTCCGGCTCTTTTCGTCCCTCGACGATGGTGAAGACCGTCTTCATGAGTCAATCCTCCCTCGATGGTGAAACGTCTGTGGTGCGTTCCTCAACCGGCACGGTCGAGACTTCGGTACTGGATTGCCTCGGCGATGTGTTCGGCCCCGATGGCCTCGGCCCCGGCGAGGTCGGCGATGGTCCGCGAGACCTTCAGGATTCGGTCGTAGGCCCGGGCCGAGAGGCCCAGCCGGGAGACGGCCGCCTCCAGCAAAGCCTGTGAGGGCTCGTCGAGGCGGCAGACCGCCTTGAGCTCGCGGGCCGTCATCTGGCCGTTGCAGTGGGTAGGGGAGCCTGCGAATCGCCTCCGCTGGCGCTCCCTGGCCTCCTCGACGCGGCCCCGGATGGCCGCCGAGGGCTCGTCGTTGGCGTCGATGGCAAGGTCGCGGTAAGTCACCGGGGGGACCTCGACCTGGAGGTCGATACGGTCGAGCAGGGGGCCCGAGAGGCGGGCGCGGTAGGAGACGATCTGTGTCGGCGTGCACGCGCAGGCCCTCCGGGGATCGGTCAGGTACCCGCACGGGCATGGATTCATGGCTCCTACCAGGAGGATGTGGGCCGGGTAGGTGAGCGTCATGGCCGCCCGCGCGATGGTGACGACGCCGTCCTCCAGGGGCTGGCGGAGGACCTCCAGGACGTTGCGGCGAAACTCCGGCAGCTCGTCGAGGAAGAGGACCCCGTTGTGGGCCAGCGAGACCTCCCCTGGCATGGGCACCGTGCCACCGCCGATGAGCCCGGCGTCGCTGATGGTGTGGTGCGGGGCGCGAAACGGCCTCTCGGTGATGATGGAGCCGTTGCCCCGGGTCAGGCCCGAGACCGAGTGGACCTTCGTGGTCTCGATCGCC
>JALLOF010000118.1 GCA_027717595.1 Nitrospinae bacterium AH_259_B05_G02_I21 | reverse complement strand
GCACCTGGCAGGGGTGGAGAAGGTCGGAGAGGCCGTTGATGACCGGAACGGAGGCGTGGTGGGCCAGCTCTTCGACGTCGGCCTGGGCGAACGTCCGAAAGACGATGCAGTTGAGGTAGCGCGACAGTGCGCGCGCTGAATCCGCGAGCGTCTCCCCCCGGCCGATCTGGAGGTCGGAGGCCGAAAGAAAGATCGCATGGCCGCCGAGCTGTTGGATGCCCACCTCGAACGAGACTCTCGTTCGGGTCGAGGGCTTCATGAACAGCATCCCGAGGGTCTTGCCCGCAAGTGTCGGGTGAGGGATGCCGGCCTTGTGCATCTCCTTGAGGCGGCGTGTCCGCTCGAAAAGCCCCTCGACCTCGCCGGTGGTGAGATCCGCGATTGTGAGAAGATCCCGCTTCACGGTCTCACGCCTCCGCTTCAGTGAGGAGTTCGTCCAAGAGTCGACAGAGACGATCCACCTCCGCCTCTCCGATTGTGAGGGGCGGAAGGAGTCGGAAGGCCGTCTTGGCCGCTGAGTCGATGATGACCCCCCGCTCCAGGGCCTTCATGACGAAGGGGTGCGTCTCCCGGTCGAGCTCCACGGCCTGCATGAGCCCCAAGCCTCGGATCTCTTTGACAGCAGTATGGCTCTCCTGGAGGCTTTGGAGCGCCTCCTCGAAGTAGGCGCCCACCTTCCGGCAGTTGAGGAGCAATTGGTCGGCTTCTATGATTTCCAGGACCGCGATGGCCGCCGTGCAGGCCAGCGAATTGCCGCCGAAGGTCGAGGCGTGGGTGCCTGGGCCCAGGTGCTCGGCCAGGTCGCTCGTTGTCAACATCGCCCCGATCGGCAGACCACCGCCCAGAGATTTCGATATGGTCATGATGTGCGGCGGGGCGCCGAACGCCTCGTAGGCGAAGAGGTGGCCCGTCCTGCCGATACCAGTTTGAATCTCGTCAAAGATGAGCAGAAGGTCGCGGGCCTCACAGAGGGCCTTGAGATCCCGGAGGTAGTCCACCCCGGGCATTATGACCCCGCCCACGCCCTGGATGGGCTCGACCATCACGGCGCAGGTTGTCCCGTCGATCGCCGCCTCCACGGAGCCCACGTCGTTGAAAGGCGCGAAGGCGAACCCCCCCAGGAGCGGAGCGAAGCCCTCCTTAAGGGCGTCCATGCCCGTTGCCGAGAGGGTGGCCATCGTGCGGCCGTGGAAGGCTCCCTCCGTGCAGATTATGGTGTGGCGCCCCGGCCCGAAGCGGTCGTGGGAGGCCTTGCGGGCGAGCTTGATGGCCGCCTCGTTGGCCTCGGCGCCCGAGTTGCAGAAGAAGGCCTGCTCGGCGAAGGAGCGCTCGACGAGCATCTCCGCCAGACGGGCCTGCTCCTCGATGTGGTAGAGATTGCAGACATGGAGAAGCTTCTCGGCCTGGTGGGCGATGGCCTCGACCACCCGGGGGTGGCAGTGGCCCACGTTGGAGGTGCCGAAGGCGCTGGCGAAGTCGAGGTACTCGTTGCCGTCGGCGTCCCAGACGGTATGGCCCTTTCCGCGGACTATGGCCACCGGATAGCGTTTGTACGAGGGGATGATGACCCGTTCGGTCAGCTCCATTATCTCCTTGTTTGTCATGGTCTGCTCACGGTTGGGGCGGTTTGTCGAGAATCTCGGTGCCTACACCCGCGTCGGTGAAAAGCTCCAGGACGAGGGAATGGGGGATGCGCCCGTCGATGATGTGGGTTTTCGGCACCCCGCCTTCGAGGGCATCGAAGCATGCCCTGACTTTCGGGACCATGCCCTCGGCGATGACCCCATCGTTGATGAGCTGCTCGCTCTCGGCTCGGGTGAGGGTCGAAAGCAGGGTCTCGTCGGGGCCGAGGATGCCCTCGACGTCACTCAATAGAATGAACCGCTCGGCGCCCAGGGCGACGGCCAGGGCCGAGGCCACGTGGTCGGCGTTGATGTTGAAGGCCTCTCCATGCTCTCCCCCTCCCACCGGGG
>JALLOF010000117.1 GCA_027717595.1 Nitrospinae bacterium AH_259_B05_G02_I21 | reverse complement strand
GGATGAGTAACAGAAGCCTTCATGGCCTCTCGGCCCGTGGCGTTCGAGACGGCCGCCGGGCAGTAGGAGCCGGGATGATGAATTCGCAGACACCGATTTCAATGACGACGGGACACAAGTTGATGAGGCCCCCTCGATGGCTCGCCGTCGTCGGGTGCGTGGTGCTCCTGATGGGGTGTGAGGCCGTCGGTAAGGCCCTGACCGAAGGGGGTCCGGAGTATCGGGCGGTGCCCCAGGCGTTCGGTGGGAGAGGCGGGCCGACCCTCGAGCGGTTGGCCAGGAAGATCGAGCGGCTCGAGAGCGACCAGGTGAAGCTCGAGATGGGCCAGGCCGACTTGGAGCGCCAGCGGGATCGGTTCGAGCTGGATGCCGCAGCCTTGCGCGAAGAGCTCAAGGCTATGCGGGTAGGTGTCGTCGTACCTCCGCCTTCGAAGCCGATGCCGACCAGGCCTGCGGTCGCTCCCCGGCCGGCCCCCGCCGAGAAGCCCAGGGTGGCGGCGGTCGTCCCTCCCAAGACCCCCTCCACACTCGTTGACCCTGGGGCGAGCAAGAAAGCCCTCCGCAGCGGTATTGAGTTCTCACGTCAGGGGAAGTTGCAGGAGGCCGAGGCGCAGTTCCTGCGGGCCATTGAGCTCGATCCCACCAACGGGAAGGCCCACTATGCGCTCGGCTTTGTCTACAACGAGCAGACCAAGGTCGAGAAGGCCATGGAGGCGTTCAGGCGAGCGGTGAAAATCAACCCCCGAGACGCCAAGGCCCACTACGGGTTGGGCTACATCTACGACGAGAAAGGGATGCTAAACGAGGCGATCGGCGAGTTCAAGAAGGCGATCGAGATCAACCCCAATGAGGCCCGGGCCCATTACAACCTGGGCGTCATTTATGAGAAGAAGGGGATGAAGGAGGAGGCCGAACGAGAGCTGGCCATATACAACAGCCTGACGAGCCGATAAGGGGACCATGGAATCCCTCTGCCGATGTCTCTTGGAGAGAGTGGGCGTGAGCGCTTCCCGGCGCCGACTGGCCCTGGTCCTGGGGCTTGCGGTGCTCACGGTGGCTGGGGGGTGTCGGGCGAAGGCCCCACGCATCGACGAGAGGGGCGGCCACACCCTCTCGGGCATCGCTTCCTGGTATGGGAAGGAGTTCCACGGCAGGCCGACCTCCAGCGGTACCATCTACGATATGTACGACATGACGGCGGCTCATCGCACCCTGCCGTTCGGCACCATGGTGGAGGTGAGGAGTCTCAATAACGGCAAGCATATTGTTGTGGAGGTGAATGATCGGGGGCCGTTCGTCAAGGGTCGCATCATTGACCTGTCCTTTGAGGCGGCCCGTCAGTTGGATATCGTTGAGACCGGGACGGCACCGGTGGCCCTGCGTGTGCTGCTTTGGGGTGATCGGGCGAAAAAGGAGACGAAATACCTGGTGCAAGTTGGCTCCTTCTCCAGCTGGACCAACGCCCGCCGCCTGCAAATGCAGCTCCAGCGCGAGTACCCGGACGTCATCATTCAGCCCTGGGTGGCCCCCCAGGGGCGGTTCTACCGGGTCCGGGTGGGACCGTATCTGACGCTCCGGGACGCCGAGATCGCTACGGGCCACCTCGAAGACCGGGGCTTGACAACCTTTCTCGTGCGGGATTAGCCTGGGAAGCCAATAAGGTGATATTCGATGGTTGACTCAATCTACGGCTACTGTGAACGTTGCCAGGCACCTGTCTTTTGGGAGGTGAGCTTCGACCCGTACGCCTACAAGGTGCACGCGTATCGCTGCTGGAACGGTCACTACGGAAAGCTTGCCATCGAACATTGCAGCCCCATGCCCTCGGTCGGCCGACAAGACAACGTCGTCTACCTCGCCCCGTATCTGGCCGCTCGCCCGGCGGCGCTTCGCCGACGGGCGCGGCGGTGACCCTGGAGGTGACGGGGGGGGTATGGGGGTCGCAGCGCTAGGCGCCTTTCTTCAGACCCACGAGTCGTTCTTCGCCACAACCCACACCAACGCTGAC
>JALLOF010000116.1 GCA_027717595.1 Nitrospinae bacterium AH_259_B05_G02_I21 | reverse complement strand
GTCCAAAGCCGCCCGCGGTACATCGTCGGGTAAATCCCCCGCGTGTAGGGATACTGGCCCGGGTCGCCGAGCTTGGCCTCGTACTCGTCGGGCGAGGCGGACTTAGGGCCGTAGAGCGGATCGATGGGAAGCCCGCTTCGGGTTGAGAACCGTTCGTCGGAGCCCTCGCTTCCGCTCATCTTGCGTCTCCTCAGTCCAAGAGGCGCCGGGCGATGACCTCGCGCTGAATCTCGCTCGTTCCTTCGAAGATGCGAAAGAGCCGCCCGTCTCGCCAGTAGCGGCTGACCGAGTACTCCTTCGCGTAGCCGTAGCCGCCGTGAATCTGCAAGGCGCTGCTGGTGACCCGCTCGACCATGTCCGAGGCGTAGAGCTTCGCCATGCCCGCCTCGAGGTCGCACCGCTGACCCGAGTCCTTGCGGGCGGCGGCGAAGTAGGTAAGCTGGCGAGCCGCCTCGATCTCGGTCGCCATGTCGGCCAGCATGTGCCGGACTGCCTGGAACTGGGCGATGGGCTGGTCGAACTGCACCCTTTCTTGGGCGTACTGCTTGGCCAGGTCGTAGGCCCCCTGAGCCACACCGACGGCGCGGGCCGCCGTCTGGATGCGGGCCGCCTCGTACGTGGCCATCAGCTGGTAGAAGCCCTGGTTCTCCTGGCCCCCGATGAGATTCTCCGCCGGGACGGGGAGCTCCTCGAAGGCGAGGCTGTACGAGCGCATCCCGTAGTAGCCGATGGTCGGTATGTGCTCGCCTGACATCTGCGGGGGTGAAAAGGACTCGCCCGGCTCTTTTTCCACGAGAAAGAGCGACAAGCCCTTGTGGCGTTTGGAGTAATCCGGGTCCGTGCGGGCCAGCACACACAGCACGTGGGCCCGGTTGGCCATGGTGCACCAGGTCTTGGGGCCCGTCATAAGGTAGTGGTCGCCGTCTCGGACGGCCCGGCACTTCATCCCAGCGGTGTCGCTGCCGAAATCGGGCTCGGTGAAGGCCGCCGCGCTATATATCTCGCCGCTGGCGAGCCCCGGCAACCAGCGCTCCTTTTGCTCATCGGTGCCGTGGGCCAAAAGGAGGGCTCCCGTGATGAGGTTGCGGGTCATGACGCTTCCCACACTTAGCCAGCCTCGGGATAGCTCCTCGGCGACTATGGCGAGGCTCACATAATCCATCCCGCTCCCCCCGTGCTCTGGGGGGAAGACGAGGCCGAAGTAGCCGAGCTGGCCAAGGGATTTCAGGAGCTTCTCGGGAATTTCCTGCTCGTGCTGGTAATGCTCATCGGCGATGGGCAGGACCTCGCCCTCGGTGAATTTGCGGACCGAGCGTCGAACCTCCTCGTGTTCGGCCGTCAACAAGCTCATTGTGCTCCGCCTCCAGGGCCGACCCTAAGACCTCACCGAGCCTCGTTAGGGGGGCAGCCCTACGCCTGGCTCTGGCGAGCCTCCTCGATGGTCTTGAGGCCCCTCGTTTTGGCCTGCACGAGAATAGCCATGTTCCCGCTCGGGTGGCGGTTCTCGTGCATCATCTGATGGCACGCCCCCGTCTCGGCGAATTCGAACACCTGCGAGAGGCACGGGTCCACTCGCCCGGCGGTGACCAGGTCGTTGATGCCATTGGCCTGCTCATCGTTGGCGAAGTGGGAGCCTTGGAGCCGCTTTTGGCGCATCCAGTGGTAGCGCAAATCAACGGTGGCGTTGTAGCCGGTCGTCCCCGCGCAGACTACGATCATTCCTCCCGTGTCGCAGACGAAAATCGAGGTCGGGATGGTGGCTTCGCCGGGGTGCTCGAAGACGATCCGGGGGCTCGCCCGCTCGCCAAGGATGTCCCATATGGCCTTGCCGAATGCCCGGGCCCCCTTTAGCCACGGGCCGTAGGCCTCGCCGTCCGTCCAGTGGGGGAGCATGCCCCAATGGTCGAAGTTCTTGCGATTGATGACCCCGACGGCGCCGAGTTTGGTGCAGAACTCGATTTTATCGTCGCTCGAGACTACGGCGATCGGCTTACCGCCGAGAGCCTTGACGAT
>JALLOF010000115.1 GCA_027717595.1 Nitrospinae bacterium AH_259_B05_G02_I21 | reverse complement strand
CTCAGGTTGGGGTGCGGGCTGGACTCCTCCAAACTAATCTCGTTGGGGACCGGGCGCCTATGAAGCACGGCGCGCGAGAAGTCCTCCAGCACCGCCACGATGGCGTGGCTGGGGCCCCGCACCACCAGGGGCTTTGAGTTGCGGCCCACCACCTTGATGAGACTCCCGGCGAGGAAGTCGGCCACGAGCTGGCCCCTTTCGCCGACGACCGTGAGTGAGCCGGTCCGCCCGCCGGAGACTTTCGAGGTCTCCACGGCGCAGAGGGCTCCCGAGGGCTGGAGCGTGAGGACGGCCGAGGCGACGTCTTCCAGGACGGGGTTCTTCACGCGCCGGGCCTCGCACCAGACGCGTGAGACCTCCTCGCCGGTCACGTACCGGATGGCGTCGAAGAGGTGGACGCCGATCTGGAGCAGGCAGCCGCCGCCCGCAAGATGGGGGTCGCGCTTCCAGGCGTGCGGGAGGGGCTGCTGGCGCATGGCGCCGTGGATGGCCTGAGGTGGGCCGATTCCTCCCATGCGGGCCTTGAGGGTGCGGATGGCGGGGCTGTAGCGAAGCGTGTGGGCCACCATGAGGGTCAGGCCGGCCTTGGAGAAGGCGTTGCAGATGGCGCGGGCGGTCTGGGCCGTGGTGGCCAGCGGTTTTTCGACCAGAAGCGGTTTGCCCGCCCGCGCGACGGCTCGCGCCATGGGTCCGTGGAGGCCCGGGGGGACGGTCAGGCAGACGGCCTCGACGGCCGGGTCGGCGACTAGGTCCCGCCAGTCGCGGTGATAGGCGCACCCGAGCCGCGCCGCCAGGCGTCGGCCCGCCTCGGCGTTCCGTCTGGAGATGGCAGCCAGCGACGCCCCGCGGACGCCTGCGGCAAGGTGACGGGCGTAGCGCTGGCCGTGGCGGCCAACGCCGATGAGCCCTATGGCGAGGGATCGGCTCATTGGGTCCGATGCTTAGGGTTTCGGTGCAACGGCCCGGCCAATTCTATGGTCTAACGGAAGAGGTGTCAAACGGTTGGCTGGAGGGAGCAGGATGGGACATCGGCGCAAGTTCCTTCGGTCCGGCACGGGGAGGTGCCTCGTTCTCGTGGCGTGCCTCAGCCTCGCGGCGGCGGGGGTGTCGGCTCTTGGGGCTGAGCCTCCCGGTGAGCGCCTGCTTCGCATCCTCGACGCCTCGACGGGCAAGCCCAAGGCCACATTCCGGGTCGAGGTCGCCCGCACCGTCCAAGAGCAGGTCCGGGGGCTCCAGGGCCGGGACGGTCTGGAGCCGGGCCGCGGGATGCTCTTTCTCTACCCCAAGGCCGCCCCCCGCTCCTTCTGGATGAAGGACGTCGCCTTCCACATAGACCTCGTCTTCGCCGACGGGGAGGGCCGCATCACCGAGGTCCTGGAGGACTTGCGCCCGTGCGTGGGGCCCGTGATGCGGTGCCCCTCGTACCGCTCGGGCAGCCCGGCCCGCTACGCGCTCGAGCTCGCCGCAGGCCAGGCCGACGCCCACGGCCTTGGGCCCGGCGACCGGCTGGAGCTCGCCCCCTGAGGTGGCCGTCCGCCTCTCGACAAACCATACTAAGTGGAAGCCGGGCTTAATGGATTCTTCAACCTTAATCCGATGACGGTTACGAAAGGAGTTGGTGCCGCATGACGTCCATGACCGCTGAGCACATTCCCCGAATTGCCCCCCAGCAGATCAAGGCCCTTCGGCAGCAGGATGCGGACCTGGTGATCGTTGACGTCCGCGGCCCGGTGATGTTCAACGAGCACCGCGTCCCTGGGGCCATCTCGGTTCCCAAGGATGAGCTCGAGCAGCGATACCAGGTGCTGACCCCCGCCCAGGAACTCGTCTTCTACTGAACGTGACCGGGCGAAGGCTCGGCCGCCTGGACGGCGGCCACGATGAGTGAGAAGGGATTTTCCAGGGTATCGGTCCTCGAGGGGGGTCTCGACGCCTGGGACGCCTCGGGATGACCGGTCAGTGCATGTGCGCCGAGGCAGGCAACCCGCCGGGCCAGCCTCAGGCCGGGGGACCCCGCGGCCGGACGGCCGGCCGCGAAAGCATTAATAAGAGGCCCTAGCCTCCCGTCGGTTCCCGGTTCTACAGGAGATAGATTCCAGTTCCACCCTCTGGGA
>JALLOF010000114.1 GCA_027717595.1 Nitrospinae bacterium AH_259_B05_G02_I21 | reverse complement strand
GAGCTCGCCCATCCCCGCGATGATGATCTGGCTCGATTCTTCATCGACCCGCGAGACGAAGGTCGGGTCCTCGCTGGCAAGCTTGGCGAGACTCACGCCCAGCCGGTCGTAGTCAGCCTTGGTCTTGGGCTCGATAGCCAACTGCACGACCGGCTCGGGAAACTCCATCGCTTCCAGGACAATGAGGTGCTTCTCATCACACAGGGTCTCGCCCGTGGTGGTCCGTTTCAACCCAATGGCCGCAGCTATATCCCCGGCCCGCACCGCCTCAACTTCCTCGCGCCGGTTGGCGTGCATCCGCAACAGTCTCCCGATGCGCTCACGCCGGTCCCGGAGGGGGTTGTAGACGGTTTGTCCGACATCGAGCTTCCCCGAATACACCCTAATGTAGGAAAGCTGACCCACGTAGGGGTCGGTCATGACTTTGAACACCAGACCGCTGAAGGGGGCCTCGTCATCGGCCAGCCGGCTTTCCTCCTGGCCGGTCCGGGGGTTGAGGCCCTCGATCGGGGGCACATCTAGGGGAGAGGGGAGGTAGTGCACGACGGCGTCCAGCAGCGGCTGGATGCCCTTGTTTTTGAAGGCCGCACCGCAAACGACAGGATGGGCCTTGAGCTCCAAAGTGGCCTGGCGCACAGCAACCTCGATGGCTTCGGCCGAAAGCGTCCCCGTCTCGAGATACTGTTCCATGAGCGCCTCTTCGAAGTCGACCACCTGCTCGAGCAGGCGCTCGCGCCACTGCTCGGCCTCGGCCAAAGCTTCCTTCGGGATGGGCTCGGTGTGATAGGTAGCCCCGAGCGTCTCGTCATCCCACCTCAACGCCTCCATGCGAACCAGATCAATGACGCCCTCGAAGGTCTCCTCCTGACCGAGGGGCAGCTGCAACAGCACCGGCTTTGCGTCGAGCCGCTCGCGCATCTGATCGACGCACCGGAAGAAATCAGCCCCCACGCGATCGAGCTTGTTGACGAAGGCGATGCGCGGCACATGGTACTTGGCCGCCTGGCGCCAAACCGTCTCGCTTTGGGGCTCCACCCCGCCCACGGCGCAAAAGATACCAATCGCCCCATCGAGGACGCGGAGACTGCGCTCCACCTCAGCGGTAAAGTCTACATGGCCTGGTGTGTCAATAATGTTGATCCGGTGGTCCCGCCAGAAGCAGGTGGTGGCGGCGGAGGTGATGGTGATCCCGCGCTCTCGCTCTTGCTCCATCCAATCCATGACGGTTGAGCCGTCGTGGACTTCCCCCATTTTGTGAGACACACCGGTATAGTAGAGGATTCGCTCCGACGTCGTGGTTTTGCCGGCGTCGATATGGGCGATAATCCCAATATTGCGCGTTCGTCCCAATGGATACTGCCGTTCTGCCATGTGTCGTCTCGCGTCCGTCGGCCCAAAAGCATCTCACCAGCGGTAATGGGCAAAGGCCTTGTTGGCCTCGGCCATCTTGTGGGTATCCTCGCGTTTCTTCCAACTCAAGCCGGTTCGCTGGGAGGCGTCGATCAGCTCTCCAGCCAACCGGTCCTGCATCGTCTTCTCGCCCCGTTCACGGGCGTGTTGGATAATCCAGCGAATCGCCAAGGTCATGCGACGCTGGGGGCGCACCTCTATCGGTATCTGGTACGTGGAGCCCCCGACCCGCCGGCTCTTGACCTCCAAGGCGGGCTTGATGTTTTCGAGCGCCCGCTTGAAGACGGGCACCGGGTCCTCGCCGGTGCGCTGTCGGATGATGTCGAACGACCGATATAAGATCCGCTCAGCGAGGCTCTTTTTGCCCTTGTGCATCAACCCGTTGATGAACTTCGTCACCAAGGGTTCATTGTAGACCGGATCTGGCAAAACCGGCCGTTTCGGCACCTCGCGTCGACGCGGCATCTGCCCGGCTCCATGGCCGCCCGCACAGGAGGCGGCTTACTCCTTCGGTTTCTTCGCCCCGTACTTGGACCGCCCCTGACGGCGCCCTTCGACCCCCATGGTGTCGAGCGAGCCGCGAACAACGTGATAGCGCACTCCCGGCAAATCTTTCACCCGACCGCCGCGGATCAGGACAATGGCGTGCTCTTGCAGGTTGTGGCCGACCCCGGGGATGTAGGTGGTCACCTCCACCCCGCTGGTCAGGCGGACCCGAGCCACCTTGCGAAGGGCCGAATTGGGCTT
>JALLOF010000113.1 GCA_027717595.1 Nitrospinae bacterium AH_259_B05_G02_I21 | reverse complement strand
GAAGACGACAGAGTTGCCCGCCGAGACCATCGCAATGGCGTTGTTGATGATGGTGGAGGAGGGATTGGTTGACGGAGTTATCGCTGACAAGACCCCGAAGGGGGCCCGCTCCTGGATGGTGAGACCCGTGTCGTCGCTCACGGCCTCGGTCGTCAAAAACTCGGGCCCCGGAGTGCCCTCGGCCACCAGACGGTTCTTGGCTACCTTATCCTCGATGCGCCCGAAGCCCGTCTCCTCGACGGCCAGCCGGGCGAGGTGTTCATTGTTCTCGTGACAGACCCGGCGGATGGCCTCCACCATGGCGACCCGCACCGCGAGGCCATGGGCCACCAGGTCCCTCTGGGCCCGCTCGGCAGCCTCGACGGCCTCATCGATCGTGGTGAAGACGCCGGGGCCTTCGGTCCCGGCAGGGGCCGGGGCGGGCTGGGCCCGAGGGGGTGCCTCCAGCCGCTGGACTACCTTCTCAACAATGGAGGCTACTTGGGCCTCGCTAAGCTGCATGACTCGCTGTCCTCCCCTTTGCGTTCAGCTCGTCTTCGCCCCTTACCCCTCCTTGGCCTTGTCGTATACGACCCGTCCGTTGGCGTCCCAGGTGTCGATGATGGCCATGACCACGGCATCGACGGGCCGCCCCTCGGTCAGGGGGGTCTGGCGGGCGGCGCTGCCGGTGGCGCAGAGGACAGTCTCTCCGAGGCCCGCCCCCACGGCGTCGACGGCCACCACGAAGGCCTCCGAGAGGCCCCCGTCGATGTCCACCCGCTTGACGACGAAGAACTTCAGGCCCTCGAGCCGCGGCTCCTTCTGGGTCGCCACGACCGTGCCGACTATTCGGCCGACAAGCATCGCTCAGGCCTACTTCTTCTTCTTGGGCTGCCGGCCAAGCGGCAGGATCTCGTCCACGTTGGTGTGGGGCCTGGGGATGATGTGGACGCTTACGAGCTCGCCCACCTTCTGGGCCATCCGTGCCCCGGCGTCGGTGGCCGCCTTGACCGCAGCCACATCGCCCCGCACCACGGCGGTCACGTAGCCCCCGCCGATCTTCTCGTAGGAGACGAGCTCCACCTTAGCCGCCTTGACCATGGCGTCGGCCGCCTCCACCATGCCGATGTAGCCCTTGGTCTCGATCAGCCCCAGGGCGTCAGCCTGTCCGAAATCGCTCATTGCTGCACCTCCTGTCTCTAAGTCACGAGCAACCCAGCCGCTTATGGCTGGTGCTCAATCTCACCTGCACTCTATATCCTGGTCCCTCAGGCGACCTCCCGGCCCTCGACCAGATCGAGGGACTTTAGCGCCGCCTCAGACCCGACGACGATGTCGCGCTCCTCGCCGCCGAGGTAGAGGCGCCCGAAAGCCCCGAAGGCCCTGACATTCACCAGGTTGACGTGGCTCGCCTTCTCGGCCTCGTTGGCGGCGAACGCGGCGTAGCCGGCCGGCTCCACCTCGAGGATGTAGAGGGTCTGGCCGGGGATCAGCATCTGGCCGTAGCGCTCCCGGTTTACGAGTTGGGCCTGGTAGTCGTCGACGTTGCGGATTATCTGGGTCGAGACGACACGTGGCTTGCGCCGGTCGGCCTCGGTGAGGCCTAAATCGCCGAGTATGGCCCGGCCCGCCTGACGCACGTCGGCCTGGCTCTCGGAGTGGACCTCGAGCAGCCCGTAGGCCCGCTCGACAATCTGCATGGCCGGCTTGACGTCGGTGGCCTTGAGCGCCACGTCGGTCAGCCGGTTGATGGCGATCCCCGGGGCGATCTCGACGAATAGGCTCGCCATCCCCCCGATGGGCAAAAACCCCCGGGCGGTCGTCCCGATGAAAGAGGCGAGCTGGTACTGGAGGCTATCCAGGACGATGAAGGTACGAAGGTCAACGTCCTTCAGGGCAGATTCGGCCGCCATCGGTTGAACTCCCATCGAGAGAGCGGCACCGGGCCACCGAGGCCCTCGCTCCGCTCTCCCCTATCCCTCTCTCAGTACTGCTTGCCCACCACCGCCTCCTCGATGGCCTCGCGTAGCCTAAGGGTGCGCTCCACGTCGGCCAGGGCGCAGGCCATGAAGAGGGCGTTGATGATAGTGGTCTGGGCGATTCGGCTGGCGAGGGCCTCCATGCGGAAGCGGGTCTCGCGCGAAGCCGTCACCAGCACGAGGTCACAGAGCTTGGCCAGCGGCGAGAGCGCCGCGTTGGTTATGGCGATGGCGCTTGCGCCGGTGGCCTTGGCCACCCGGACCGTCTCGATCGGGT
>JALLOF010000112.1 GCA_027717595.1 Nitrospinae bacterium AH_259_B05_G02_I21 | reverse complement strand
GGCGGCGAGGCTTGCCTCGGCTGAGAGCTCCTCCGGCTTGACGGAGGCAAGGGCCCTGTGGTGGCGGGCCAGCTCTTTGGGGTCGAGGTCGGCCAGACCGACTCCTTTCTCCACGCACGAGCGCACGAGGCGGCCCACGATGCCGTGGGCCTCCCGCATGGGGACACCCGCCTCGACGAGGCGGTCCACCAACTCCACCGCCGCCGGGAAATCGGCCCCGGCAGCCTCGGCCATCCGCACCTTATCCACCTCGAGCCCCTCGATGCAGCGGGCCGTGACGGCGAGGCAGGCGCTCAAGGTCTCGGCGGCGTCGAAGGCCGGCTCCTTGTCCTCCTGGAGGTCGCGGTTGTATGCGAGCGGGAGGGCCTTGAGGACCGTGAGCAAGGAAACCAGGTCTCCGATAACCCGCCCCGTCTTGGCCCGAACGAGCTCCGGCGCGTCGGGGTTCTTCTTGTGCGGCATCAGGCTCGAGCCGGTGCACAAGGCGTCGGGCAGCCGGGCGAAGCCGAACTCCGCCGAGCACCAGAGGATAAGCTCCTCGGCGATGCGTGACAGGTGCGTCATCGCGAGCGCTGAGGTGGCGAGGAACTCCACGACGAAGTCCCTATCAGACACCGCATCGAGGCTGTTGGCGGCGACCGATGCAAAGCCGAGCTCGCGGGCGACGAGGCGCCGGTCGATGGGCAGGCTCGTGCCGGCGAGCGCGGCCGCCCCAAGGGGCAGCACGTTGATACGCCCTCGGCAGTCGGCGAGGCGGGCCCGGTCGCGCTCGAGCGCCTCCCAGTGGGCCATGAGGTGGTGGGCCAGAGAGACCGGCTGGGCCCGCTGCAGGTGCGTGTAGCCGGGCATGACGGTCTTGAGGTGCGCCTTGGCCTTCTTCGCCAGGGCGAGCTGGAGGGCCTCGATACCTGAGACCATCTCGTCAACGGCCTCCCGAAGATAGAGGCGCAGGGCTGTGGCCACCTGGTCGTTTCGGGACCGGGCGGCATGCAGCTTGCCCCCCACGGGCCCAATCTTCTCGATGAGGCGTGCTTCCACGGCCATGTGGATGTCCTCGTCGGCGGGGTCGAAGACAAACTTGCCCTGCTCGATCTCCCGCTCGATGGCCTTCAGCCCCGTCTCGATCTTTCGGGCCTCTCCGGCCGTCAGCAGCCCCACCTTCTTCAGCATCCGCGCGTGGGCTACGGAGCCGGCGATGTCGTGGCTGGCGAGCTTGCGGTCGAACCCGATGCTGGAAGTGAACTCCTCGACCAGCCGCTCGGTCGGCTCTCGAAACCGCCCAGCCCAAGGTTTTTTCTTCTTCGCCATTGGGAGCGTTCCCTATCAGCTATACACAATCCGTTGAGAAAAAACCTCTCGCTCGTTGGCATCAATCATACAGGATGTGATATAGTTAGTACACACGCGCCTTCCATCGTCCTGTTCAATGTCGAGGAACTATATCAGAGAATGGACAAGCCTACCAAAGAAAAAGAGGCCGTCAAGCCCGAAGAGGGAAAGACGGACGACCCGGCGAGGCAGCGCCTCCACGACATCGCCATAGCGCGGGAAGTGCTCGCGGCCGAGCGAGGGTGCGAGCCCATGATCCCGGGTCTGACGCGCCAGAAGCACATCGCCGAGATGCGAGATCGAGGGGCGGCCGAAGAATATATCGCGTCTATTTACGAGTCGGTCGAGAATTCGTAAGATCCATCATCACCTCCAAAGCTCTCACAACCACCGCCTGACACGATCCTTGTAATCCAGATATTCCTGCCCAAACAGGTGTTCCAACGCGGCCTCTTCGCGGGGGATGTACGCTGCATGCATCGTGATGGCGAAGGCAAGGGGCACGAGGAACCAGGGGAGGGTTCCCACAAAGACGGCGATGCCGAGCAGGGCACAGGTGAGACCTACATACATGGGGCTGCGGCTGAACCTAAACGGGCCGGTCGTCACGAGCGCGGTGGGCGTGGCGTTAGTACTGATCGGCGTGCCCCCTTTCTTAAAGTGGAGGAAGGCCCACCCCGCAAGAAACCCGCCGACCCCGAACAGGACAAGGCTAAGAAGGTGATACGGTGAACCAATGATGGGCATGCCGGGCAAGAGAGAATCCAACCCCCACGCTACGAGGAGATAGAAGGCCGCAACAATGGGGGGAATGATCCGCACAAGGACGACCCTAGTCTAGGGAATCTCCATCGCCCCTATGAGGTCGGTGACCTTCTTGACCCGATGGCGGCGGCAGTAGTCCTCGATTCCTGCCACCACCTCCTCGCAGGCCC
>JALLOF010000111.1 GCA_027717595.1 Nitrospinae bacterium AH_259_B05_G02_I21 | reverse complement strand
CCCCATCGGCCCCCAATATGTCCTTGGCCAGCTTGGAGGCCATGGCCGCCGAGCGCTCCTTATCAAGGAGCGTCGAGTGTTCGTTCTCCACAATCACGCCGACGAAGCAGAGGTCGCGCCCGTGGCGGTTGTAGAGCGCCTGGATTACGGGGTTGTTCTGGTGGGTATAGGTGACGTTCTTGAAGCAGGGGGGCATCTCATAGTTGCCGCTGACGACGGCCCCGTCCATCAGTTCGTTCGGGTGGAGCAGCGTGGGAAAGAGCTTCCGGGCGTTGTCGCCGTAGATGAACGGCTCGCAGAGGTCGGCCTGGGACTGAAGCTGGTATATGTAAGCGATTCGCGGCAGGGCTCTCACCCCTTCATCCATGTCGGGCAGCGGGGGGAGGTCGTAGACTTCCACCTCATCGGGCTTGAGGCCCCTGCTCGCCTCGGCCAGGTAGGCTGCCGCCTTCAGCCCGGCCATCTTGATGGCGCCCGCACACTCGGTGCGATCGAGCCCCTCGGCAAACTGTGGGATCAGGACAAGATTGCAGGTCCGGGCGAAAGGGACGAGCTCCGCCGCGGGGCCGGACATATCGACAATTCCCTCCGGAACGGCCGGGATCTGCCCGGTCTCCACCACCGTCACGCCCCGAAGCACGTGCGTGGTGCCTTCGCCTACCCTCTCTCGTCTGCCGACCATCCCCGGGAAGATCTCCCCGGGGCCCTCGACCTTGACCCTGGGCTCGATGACGTCGAGGACGTGGATGATCCGTTCGCTTTTGCCGGGGCGGGCGACCTCCAGCTCCATTCCCTGGAGACGGCTGTCGCCGAGCAGCAGTGCAATAAGCTCCTCCTTGTTCACGAAGAGGACGTTATCACTAATGCTCGTGGCTTCCCCGAACTGGACGTCCTTAATGATAAATATCCCTAGCTCCATCTGTTGCATCTCCCAGTACGTGTAGTGGATGTGAGCTTGAAAAGTCCTTGGGCATCGACGGTCAATTCACCCGTGCCCCGTTTGCTTTGATACACTTCGTCCGATGAGAAAAGTCGGTTATCCCTTTGCGGATGCAACTCGGCTTACAACTCCGCTTCACGGACCCTCCGCTACCTGGTCGGCTTCGCGGCTTTCTGCTACTTATTCACTTTGGCTGGATAAGTGTGATTATCTCAAATATGGGTCTTCTGGCTCTTATTCGCAACCCAAAGGCGGAAGGGAGATACCCGGGAAATCCTAACTCCAGCCATCCGGCAGAAAAGTTCCGCATTCATGGGTACCGAATGGTTCGTGAATACACAGTTGGAGGCGGCCTTCATTGGCCGAAGTCGTTGACACCCCAAGGGCGTTGTGATAAGGTAGCCTCTTAATTTTCTGGCATCTAGCGCGATGCCCCGCCTCATGAGAGGAGACCCTTCGTGCTCACCGAGGCCGCTCTCGCCCGGGTTCGCAACATCGGCATCATCTCCCACATCGATGCCGGGAAAACCACAGTCACCGAGCGGATGCTCTTCTACTCCGGCGCCACACACCGAATCGGCGAGGTCGACGACGGAAGGGCGACCACCGACTGGATGCCCCAGGAGCGCGAGCGGGGCATCTCCATCACCTCGGCCGCCGTGACCTTCCCCTGGCGCGACCACACGATCAACCTCATCGACACTCCCGGCCACGTGGACTTCACGATCGAGGTGGAGCGTTCGCTTAGGGTGCTCGATGGGGCGGTGGCGATTTTTTGCGGCGTCGGAGGCGTCGAGCCCCAGAGCGAGGCCGTCTGGCACCAGGCCAACAAGTACGGCGTGCCGAGAGTGGCGTTCGTCAACAAGATGGACCGGGTGGGCTCGGATTTTTGGCACGTAGTGCATCAGATGAAGGACAAGCTCGGCGCGCTTCCGGCCGTCATGGAGCTTCCCATCGGCGAGGCCGAAGGATTCATCGGGGTGGTGGACCTGGTGTCCATGCGGGCGCTCGTGTGGCACGACGATTTGTTGGGGGTCGAGTATCGAAGCGAGCCGATCCCGGAGGCCATGGAGGGCGAGACACGGGCGGCCCGCGAATCGCTGATCGAGATCGTCGGGGAGCGAGACGAGGTACTCCTGGAGCTTTACCTTGGCGGTGAGCCGGTCTCGCCGGAGGAGCTGCGGGCGGCCCTTAGGCGCTCGACGCTTCAGGCCGAGCTCGTGCCGGTGCTTTGCGGCTCGGGGCTTCGCAACAAGGCCGTCCAGTGCCTGATGGACGCCGTGGTCGATTTCCTCCCCTCGCCGCTCGATGTCCCGCCCATAGTAGGCACCGATCCCGCCTCAGGCGGGCAAGTTGAGCGCCGCCCATCGG
>JALLOF010000110.1 GCA_027717595.1 Nitrospinae bacterium AH_259_B05_G02_I21 | reverse complement strand
GGGGATGCTCTGGCCTCCGCCCTGGCGGTCGCGGCGTGCTGCCGGCAACTTGGCCGTCCCTGCCGTGTGATCATCCCCGATCCCGCGCCAGATGCGACGTACCGATTCTTGCCGGGCATTGAGTCCGTCGAGGGCCCCGATGCCCTCGAAGCGGGGCTTTCGGCCGAGGCGGCGGTGGTGGTGGATGCGCCGAACCTGGACCGTCTGGGGCCCGTCCAGGACTTCCTGCCCCCGCTTGAGCGGGTGGCGAACATTGACCATCACCCATCGAATACGGGCTTCGGCGGCGCGGTCTGTGTCGACCCCCAGGCGAGTTCCTCCGTGGAGCTCGTCCACGACGTGGTGCGATACCTCGGCTTGACGATTGACCGGGAGATGGCGACCCTCATCTATACAGGCATTGTGTTCGATACGGGGAGGTTCAGCTTCTCCAACACCTCGCCCAAGGCGGTGGCCATCGCCGCCGAGATGCTTCGGCTCGGGGTGGACCCGCATGCCGTAAGCCGCGCAATCTTTTACGAGCGGCCCGTCGCCAGCCTCCGGGCGCTGGGCTCGTGCCTGGAGGCGTTGGAGCTTCATCTGGACGGGCGGGTCAGCATCATGACGGTGCCCCAGGCGCTCTATGCGGCCCACCCGGACCCTCCACTCGACACTGAGGGGTTTGTCGATGCCGCCCTGAGCGTCGAGGGCGTCGAGGTGGCCTGCCTCCTCAAGGAAGAGGAGCCTGGTCTCGTAAGTGTGAGTCTGCGCTCAAAGGGCCCGTGCGACGTAAATGCGGTGGCGAGGCGCTTCGAGGGTGGCGGCCACGTCAAGGCGGCGGGCTGTCGCCTGTCCGGCTCCGTGGCCGAGGCCAAGACGAGGGTCCTGGAGGAGCTTGCCCAGGCCCTCCGGCTTGGAGCGCCGACGGAGGTGGCCCGTGGCTGAGCCGTCCTCGTCACCTACTCCGGAGGAGCTCCGCCAATACATCGAGGCCCTGGAGGCGGCCCTCGTGGGCATTCACGGCTTCGCCACGGGGGCCCTGGCCCGCCCCGAGGCCTGGTCTGATGACGATGCCCGGGAGGCATTCAGCCACGTGCAAGCCCAAGTGGAGCGCATCTTGCCCGAGGTCCTCGAGCTCAAGGCCATGATGGAGCAAGATGGGGGCGTCTCCCCCTCGACGCACTGAGCCGCGGGGCTGTCGCGCGAAGGAGAAAGGAGACCGGAATGGCGTACGAAAATCTGCTCTATGAGGCGGAGGATGGCATCGCCACCATCACCGTCAATCGTCCTGAGGTCTACAACGCCCTCAATCGTGCCACCGTCGGGGAGCTTGAGGCTGCCTTCACCGAGGCGCGGGACGATGCGGCGGTCCGGGTTGTAGTCATCACCGGAGCGGGGGACAAAGCCTTCATCGCCGGGGCCGACGTGAATGAGATTCACGAAATCGTCCAAAGCGGGGCCCTGGACGGCCGCGAGGCGCTCCCGCTTTTCGGCCGCCCGCTGATCGACCTCGTCCTTGGGCTTGGAAAGCCCGTCATCGCCGCCGTCAACGGCTTCTGCCTGGGTGGCGGCTGCGAGCTGCTCTATGCCTGTAGCCTGGCCTACGCGGCCGAGGGGGCGCAGTTCGGCCAGCCCGAGATCAACCTGGGCTTCAACCCCTGTTGGGGCGGTACCCAGCACCTGACGCGCCTCGTCGGGGCGAGAAAGGCCCTGGAGATTGTGCTCTCGGGAGAGATGATCGATGCCAATGAGGCCCATCGGCTGGGGATTGTGAATCGTGTGGTGGCGGCCGAGGAGCTCATGCCCACGGTGCGGGACGTCGCCGCCACCCTGGCGGCCAAGCCCCCGCTCGCGGTGCGGATGATCCTCGAGTGCGTCGGCCAGGCCGGGGATGTGACCCTGGAGCAGGGGCTCGACCTCGAGGCCAATTGCTTCGGGCTGCTTTGCGGCACCGAGGACATCATCGAAGGCACGAAGGCCTTCCTGGAGAAGCGGAAGGCGGAATTTCACGGTCGGTAGGCCTCCTGCCGATGGTCTTCCCTGGCCGTCTTGAGCAACCTGGATAAGAAGAGAGGGAGCGAGCGATGGCAAGCCCGTCTCAACGGACCTCGCGTCGTCGTCAAATCAAACGGCGGAAAATGGGTAAGGAGCGGCGCCGGAAGATCTCCAAGAATCCACCCCGCACCCTGCCCCTGGACGAGGCGCCCTCGGGGGAGCAGCTGCGTGGGAAGCGGAAGAAATCATGAGCGGTAAGGTGGGGCCCCCACACGGCGCACCACCGCCAGGAGCTGACCCCACCGGGTGAGGCCGTCCAGTAATCTCCACCCTCGCTGAAGGCTCGCCGCCGATGGACGCCGCTGCCCCGAAGATCCTACTTACGGGCCCACCGCGTGTGGGCAAGACCACCTGCATCGAGAG
>JALLOF010000010.1 GCA_027717595.1 Nitrospinae bacterium AH_259_B05_G02_I21 | reverse complement strand
GAGGCCCCATCGGGCGGGCTACGGCGAGGAGATCGTCGTGAAAGCTCCAGGGTGGTGGGTGTTCAGTTCAAATTAGGACACTACCCATCGAGGCCCGGGTGCTTCGCAGTCCACGGCCCAGGCAGCCTCGTTTGATTTTGGGCTCACCCTGCTTGACACCTTCCTTGTAAAGGTCTATAAGGAAAGGCCAAGGTGTGCGCCTCCCTGTCCCTCGCCAGGTGAAGTTCATGGGTGATTCTGTGACCGACGGAGGCGGGTTCGACCTCGACGATTTCCGCGCGCAAGCCAAGAGCGCCTCACGCCCCTTCCTTGCCATCCTCCAAGGTCTGCTGGCCACCTCACCTCCCTACACAAAGCACCAATACTCGACCCTGCTCAACGAAGCGCGCGCGTACGAGACCTACCTCGACGACCACGGCGCCCGGGAGAACGCCGCCTGGGAATATCACACCGAACAGGTGGCCTCCGTCCGCAACCTAGGCATCGCGTCCTTCCATGTACGACACATCCTGGACCGCTTTGAGCGCCGCTACCTGGAACACCTCGACGAGGATGACAGGCGCTTCCTCGAGGAGCTTGGGGCCACCATGGCGTTCCTCAACGAGTCGTTGCAACGGCTGGCCAAGGAGGCGTGTCGGGAGGCGACGCAACTGGGCCTGGCGCTTCCCGAGGCGGCGGCGCTGCCCCAGGCGAGCA
Source organism: Nitrospinae bacterium AH_259_B05_G02_I21 (assembly GCA_027717595.1). Classification (GTDB taxonomy): domain Bacteria; phylum JADFOP01; class JADFOP01; order JADFOP01; family JADFOP01; genus JADFOP01. Next base: position 49,961 of record JALLOF010000010.1, on the reverse strand, counting down.
CCGATGCTCGACTGCCGGGCACGCTGCCTCGCACAAGCGAGCCGGTCGAGGTAGAGGACGGCGATGCCCGGATGCTCGCGCTCGTGCGCAATGTGCGCAAGGTCTACGGCTTGGCCCGCGACTTCGGGGTCCAGCCAGGGCTCCCGCCCCATGAGCTCCTCGATGTGATCCCCACAAGGCTCGATGTCAAGAAGGTCCAGAAGATCAAGAACCTTCTCCAGGGCGTCCAGTCCGATTACGACACCTACGTGAGCCGCACCGCCTTGGAGGCCGAGAACGCCGGTCTCCCCCGCCTGCGGGGAACGTGCGCGACCAGCCTCCACCTGCTGGAGGCGCTGCGCTGGCTCACACATTTCTACGAGCGCCACCTCGGCCCGATCCGTCGCAACCTCATCAAGAAACGGATGTGTGAGCTTGTGGACAAGGGAGAGCTGCTCGACCACGCCATCAATCACCTCTACCAGGCCGCCGTCGCCTACCTGGAGAAAGCCAACCGGTGCGCCGAGGCGTTGTTGACGAGCTACGCCCACATGGAGCGAGTGGAGCTGCCCCTGCCAAAGCCGCTGGGCTTCCACGCCCGTCCGGCCACCTACGTCTCGCTCATCGTCAACGAGTTCGGCACCGACGTCTACGTCCTCGTCGGCCAGGAGCGCTACAGCGCCAAGAGCGTCATGGCGCTGCTGGAGGTGGGTTGGATTCTCTCCGAGAAGGGCTCCGAGACGGTCCTGTTCGAGGGCGACGAGCGGGTGCTGAAGGACCTCCAGGTGCTGGCTGCCCACAACTACTGCGAAGACCAAGAGATACCGCGCGAGTTGGCGTACCTGCGGATCTTGCGCAGCCGGTAGGGGGCCGCCGGCCCCTCCCCGAGCAGGCCGCCGTCGCCGCCCGGGGGGATTCAACCTCTTCGCCCTTTGAGGGTCTAAGGGGTAAAGCCACGTGGGAGGGATTCGTGGATGCTGAAGCAAACCTGCTGGGGCGGCTCAAGGCTGGCGATGAAGTGGCCTTCGCCGAGTTCGTCGAGAGCAACCAGCGCCGCATCTACTACCTGGCCTTGCGGTGGATGCGGGACCCGGAGGAGGCCCAGGATGTCGTCCAGCGGACGTTCCTTCGGGCCCATCGGGCCATCGGACGCTTTCGCGGCCAGGCGAGCCTCCAGACGTGGCTGTATCGGATTGCGCTCAACCTGTGCAAGAACGCGATGCGCGACGCCGAACGGGCCCGTCGCAAGTCTGAAGGCTACGCCGAACACCTGGGGCTGGAGCGGGCCGAGGCGGCCGCCAACACGTCGTCGGAGGACTTCAAGGCCCTCCGGGGGGTTATCGACCAGCTGCCTGAGCGCCAGCGGGAGACCCTTCTGCTGAGGGTCGTGGAGGAAGTCTCCTTCAAGGAGATTGCCGAGATTATGCGGTGTTCCGAAGGCACGGCAAAGAGCAATTACCACCACGCGGTGAAGAACCTGCGGACCATGGTTCTTGCCGAGCAGAAGCAGGACCGATGAGCTGTCAGACCACACATGAGCGATTGCCCGAGTGGCTCGCCGGGCTTCTGGCCTCGAGCGAGGCCGCCGGCGTCGAGCACCATCTCGAGGCCTGCGGCGAGTGTCGGGCCGAGGCGGAGATGCTTAGACTCACGCGGGCGGCCTTCAGCCCCGCGGCCCTTGGTGAGCAGGTCGAGCCCAATTGGGCCACGATGCTCCAGAAGGTCTTGAGGGCGGCCCGCCTCGAGCAGGCGGCCCCCAGCTTCGTCGATCGGGCCCGGGAGTGGCTGGCCGAGGCCTGGGAGCTGCCGCGCCTGAAGCCGGCGCTGGCGACCGCGGCGGTCGTGCTGGTCTGCGTGATGGGCTTCTCGCTCACCATGAGGCCGTACCTCTTCGGGCCCAATCGGGCGAGCATCCTGGCGAGCCTGTCGGTCGATGAGCTCGAAGTCCTCTCCGAGGCCATGGCCATGGAGGGCGAGGGCGGAGACCTGCTGGAGGCCGAGCCTGTGGACGCCGAGACGTTGAGGGCGCTGGAGGCCCTGCCGGCCGACGAGCTGAATAGGCTTCTGAGAACGATATGAGACAGTCAATGGATTCAACCGTACCAGGTGTAGGGAGTCCCTCCAGAAGGAGGAAACAACCAATGCGACGAAGTTGGATTATGGGAATGGCAGCGGCCTTGGCCATCGTCGTTATGCCGGCTGCTGGCGCCGCCCAGGTCCCGTCGGATAAGGGCCGGGCGTCCCATGCCATGAAGGGGAAGGATTGGGAGCAGCGCAGGGAGCGGATTCGCGCGGCCTTCCTCGAGCGGCTCGTCGAGGAGATACAGCTCGACTCGGCGACCCGTCAGAAGATGACCCAGTCCTTCGACCGGTTCCGGGACCAGTTCCGTGCCCTGCACAAGGAGCGAAGGGCGGTGTCGGAGAAGCTGCGGGCCGCCGTGGACCGGGATGCGCCGGAAGCCGAGCTCAAGGCGATCCTTAGCGAGTACGATAGTGTTCGCGACCGCCGCCACCGGATCAGGGCCGACCGCGGGGCCGAGGTGCTCCAGATTCTAGGCACCCGCCGCTACGCCAAGTACGTCCTCTTCCGGAAGCAGTTCCACCGGGACATCCGAAAGAAGCTACACGAGCGGCGGCGTAAATAGCACGACACGGCCGCCCAGGCCTACTTGACATCCCCGCCCACCACCACCCCCGGCCGCTGGTGCAAGCCCATGCCCCCCGGCCGGGGGCGGTGTCTTGTGTGTCGCTTACGTCTATCCCCGCGCCTCCAGCGTTTCCAAGAGCTTGCCGTAGATGCCGCCGAAGGCGCCGTTGGACATGATGAGCACCACGTCGCCTTCGGCCGCCTCGGAGGCGATGGTCTCCACGATGTCCTCAACCTCTGGGATAGAGCGTGCAGCGATGCCTCTGGTAGAAAGATCAGCAGCCAATCGCTCCGGGTCGAAGCGCTCCTCGGGCTCGAGGGCTTCGGCGCGGTGGACGGCGGCGACGACCACCTGGTCGGCCCCCTCGAAGCTCTCGGCGTAGGCGTCTTGGAAGACCCGCCGGCGGGAGGTGTTGGTGCGGGGCTCGAACACCGCCCAGAGGCGACGGTCGGGGTAGCGCTCCCTCACGGCCGAGACGGTGGAGCGGACGGCAGTCGGGTGGTGGGCGAAATCTTCTACGACTAGCACTCCGCCCGGCTCGCCCAGGGTCTCCTGGCGTCGCCTAACCCCCGCGAAGCTGTTCAGCGCCGCGCTCACCTGGTCGTAGGTGAGCCCAACCTCGTGGGCCACCGCGATGGCGCCGAGCGCGTTTTGCACGTTGTGGCGCCCGAGCGCGCTCCACCAATACGGCCTGTAGGGCTCCCCGTCGCGGACGACGCGGAAGCTGGTCCCCTCCTCGCTCACCCGGACCTCCTCGGCCCGCCAGAGGGCCGACGGCCCGAGCCCGTAGGTCTCGGACCGACACGGAGCCGAGGCCGCAAGCAGGACGACCCGGGGGTCGTCGGCGCAGAGCACCGTAAGGCCCGAGGCCGGAACCAGCTCGAGTAGCCGGTGGAAGTTCGCCTCGATTGCTTCCAGGTCGGGATAGATGTCGGCGTGGTCGAACTCGATGGAGGTGACCAGGAGGGTGCGGGGCCTGTAGTGGAGGAATTTCGGGCCCTTGTCGAAGAAGGCCGTGTCGTACTCGTCGCCCTCGACGACGAAGATCTCCCCGCCGCCTGCGGCGAAGTTGACGCCGAAGTTTTTCGGAATCCCCCCGATGAGGAATCCCGGTTTCCTGCCCGCCGTCTCGAGCATCCAGGCCACGAGACTCGCCGTGAACGTTTTGCCGTGGGTGCCGGCGACGACGACGGAATGGCGCTCGCCGATGAAGTAGTGGGCGAGGGCCTCGGGCATGGAGGCCACCGGCAGGCCGAGCTCGAAGGCCGCCTGGGCCTCGGGGTTCTCTCGGCCCACAGCGTTGCCGACCACCACGAGGTCGGGCCGCCCCGAGAGGTGCTCGGGCCGGTAGCCCTCGGCCACGGGAATCTTGAGGTCGCGAAGCAACTCGCTGATGGGCGGGTAGAGGGGCCCGTCGCTGCCGGTGACCCGGCGGCCCGTCTGCGCGAAGAGCCCGGCCAGGGCCCCCATGCCGGTTCCTCCGACGGCGATAAGGTGGACATGGCCGACGCCCTCAGCCGAAGGCAGGGGGGGGCGCTTCACCCAAGGGCCTCCTCGGCTGCGGCCACGGCGGCGTCGTGGAGGCGGGGCCTGAGGGCCGACATCTCCTCGGGCGGGGTGTCGTGAGGGTGGACCCGGTTCGTCAACAGGACGATGACGAGCCCGCGGGTGGGCTCGAGCCAGAGGCTGCAGCCGGTGTAGCCCCAGTGGCCCCGTGCGGACGGGCCGAGCCTTTGGCCGGCAAGGGAGCCTTCGCCCTGGGGGCTGTCCCAGCCTAGGGCGAAGGGGCTGTCGAGATCGGGCCGCTGAAGGCGAAAAAATTCCAGGGCGGAGTCGGGGTTGAAGGGGCCCTCGCCGTCTCCCTTGACGGCCGCGAGCCAGGCGGCCCCGAGGCGGTGGAGGTCGGCCGCCGTGGTGAAGAGCCCCGCATGGCCCGCCACCCCGCCCAGGGCCCAGGCGTTGAGGTCCTGGACTTCGCCGCAGAGCGGACGGCCACGGGTCGGGCAATCCTCGGTGGGCGCGATGCGCTCGCTTGAGGCGGGCGGGGACCCCTCGGTGGTCAGGTCCACGAACCCGGTGGCGTCCATCCCCAGGGGCCCGAAAAGCTCCCGGGAGAGCCACACATCCAGGGGCTCGCCGACGATGCGCTCCAGCAGCTCCCAGAGCACTATGTAGCCTGGGTCGGAGTATGTGCACGCGGTGCCTGGCTCGGCGATGAGGTCGTCGCCCACGATGGTCTCGAGCATCCAGGCCCGCGAGGACGACGACGGGCGCGCTTCGTGACCCTTGAGGTCGTCTACCTCGAGCCACATCCGCCCGTAGGCCTTCCAGCCTGCGAAGCCCGCCGTGTGGCCAAGCAGGTGGCGGACGGTCACAGGGGCCTTGTCCGCCGGCCAGCCGGAGAGGTGCTTCCCGACCGGGTCATCGAGCCCCAGGGCTCCCCTGCCGACGAGTAGACAGGCGGCCGAGGCGGTGGCGGCGACCTTGGTGACCGAGGCCACGTCGTAGACGGTCTCCACCGTGGCGGCTCTTCGGGCCGGGGCGAGGGCCGCCCATCCGACGGCCTCCTCCCAAATCAGCTCCCCGCCGACCCCGACCCGCGCCACGGCGCCGGGGAAGACCCCTGAGTCGGCGGCTTCGCGCAGCACGGTGGCGGGAGCCTCGAAACCTTTCATGAGACGGCGGCCTCTAGGACCGTGAGTGAACCCGCCTCGGCGTCGACCTCCACCTCGACCCCGAGGGGCAGGACCACCTCGTTTCGGCCGTGGCCCGCCGGGAACCCCGCCAGGATGGGCACCTCCAGCGGGCCGAGGCGGTCGAGGAGGACGTCGTCGAGGCTCCAGGCCTCGCCCCGGGGCACCCGGCAGCGGACCATCTCGCCCACCACGACGGCCACGACCCCCTCGATCGCCCCGGTCTGGTCGAGCTGGGTCAGCATCCGGTCGATTCGGTAGGCGGCCTCGCCCACGTCTTCGAGAAAGAGGACGGCGCCTTGGGCCTCGAGCTGCCAGGGAGTGCCGGAGGTGGCGGCCAGCAAGGAGAGACAGCCCCCGACGAGGCGGCCTCGGGCTCGTCCCCCCCGCAGGGCCCGAAGCTCCCCGGGACGGACCTGTCCCAGTGGCTTGGGGACGCTGACCAGGCGCCAGAAGCGCTCCAGCACGGCCGGGTCGGCCTGCCGAAAGAAGGCGTCGGCGGCGCCGGGTCCGTGGAAGGCGACGAGGCCCGCCTGCTGGGTGAGCACGGTGAGCAACGCCGTTACGTCGCTTGAGCCGATGAAGATGGTCGGGTTGGCCCGGATGAGTTCAAGGTCGAGCAGCGGCAGAAGCCGGGTTGTGCCGTAGCCGCCCCTCAGGGCGAGGATGGCCCGCACCTCGGGGTCGGCGAAGGCCTCGTGGAGGGCTTTGACACGCGCCTCATCGGGCCCCGCCAGATAGCGGAGCCTGGCGGTCGGCTCACCGATGGTCTCCACGTCCAGGTCGAGGGCGCGCAGGGCGGACCGGGCCTGGCCCAGGGCCCGTCGCGAGACGGGCCCGGCGGGGGCGACCAGGGCCACGCGGTCTCCCCGTTGTAAGGCCGGCGGCCTCGTGGGCGGCATGGTGTGAACTCCCTACGGCGGGCTTTCCCCACCCGCGCGTTCCTCACCCGAAGGGATGAAGCCCCAATGGGCTGTGGCTTCCTCTCGGGAGGATACAATATTTAGGGGTTATCCACAAGATTCTCCACATCTGTGGATAACAACCTCAGCGGGCGGAGAGCGGCTCTCGGACCACACCGGGCACCGGAGTTGGGGCCGGAAGGCCCGTGGCGTTCGAGAAGAACAACCTCCATCCCGGACGAGTCATCGGGCATAGCCGAGAAGGGGTTCGATTCTTATCAGGACACCAAAAGCAATCCCCCAAATCCCGCTAAACCCCCGTATAATATTACGTTATATGATAGTAAGAAATTTTCTAGAAAATGGTTGACATCCTCTTGTCAGATAGAGTGCAAGTATGTATAATATGCTTCGTACCGAGACTGTTCGCGCCTCATAGCACAAAGAGTCCACCCTAAGAATCCGGACCCGGCGGTTCGGAAAGAGGGCGATGGCTATGAGACGAACGGTTTTCTTTCTTCTGATCAGCTCCTTCCTGGTTTTCGCGACGTCCGCTCCACCCGCCTCGGCTCAGTCCTGGTTTCCTCAGCCTCAAAAAAGGCTGACCATCGGCGGGTCGCTGGTCGATGCCCTGGCGGACTTCCAGCGCCACGGCGGCCAAGTGGACGAAATCCTGACCCCCGATGACTTGGCCGGAAAGCCGCCGCTGGTCTACGGCATCCAGAACGGCCGATCCGTCTTCGCCATAAGCGGCGGGCGCGACGGCGGGCTGGCGGGCCTGATCACCGTTGACGGCTCCTCGGTTGAGGCGAGCATGACCCCGGACGGCTTCCTCGAGCTGAAGCCCGACCAGACGGGGGTGCGCAACCGCAATATGGAGCTCTACCGGGCGCTCTTTCCCTACCAGGACCTCTCCCAGTATACAACCGAGGCCGTCTTCGAGTACATCGACGAGAGCGGCAAGCGCTTCATCTTCGGCGGCAGCGAAGATGGCAAGACCACGTCCTTCCTCTTTAAGAAAGACCCGAACACGGGCGAGCTGGTCTACAAAATCCGCCGGGACATCGCTAAGAACAAAGAAGCCAAGGTGGGGTTGGTCGAGCCGGACGAGTCGTCGACCTTTCCCGTCCGCTTCAAGATTTGCGATGCGAACCGGGACAATTGCGTGGTTCGCAACATTATTAAGAAGCCGGGCGATGAGCTTCGGATCAACCCCGAAACCCAGGCCATCAGGCTTACCTTCAACAAGGACGCCCTGTCGTACTCGCACAAATACGGCAACGCCCAGCGCCTGAGCTGGGCCTGCAAGTATCAGGACGAGGGGTTCTACTTCACCTACCGCGAGGGCTTCATGGGGGGCGATCCCCGCCGGCCCAGGACTGGCAGCTTCATGGGCACCCTGGCATGCGATAAGAACGTCCTGACCTGCGCCCGGACCGGGCCCGGCCAGAAGTGCAACTTCGACTACCGCGATTACCTCGACGAGCCCATGACCATGTTTCTCTTCGGCCTCAACTGGCTGACCAGCCGTCTCGACCGCCACAGGCAGCACGTCACCCTCTCGCTCGATGCGAATCTCGACGCCCAACACCTGCGGGTGACGAAGTTCGAGAACATCGGCCACGTCAAGACGCTAAGGCCGCTCGTGAAGCCCGCCTATGCGGGCAGCGACCCCTCGAGCCGCCTCTACCAAACCTTCCGGGCCGCCCTCTGTCCCGACGTGGGGGGGCGCGTGCGCCGGCTCACCCGCCTTCACCGCGCTCGAGGTGACCGGGGTCGGCCAGGGCACTACGCTCATCGACGAGCGCACCAACGTGAGGCTCAAGAACATTACCCACGCCACGCTCTATGTGCTTCGCAACGACTACGGCACGGGCAAGCGGGGAGACTTTGTCGGGGCCGTGGTCGACAACCGCAGGGGCAGAGCGGTGATATCCACGCTGCTCAACAGGAACGATCAACCGCGTGCCCCCGACCTCTTGGACAAGAAAGATTCCATCCCGCCGGATGACATCAACGCCATCCTGGCGGAGATGAAGAAAGAGGAAGAGGCCGAGGAGATTCAGCGTACAGAGCTCGCTTCCAGGCAGCGGGCCCTGGTTCTCTTTCCGGTCCGCCACGGCTGGGGCTTTGCTTCTAAGCCGGCCGGTGCGAGGAAGGTCGCCCGCGGTCTGCGACCCGCGAAGGTCATGATCATGTCTCAGGCCGAAGCGCAGCCGCCCGCGCCCCAGGTGGCGGCGGCCCCGCCTGCGGCGAGCCGAACCGTCGCGAGCCGCTACGCTTCCGCGCCCTCGATGAGGAATCTGTCGAGGCCCTACGCGGCATCGGCCGCGCCGGCGATGTCCTCCTCGGTGAAGCCGCCGCAGGCCTACGCCCGCCCGGCCCTCTATGCCAGCCGCGGCTCCGGCTCTCCGTACACCTCCATCGGCTCGCGGACCGCAGCGAGGGGCTACAGCCCGCCGCGTGCGCAGTACGCCGCCGCATCCTCATCGGGTCCGGCCGATCCTCCCCCGCTCTATCGGACTGCGTCGACGGGGCTGGCGTCCAACACGACGTTGCCGAGGCCCGGTCCGACGTCCGTCCGTCGGCGTGTGCCGCTGCGCATGCCGGTTCGTGAAGAGGGGCTGTCCCAGGCCGTCCCCGGCTCTCGCCCGGCGGCGTTCCATCCCAAGGATGGGCCTCCGTCGGCCCCGGCGCCTTCGGCGGTCGTTGAGAAAACCGCACCGAAGCCCACGCCCTCGGTGCGGACCGAGCGCTTGAAGCGGCGGGACGCCTCGCCCGTGCGGGTGACGCGGTCCCTGGTTCGAGAGGTGCAGCGACGCCTCAAGCGTCAGGGCTACCCCATCGGGAAGGTCGATGGAAGTCTGGGGCGCCGGACGTCCAAGGCCATCCAGCGCTTCCAGCGCGATGTGAGCTTGCACCCGACAGGAAGAATCGACCGTCGGCTGATGACGAGCCTCGGGATGGATGCCGACAATGGGTGGTCGAAGAAGTCGGTGGCTCGCACACCGCGCGTGCGGAAGCCACGTCGGGCCAAGCGCTGGAGGCCGACCAAGACTCACGTCAAGGAAGTCCAGCAGCGGCTGGCCCTAATCGGATACCGACCGGGGTCGGCCGACGGCGTCTACGGCCGCCAGACGGCCCGGGCCGTCAAGCGCTTCCAGCGCCAGGTGGGGCTTAAGGCGACAGGGCGCATCGACCGGAAGGTCTTGCATCGGCTCAGCATCAAGCCCTAGCGCCGAGCCGTAGCTATTGCAGCGGGCCGGCCCTCCATGGGACGGGGAGGGTCGGCCCGATCTTTTTCCCCCTTCTCACTCTTGAATTCACATGCCCCGGGGGTCAAGGCCCGGCTGGGCCTCGAAGAAGGAAATACTCGGCCGAAAGCTCAGCGCCGGGGGATTCGGAGCAGCAGCGTCTTTGGCTGTCGGTCGAGGCTCCATCGGTTGTCGGAGACGAGGTAGAGGGCGTCGTCGGGGCCGAGCGCGATCCCCTCGAAGTTGCGGCTGACGTTGGCCATACGCCACCAATTGGCGGTGGTTTCGGGAAAGCGGTACGAGGAGACAACGGTGGGCGTGGCCGCCGGGTCGAGAAGCTCCACGACGTAGGCGTCCTCGTCGCACGATTTGATCTCGGCGTTCCACACGCAATACGTCCTCAGGGCCAACAGGTAGGTGCGTCGGCCGACCGTTGCGGCATGGAGGGCGCTGTAGCGCCAATCGCAATCGGGCAAGGCCAGGTCGATCGTTCTGGTAGGGGCTGGCGCGCCGGTCTCCAGAGCGTTCAATGTCGTCACGTAGAGCCGGCTCGTGCACCCCCCTCCCGGCAGGTGGTCGCGCTCGTCAAGGAGGTAGACCGTCTGGTCCACGACGGCGAGCCCTTCGAGGCAGCGCCCCCCGTCGCAGTCAAGCCCCTCCCAGCGAATCGGCCGGACCGAGAGCGGCTCGGCGGGGTCCTGAAGCGAGAGCGTGACCAGGGCGGGAAAGACGTTCGTGGCCCGGTCGGAGTGCTCATCGATGAGGTAGAGACGGTCCCCAAGGATGGCGGCCCCCTCGTACTCCGCCCCCTTGCGCCGCCAGAGGGCCCGCTCCTCGAACTCGCTTTCGGGGCCGACTGGGTAGGCGAGCCGGAGCACCTTGCCCGCCCGCTCGCTTACGAGATAGAGGGCCTCGGCGTCGGTGGCAAGGGCGGAGAACTCCCGCTCCCATTGCTGGTTGGCAAAGACGAGCGACTGGACGTCCTCGAAGTTCCACTGGGCCTCGAGGTCGGTCCTCCCCGTTAACAGGCCGCGGGCTTTGCAGCCGGCCAGCACAAGCAGGGCGAGGCACAATCCTCCCAGCAGGAGGGTGAATCGGTGGGTCATGGCAGGGGCCCCCGTTCGTGAGGCGCGCCGTGGCGCTCCCATACCTACTATACTATTTGTGGGAGACCTCCGGCCAGGGGCCCTTGGATACGTGGGCCGGCCTGTCGGCTCGAGCCGTCCTGTGCTACCATGTCTTTATGGAACGGCGGGTTGAGCAGGCCAGAAGGTTCGACCACGTGCTGGTCCACTACGGCGAGGTGGGCCTGAAGGGTCAGAACCGACCGCGTTTCGAGAAGGCCCTCATCGACAACATCGCCCGGGCGTTGAGCGGCCTCCACATAAAGGCGGTCAGAAAGCTCTACGGCCGCCTCCTTGTGGACCTGGCGCCTGAGAGCCCCTGGGAGGAGGTCCGCGACCGCCTCGGGCGGGTCTGCGGGGTGGTCAACTTCTCTCCGGCGCACCGGGTCGAAGCAACGCTCGAAGACATCGAAGCGGCGGTGGACGAGGCCATCGCCCCCCACACATTCGAGAGCTTCCGGGTGCAGACGAAGCGGGCCGACAAAACCTTTCCGCTTAAAAGCCCCGATCTGAACGCTCACATCGGGACCCGCATCCAGGCCGCCACCGGTGCGGCGGTCGACCTCTCGGACGCGGCGGAGCTGACGGTGGTTATCGAGATCGTCTCGGGCACGGCGCTCGTCGCCTGTGGGCGGCAACTCGGGCCGGGTGGACTCCCCGTGGGGATCGCGGGCCGGGTGGTCTGTATGCTCTCGGGCGGCATCGACTCGCCCGTTGCGGCCTACTACATGCTCAAGCGCGGCTGCCAGGTGGACTTCGTTCACTTCCACTCCTACCCCTACACCGACCGGGCCTCGGTGGACAAGGTGGTCGAGATCGCCCGGCTGCTGACCCGCTTCCAGTACCGCGCGACGATCGCGCTGGTGCCCTTCGCCGAAGTCCAGCAGCGCATCGTGGCGGAAACCCCGGCCCCCCTTCGCATCATTCTCTATCGGCGCTTCATGGTGCGGATTGCCGAGGCCATTACCCGACAGGATGGGGCCTCGGCGCTGGTGACCGGAGAGAGCCTCGGGCAGGTTTCCTCTCAGACGCTGGCGAACCTCTCCACCATCGAGGCCGCCGCCACGACACCCATCTTCAGACCCCTCATAGGGATGGACAAGCAGGAGATTATCAGTATTGCAAGGGCGATCGGGACCTACGAGGTCTCCATCCAGCCGCACGATGACTGCTGCAGCTTCCTCATGCCGAATCGCCCCGCCACTCGCTCCACGCTCGAGCAGCTCGAGGCCGCCGAGGCCCCCCTCGATGTGGATGGCCTCGTTTCGATGGCCCTAGAGGGCGCCGAGACAGAGAAGCTCGTCTGGCCGTGACCACCGACCCGGAGCGAAGGTTTACCCCCCGGCGCTTGACGGTGCGCCGCCGGCCATGTACCTTAAGGGGCGAGGGTTGAGGCGCCCCCTGAAAAGGGGGCTGGACGCGGGAACCGCGAGGCAGAGATGCCCAGGATTACGAAAGTCTACACGCGGACGGGGGATGACGGGACGACGGCCCTCGGCTCCCGCAAGCGGGTGCCCAAAGATTCTCTGCGGATCGAGGCCTACGGGGATGTGGACGAGCTCAACTCGTGTCTCGGGGTGGCCCTGTCCTGCGGGCTCGATGCGCGCCTCGACGAGGCGTTCTCCTCCGCTCAGAATGATCTGTTGCATCTCGGCGCGGATCTGTGCATCCCCGAGCAGGATAAGGAGCGTTATCGGGGCCCGACCATCGAGGCCCGCCACGTCGAGGCGCTCGAAGCGCTCATGGACGAGCTATCGGAGGACCTTGAGCCCCTGGAGAACTTCATCCTCCCCGGCGGCTGCCCCGGGGCGGCCGCGCTGCATGTGGCCCGGGCCGTCTGCCGGCGCGCCGAACGACGGGTCGTCTCCCTGGCCCGCGAAGAGCCGGTCGGGCCGTTTGTGGTCACCTACCTGAACCGGCTTTCAGACGCCCTCTTCGTGGCGGCCCGCTACGAAAACAAGCAAAAAGGCTCACCCGACATCGTTTGGGACAGCCGCGCGTAGCATTCATCCTTATCACGCCCCATACACGTTTCCTTTAAGACGGAGCAGGATCGAAGGGGATTCGTCTGTTGGGCGAAGACAGAGAGGCTTAGGCCGGCTCGGCGGTCCCGGGCAGTGGGGGCTCCCAAGGTGTGTGGGAGTGCGCCTCGGCGGCGGGCCGGCGTGTCTGGAGCACCACCTCTATTTTCATAAGCAGGTCGTGGAAGGCGTAGGGCTTGGTGAAGTAGCCCGAGGCGAAGGTGAGGCCGCGGGCGATGTGGGACGGATCCTTGTAGTGGGCTGTTATGCAGATGACCGGGATGCAGCGGAACTGATCGTGGCCTCTAAGCCGCCGGAGGAACTCGAAGCCGTCCATGGTGGGCATCTGGATATCGAGCAATATGAGGTCCACCGACGCCGAGTCCAGGTGCTCGAACGCCTCCATGCCGCTGGCGGCGGTCATCACCTGGAATTCGTAGCGATCAAGCCACTGACTCAGGAGGTCCCGGTTGTCCTCGAGGTCGTCGACGACCAGAACTATGGGGCGGGGGTTGGTTGCGGGGGCGTCCAACGCGTGATCTCCTTGAATTCGCACTCTTAACGGTAACGGTCTTGTAGCATATTTCCACCGCCAGGGCAAACCTCGCCGCTCAGTCTGCCGTACACGTCCGGATGAACTCGGCGATGGTCTGAAAGTAGGACTCGCCTCCCGTCCAGTAGGTGTCGTTGTGGTCGGCGCCTTCGACCCAGTAGAGGCGTTTGGGCTCGCGGGCCCGCTCGTAGAGGGTTTGAGCCATGGCGGGGGGGATGACGGCGTCGTGGGTGCCGTGGATGAAGAGCACCGGCGCTGAGACGTGCTCTATCTGGCTGAGCGTGTCGTAGGCCACCTCGCCCGGGGTCGGCGGCGGCAGAAACGGCCCGTAGAGGGCTCGCATGTCGTCCGTCGAGGTGAAGGCCGCTTCGAGGATGGCTCCAGCGCAAGGCTTTTGGACCGCCAGGTGGACGGCCAGAGCTGTGCCCAGGGAGCGGCCGAAGAGCACGAGTCGCTCGGCGCCCCCATCGGCTCTCTCGACGGCCTCTTCGTAGGCCGCCTCGGCATCGAGGAAGGTCCCCGCCTTGGTGATGGACCCGCCGCTCAAACCGTACTCGCGGTAGTCGAACAGGAAGACAGCGCAGCCGACCTGGCGGTGGAGCAGCGCCAGGTTCTCCAGCCGGTGGCTGATGTTGCCGGCGTTGCCGTGGAACCAAAGCAGCGTCGCCGGCGCCTCGGCCGGAGCCGAAGCGTGCGCGAACCACCCGTGGAGCTCCACCCCGTCGGAGGCCTGGAACCAGACCTCCTCGTAGGCGAGGCCCCAGTCGCCGGGGGTCCCGACGAGGTGGGGGTCGGGGAAGAAGACAGTGCCCTTGTCCATCGCGGCAAGCCTACCACACGGTCGAGTCGTCAGGTAGGGGCGGGACCCCCTGGTGTGACGTTCGCTCCCCAGGCGACCGTACCACGGTCGGGCGCCTTCCCCACGTTGCCTGGACGTGCTACGATTCCTCGAGGGGTCATCTAGATAGTTTGTCATGGGGGGAGCGACACCGATGCGCACCATTCGCATACACCAGTTCGGAGGCCCCGAGGTCTTGCAGCTAGAGGAAGTCTCTGCGCCCGAGCCCGGCGAAGGCGAGGCCCGCCTTACCGTTGAGGCCATCGGGGTGAACTTCATCGACATCTACCACCGTACCGGCCTCTACCCCAGCCCCTTGCCCTTCACCCCCGGGATGGAGGCCGCAGGGGTGGTCGAGACCGTGGGCCAGGGGGTCTACGAGGTGGAGGTGGGCGACCGCGTGGCCTACGCCATGGAGCAGGGCTCATACGCGGAGGCGGCCGTCGTGCCCGCCTGGAAGCTCGTCCAGCTGCCAGAGGGCCTTGACGCCGAGAGCGGGGCGGCCGCCATGCTCCAGGGCATGACGGCCCAGTACCTCACCCAGAGCACCTATCCTATAACCGGCGGCGAGACGGTGTTGGTCCATGCGGCGGCCGGTGGCGTCGGGCTGCTGCTCGTCCAGATGGCGAAGCGGCTCGGGGCCACGGTCATCGGGACAGTCTCGACGGAGGAGAAGGCCCGCCTGGCACGCGAGGCGGGCGCCGATCATGTGATCCTCTATACTGAGGCCGATTTCGCCGAGGAGACTGGGCGGCTGACCGACGGCCGGGGCGTACACGTCGTCTACGACTCGGTGGGCCAGACGACTTTCGAGGGGAGCCTCGCGTCGCTTCGGCCCCGCGGCATGCTTGCGCTCTATGGGCAGTCGAGCGGGCCCGTCCCTCCCACCGACCTGGCGGTCCTGTCGACGGGGGGCTCGCTCTTCCTCACCCGGCCGGGTCTGGGCCACTACATGGCCGAGCGCGGCGAGCTTCTCGAACGGGCTGGAGAGGTGCTCCACGCCGTGGCCACCGGCGAGCTTCGGCTGCGGATAGATAGGACCTATCCGTTGGGCGAGGCCGCCGAGGCGCACCGCGCCCTCGAAGGCCGCCAGACAACGGGCAAAGTGATTCTGGTACCCTGAGCCCTAAGGCGGGAACTCGGTCCAATCGCGACAGAGGCTATCCGGGGGGCTTTCGTTTCGCTACGAGCTACCCTTGGCCTTCGACTTCGGCGGGGTGGCCTCCTCCTCCAGCCAGACGATTTCGTAGCTGTAACGGGTGATGAGAAACATCCCGACGATGGGGCCGGTGATCTCTTCGGGCATCGGTTCGACGCCCCTCTTGAAGTTCATATCGAATGTGGCTCTCCGAAGATTCATCATTCTTTCCTCGGGCGGCCGGCCCGGCGGGGCCTCGGACGCTCGGGCGGCGCTGATCGTCGCCTCCCTTGCCCATCAAGGCCTGGGCGTCGATGCGGGCCAGGCAGCCTCTCGGGGTTAGTCGAAGTCAAAGGGCCGGGGCGGAGGCCCTTCGAGGTCTTTCACCTGCTTGCGGGCCTCCTCGACCTTCTTGGCCAGAATTTCCTTGCGGTGCTTTTCCTCCTCGGTTCGCTGGCGGACCCGCTCTCGGCGGGCCTGCTCCTGAGCCTTCAGGGCCTCGACCGCCGAGCCGAGGCTCTCTGGGGCGGTTGTGGCCTTGGCGGGCTCGGCATGGAGGATGGCACCGGTCGTCTGGTCAATGGTCAGGGTGGCCTGACAGCATGGGCATTGCACGCTCCGGCGATCGGGCGAAGCGGCGTCGGTCATGGCTCGACCCTCCCGGTGGTGGTGCGGCCCATTATAGCTGAGGGGGGTGGCGGTGCCAAGGCGCCCTGAGCGATGACGGCCCCATTGGCACTGCCGTCTTTTCACCATGTAGCATTTCTGGCCGCTCTCGTGCTAGAATCTGCATCTTAGCTTGACCCACACCCTCTAGGGTCGAGGTGAGGAAGAGACGTGATGCGAATGGAGCACCATAAGGTCCTGACGGTCAAGATTCTCAACACCCCGGGCCTGCTTGGCCAGTTGGGGGTGCGCATTGGCGAGGCGGGGGGCCTCATCGGCGACATCAAAGTCCTCCGCTTCGGCAAAGACTATATTACGCGCGACATCTCCGTGCTGGTCAAAGACCAAAACCAACTCAAGGATCTGCTGGCCTTGATCCAGACTGTGGAAGGGGTCGAGCTGCAGGCCGTCAAGGACCGGGTCTTCGACCGCCACCAGGCTGGCAAGATTCGCACGACGAGCACCGTTTCCGTCGACTCCCCCGAGGACCTGCGCGACATATACACGCCTGGGGTCGCCCGGGTCTGCTGGGCGATTCACGACGAGCCTGAGCTGGCCCGCGAATACACCACGATCCACTCGTCCGTGGCGATTGTGACCAACGGGACCGCCGTCCTGGGGCTCGGAGACATCGGCCCCGTTGCGGGCATGCCCGTCATGGAGGGCAAGGCTGTCCTCCTCGATAAGCTCGTGGGCCTCTCCGGGGTGCCCATTCTCGTCGATTCCCACGACCCCCAGGTGGTCATCGAGACCGTCGTGGCCATCGCCCCGACCTTCGGGGCCATCAACCTCGAGGACATCCGCTCCCCTGAGTGCTTCATCATCGAAGAGGAGCTCCAGCGGCGCCTGCCAATCCCCGTCATGCACGACGATCAGCACGGCACCGCCGTCGTGGTGCTGGCGGGCCTGCTGAATGCGTGCCGCTACGTGGAGATGGACCTTCACGATGCCGTCGTGGGCCAAATCGGCCTGGGCGCGGCGGGCACCGGCATCGCGTCCATTCTGTCGGCTTACGGGGTGAAAGCGCTTCTGGGCATGGACGTCCAGCCCGACGCCGTCGAGCGGTTCGAGCGTCTCGGCGGGGGCGGGGCAACCTACGAGACCGTCATGGCCGAGTCCGACATCATTGTCGCCACGACGGGGATGCCAGGTCTCATCAAGCCCGCCGATATCCGGCCCGGGCAGGTCGTATTGGCCCTGACCAACCCGGTTCCGGAAATCGAGCCCGACGAGGCCCTCGCCGCCGGAGCCCGCTTTGCAGCCGACGGCAAGTCGGTCAATAACGTGCTGGGTTTCCCTGGCCTGTTCAAAGGTGTGCTCATGGCCCGGGCCCCCATCATCACGTCGGCCATGAAGGTTGCCGCCGCTCAGGCGATTGCGTCGTTGGCCGAGGAGGGGGAGCTGGTGCCGGCCCCCCTCAACCTCGAGGTCCACCGCGCCGTGACCGGTGCGGTGCTGCTGGCGGCCAGCGAGGACCAGGCCCTCGACATCTCAGACATTCTGGTCTGATTCCGCTTCCTGTAGTGGATCGGGCCGGCCCCCTTGCGTGCCGTCGGCCGAAGGGGTATGATTCCTATAGAGACTCTCCCCCACCTTAAATGTTGGATTCATGACGGTTTCAAAAGCCCTATCGGAGGCGGTCGTCCAGCTCGATCTACGCTCGGGTGACCTCGCCCAAGCGATCGAGGAACTGGGCGAGGCGCTGGGTGGCGCCGAAGGGGTTGTCGATCTCCAGGGAGCCGTCGCGGAACTCTTGGCGCGGGGGCGTCGTCAGGGGACGGTCGGTGACAACGAGGTCGCCATTGTGCACGCCGTCACGCAGGCGGTTGAGCGCCTTACCCTGGCCCTAGGTCGTTCCCCGGCCGGCCTCGCCGTCCACGGCCCCGCCGGAGCGGTGGTCCACTTCGTCTGTCTCATCCTCATACCTTCCGGCGAGCGGGTGGCCGGCTTCCGGCTCCTAAACGGGCTGGCCGTGCTGCTTCGCGACCCCATGGTCCGCACCCAGCTGCTGTGGGCCGAGACGGTGGAGGAAGTCGTGGCCATCTGCGCCAAGGCCGAGGGGGGCCGCTGGGCTGCCCTGACGGCCTCGCTGAAGGGGTGGGTGGCGTCGGCCTTCCGGCCGTCGGGGGCCACCGGTACCGCTTCTGGCGAGAGCGCCTGAGGGGCGGGCGCAGGCAGTCCCAGGACACTACACCCAACGAGTCCCTCCCAGACCGCACTTCTTTTCTAGAAAATCAGTTGGATTGATACCTTCTCGGGGGCGCTGGAGCGTCGTGTGGGCCGTTCGGCCGGGACTAGCCCTCCTTCGGGCCCACGGCGCGAACCGCCTCTGAGACGTCGGGTTCGTAGGGGGAGAAGTTTTCCCGGAAGCGACCCGCCAGCTCCCGGGCCTTCTCGTCGTAGCCCTTGGGGCTTGACCACGAGGAGCGAGGGCTCAGAAGCTCCGAGGGTACGCCGTTGACGCTCTCAGGCACGTGGAGGCCGAAGATGGGGTCTTCCGTAGTGGGGGCATCGACCAGCCGGCCGCTTAGAGCCTCATCCACCATGGCGCGGGTATAGCCGATCTGAATACGGCTGCCAACCCCGTAGGGCCCGCCGGTCCAGCCCGTGTTGATTAGCCAGCAGGTCGCCTTGTGCTTGGCGATCTTCTCACCAAGCATATTGGCGTACACGGTGGGATGGAGCGCCATGAAGGGGGCCCCGAAACAGGAGGAGAAGGTCGCCTGGGGCTCATCGCCGAGGCCCCGTTCGGTGCCGGCCACCTTGGCCGTATAGCCCAGCAGGAAGTGGTACATCGCCTGCTCGTGGGTGAGCTTGGCGATGGGCGGCAGCACCCCGAAGGCATCGCAGGTGAGCATCACCACGTTCTGAGGATGGCCCCCAATACCAGGGATGACGGCCCGCTCAAGCTGGGTGATATGGTAGGAGGCCCGGGTGTTCTCCGTCAGGGAGTCATCATCGAGGTTGACCCGGCGGGTCACCGAGTCGTAGGCGACGTTCTCGAGAATCGTGCCAAACCGTTCCGTGCAGGCGTAGATTTCCGGCTCGTCCTCCGGCGAGAGGCGGATGACCTTGGCATAACAGCCCCCCTCGAAGTTGAAAATCCCGTTGTTGGACCAGCCGTGCTCATCATCCCCGATGAGGTCTCTTCGGGGGTCGGCCGAGAGGCTCGTCTTGCCCGTGCCCGACAGGCCGAAGAAAATAGCCACATCCCCCCTCTCGCGGCCAGCGTTGGCCGAGCAGTGCATGGGAAAGACTTTCATCTGAGGCAAGGTGTAGTTTAGGTAGGTGAAGACTGATTTTTTAATCTCCCCACCGTAGGCGGTCCCGCCGATGAGGACGAGCTTGGCCCCAAAGTTGATGATGATAAAGGTCCCCGAGTTCGTGCCGTGGACCTCGGGCACGGCATGGAAGCGGGGGCAGTTTATGATAGTCAACTCGGGCTTGAAGGCGGCGAGCTCCTCTGGATCCTCTATCCGGAGGAACATGTTGCGGGCGAAGAGGTTATGCCAGGCCCGCTCGGTGATGATGCGGATGGGCAGTCGGTAGTCGGGGTCGGCCCCAGCGTAACAGTCCTGGATGAAGATGTCCTTGTTCTGGAGGTAGACCAGCATCTGCTGGTGCAGGCCGTCGAAGGAGGCCGCCTCAATGGGCCGGTTCACCGCCCCCCACCAGACCTTCTCCGCGCTCGAAGGCTCCCGGACGATGAACTTGTCGGTGGGCGAGCGGCCCGTGTGGTCGCCGGTCCGGACCACCAGGGGCCCCATGCAGGCCATGCGCGCCTCGTCGCGCTTGAGGGCCTCCTCGTAGAGGCGCGCGGTGGTGAGGTTCCAGAAGACCTGGTTGATGTTTTCGATGCCGTGGTGGTCCAGTCCGTATTTGCGAGGGATGTCAACTCCGGCCATGGGTCAGCTCCTTGTTCCCCCTTCAGATGAGATGGATTTCGGTCATAGTAAAGCCAACATTTTTGCACGGTTCATTGCGAAGCGCAAGTCTCCAGTCTCGGCGGAGGGGGGGAAATGAGCTTCCTGGAGGGGCCGGGAGGGCTATCGCGAGGGTCGTTAGGACTCTAAGGGTTCGATGCATCGTGGGTCGTCGTTCTGCGGGTTGTTGACCCGTGGGCTCACCGGGATGGCGGAAAGCCGGCCCCCCGGATACGGTTGCATCAGAGGGGCCAACGCGCCGGTTTCGTGGGCTTCGGCCTCCAGCCAGCGCTGATAATCCCCCGGGTCGATAATCACGGGCATGCGGTTGTGGATCGGGCGAAGCAAAGCATTGGCCTCGGTGGTGAGAATCGCGCACGACTCGATTACCATCCCGTCCGGCCCCTCCCAGCGCTCCCACAGCCCGGCAAGGGCGAACGGTTCCCCCCCGGCCATGCGGATGTAATAGGGTTGCTTTCGCCGGTCCACGCGCTGCCACTCGTAGAAGCCATCGGTTGGTACGAGGCATCGCCGCCGCTTGAAGGCTTCCCGGAACGAGGGCTTCTCGGCGGCGGTCTCGGAGCGGGCGTTGATCAGCCGATTTCCCATCTCGGGCGTTTTGGCCCACGAGGGGATGAGTCCCCAGTGCATAAGGAGAATCTCGCGCTCGCCGGCCAGGGACCTTCGGACGGCCGCCACCGGCTGGGTGGGAGCGATGTTGTAGCGGGGCTTCATCGCGGGAGCGGCCTCGACCTGAAAGAGGTCTGCCAGGGCCTCAGATGGGGTATCGAGGGTGAAACGTCCGCACATGGCCTCAAGCGCGATGCGCCTCTGCGGGTGAGGGGCTGGGGCGTCGCCGGTAGCCTACCAGCCTGCAGTCTTCGCTTCAACTCCGCAAAAGGCAGCTAGAGGACCACGGTGCTTGTCATCGCGGGGAAGATGGGTTAGAATTTCACACGCTGCGTCCCCCCTGCCTTTCCCCTGATTCCCCTCCTCAGTATCCCCCCACAGCCACAACCCGGATTGAAACGGGGCAATCATTCAGGCGGCGATGGGCCGCGTGAGGGCCCATTCCGTTTGGCGGTTTTCCGTCTAGGGAGAGTTGAGATGATGGTTGAATGATGGGACCTGTCTTCGAAAGGCCGACCGATTTAGAGCCGGTGGTGGACATCTATCGTCGCTCTGCAGAAGCTTTCAAGATTAACCATAGCAATGATCCGATGACCTCGGAGTTCTTACTGTCCGATTGTACGGCCCACCTGGAACGGGCGCTCGAAATCACGCAAACAACGGACGTCACGTTTTTGGAGCTGGGTTGCGGCGTAGGGCTGAATCCCGTCATTGCCAAAAAGTTCGGTGTCACGTCATCCTATGGGATTGATATTAATCCGAGGCTCATTGAAGAGGCCGAGAGCAACTTGGCGCGCGTGGTGGAGGAGGGCCTTCTTCCCGAGCAGAACCTTCCTGTGTACCTCTGGGGCAATTTCTTCACACGAGACCAATTAGCCGTCATTCGTAAGGAAGTGAGTGATCGGACCTATAAACACTTGGTCCTGGAGAATCCGCACACTGATTCTGATGTCTACGAACAGTTCGGGATTGGCTTTGATGCGATCGACATCTTCTATATGTATCCGTGGCATGGAAAGGATGTGGATTTTTTCGAACGATTCTTTCAAGAGTACGCCAGAGACGGCGCCGTTCTGCTTCTGAGGGATGGGAGGATTATGAGAAAATGAAGAAGCTCCAGCGAGGCCGCCTGAACGGTCAGAGATAGGGGCTATTTTGCCCGGGGCGGGCGCTACAGCACCAAGGGTCAATTTTTTGACGGAGAGGCCAGGGAATAGGTTTTAATGTCGGAGACGAGCTGCTTGACCTGTTCGAGATCCCCGGTGGGCAGTTTGCAGACGTTGTTTTCGCACACGTAGACGGTGGTCTTGTTGCCGATCATAGGCTTTCGAGCAAGCAGCGCAAGGGAATCGTTTTCCTGGGGCAGCCCGAGGCCCAGTGTCTTGTTCGGCAGGAAGCTTTCCCATAGCCAGGCCACGAGCCTGCGGGTCTGGTCGTTTTCGGCGGGGCCGATCACCGCGATCTCTT
Organism: Nitrospinae bacterium AH_259_B05_G02_I21; assembly: GCA_027717595.1. Taxonomy (GTDB): domain Bacteria; phylum JADFOP01; class JADFOP01; order JADFOP01; family JADFOP01; genus JADFOP01. Next base: position 28,125 of record JALLOF010000010.1, on the reverse strand, counting down.
TGGAGCGGTCGAGGTAGTAATCCAGCGCGATCAGGGTTTGCGCGTACGCCCAGGGGGCGCGCACCAGGCGACGGCTGTTTGCCACGAGCAGGGCCTTGGCTTTCTCCCGGTACGGGCGGTGAAACGTCAGGTCGTGGAGCTTGAGCAGATTCAGCGCCGAGACGGCGTTGCTGTTGGGCCTAGCCCCGTCCGAAAAATCGACGGAGCGCCGGATCAGGTTGGGATCATCGGGCCTGGAGAAGTAATAGGCTCCGACCAGTCCGTCCCAAAGCAGATCGTCTTGTCTCGCCTGCAGGGATCGCGCCCACCGAATCCACGACCGATCGAAGTCCGCTTCGTACAGGGCCAGCAGGCCGGAGATCAGGTATGCGTAGTCATCGAGGTATGCGTCGTTGGAGGTCTGGCCTGCTCGATAGCTTCGGCGCAAGGTGCCATCCTTGACGAGGTGCCGTTTGATGAACCGCGCCGCCCGTTGTGCGGCTGTGAGATACCGTTTCTCGCCCAGCACCTGATACGCCTTGGCCATCGAGGCAATCATGAGGCCGTTCCATGCGGTCAGGACCTTGTCGTCCTTGAGGGGCGGGACGCGCTGTAGGCGGACTGCCAGGAGCTTGCGGTGGGCCGATTGCACGAGGGGGCGGGATTTGACCTCCCAGCCGTACGCCTCCTGAAGGTTGAGAATGTTGGCTCCGTGGTCAAAGTTGCCAGGATGGGTGACGCCGTAGGCCTTTTCCACTAACGCCAACTCGGCGGCGGTCAGTTGCTCCGCCAGATCCGGGGCCGTCCAGACGTAAAACGACCCTTCCCGGCCCACCTCGCCCGCATCCTGGGCCGAGTAGAAGGCCCCCTCGGGATGGGTCATCTCTCGAAGCACGTAGTCCAGCGTCTCGCGGGCCACGCTGGCGTACATGGGATTGCGGGTGATTTGATAGGCCTCCAGGTAGGTCCAGGCCAGCAAAGCGTTGTCGTAGAGCATTTTTTCGAAGTGCGGCACCTCCCACCGCCTGTCGGTGGCGTAGCGGTGGAAGCCTCCTGCGAGGTGATCGTAGATTCCCCCGCGGGCCATCCTATCGAGGGTCGTCTCGACGATCTGGAGGGCCCGCGGCTCTCCCGCCCGATGGGCCATCCGCATCAGCAGTTGCAATCGCATGCTGGGGGGGAACTTGGGAGCACGTCCGAATCCCCCGAACGGCTCGTCGAAGCTCGAAGAGAACGTATCGTACGCGGACCGAAGGAGGTTCTCATCGAGGACGATCGACCTCTTGGCCAATCGGTTGGAGGCCCTAAGGTGTTGGGTCAGCTGGAGCCCGGCTTGCTGAATTTTCGCGGGCTCCTTCTCCCACGCGGTGTTGATCTGCTTGAGAATGCCGAGAAACTGGGCTTTCGGAAAGTAAGTGGCGCCCCAGAACGGTTCCCGATCCGGGGTGAGAAAGACGTTCAGGGGCCATCCGCCGCGGCCCCGCATCGCTGTTACCGCGTCCATGTAGATTTTATCCACATCCGGGCGCTCTTCCCGGTCCACCTTGATGGCGATGAAATGGTGGTTCAGCACCTCGGCCACCGCCTCGTCTTCGTAGGATTCCTTTTCCATCACGTGGCACCAGTAACAGGTGGAGTACCCGATGGAGAGGAAGATGACCTTGTTGGCGGCTCGTGCGGCCGCAAAGGCCTCCGGGCCCCAGCCGTACCAGTTGACCGGATTGTGCGCGTGTTGGAGCAGGTAGGGGCTGGTCTCGAAGATGAGCCGGTTCGTGTAGTGCGGGGCGCCGCTCGGGTGCAGGTGGTGCGTGCGTGGCTGGTAGTCCGGGCCTTTGGCCCGGTAGGCCTCGCGCAGCCTGGCCTGCAGGCGTTCGGGAAAGAGCTCCAGGCCGGGCAGGCGAAGCCGTTCGGAGCGCGGGCTGGCCTCCGATTGGGCAAAACCCGTGGAAGGCTGGAGGGCCCACCCCGCGGCAAGCATGATCCAAAGGAGCACCAAGAGGGCCGCCCGATGGCGGACCCTGAGCTGCCGAAGACTGTCCCAACGTCGAGGCATACCGTTTCGCCTCATGGCTAGGAAGACGGGAGAGAAGGGATGGGTCGTCACGGTGCAGAGGATAACGAGGAACGTGAGGGAAATCAACAACCCCCTGGCGTGGGTAGTGCCCTAAATTGAACTGAACACCCACCACCCTGGAGCTTTCACGACGATCTCCCTGCCGTAGCCCGCCCGGTGGGGTCCGCCTCAGGTCCGCCTCAGGCGGGCCTTAGGCGGAGCCACCCGCCTCAGGCGGGTCCACTCGAATAGATAGCACGCCGCAACGCGGCCTGTCGTCACCTACTTCGCTTACTTCGCGTACTCCGCGAATGAGTGCGATTCTTTTTGTTGGAGGACTTCGATTTTACACGTTAGACACTTTTAGACACTTTTAGACACTTTTCAAAAGTGTCCAACTGGGCATTTAGCTTTGATATTGCAGGAGTTACCTGAGAATCTGGCCTCGGACGGAAGGGTGAGGTGTCTAAATGTGTCCAAAAGCCCCGAATTGCGATAACCCGTTAATTTGGCTTCGATTATCAAAATCCATGCAGTTTCGGAAAATGGACTGACGAGAAGAGAGTGTCTAATCCTTGTAAGCGATTGATTTCAATGGTCGGGGCGGCCGGATTCGAACCGGCGACCCCCGGCTCCCAAAGCCGGTGCGCTACCAGGCTGCGCTACGCCCCGACCGCTTCTCTAATACCATGAGGCGGGCCGGCCCCGCAAGGAAGGCCCACGCCTCGGCAGTCCGGTGGCAGGCTCCAAAAGAGACGCGGGGCGCATCAGGCCTCTTTCGCAAGGAGCGCCTCCAGGGCGTTGCGGGCGGCGGCCAGGGCCCGGCCCCGGTGGCTGATGGCGTTTTTGATCCCCTCGGGCAACTCGCCGAAGGTCATCCCGTATTCCGGCACGAAAAAGAGGGGGTCGTAGCCGAAGCCCTTATCACCCCGCTCCCGGCGCGCCACGAGTCCTTCGCAGGCCCCCTCGGCCGCCTCCAGGTGCCCCTCAGGCGTGGCGATGGCCACCACGCAGCGAAACCGCGCCGTGCGCTCGGCGTCGGGCACCGCCGCCATCAGCTCCAGGAGCTTGGCGTTGTTGGCCTCGTCGGTGGCCTCGGGCCCGGCGAATCGGGCCGAGTGGACCCCGGGGGCCCCATCGAGCGCATCCACCTCGATGCCCGAATCATCGGCCAGGGTCAGGTGTCCGGTAGAGGCGGCCACGTGGAGGGCTTTCTTTACGGCGTTGGCCTCGAAGGTCGCCCCGTCTTCCTCGATGGGCTCAAGCTCGGGGTAGTCGGCGAGCGAGGCCACCTCCACGGGAAGGCTGGCCAGGATGGCGCGGATCTCGTCCAGCTTGCCACGGTTCCTCGTGGCCACGACGAGCCGCGTCATGGAATGGTGAGCCCCTTTAGCGCCTTGCTCTGAGCCCTAACGAGCCGGCTGATGCCCCGCTCGGCGAGGTCGATGAGGCGGTCGAGCTCGGAACGGCTGAAGGGCGAGCCCTCGGCGGTGCCTTGGACCTCCACAAGGGTGCCGGCCCCGGTCATCACGACGTTCATATCGACGTCGGCCCCGACGTCTTCGACGTAGGAGAGGTCGAGCAGCGCTCGGCCGTTTACCATCCCCACGCTCACGGCCGCCACGAAGTCGTGCAGCGGAAGCTCTTTCAACGTCCCGGCCTCCACCAGCCTTTGGACGGCAAGGGCCAAAGCGACGAAGGCCCCCGTGATGGCCGCGGTCCGTGTGCCGCCGTCGGCCTGGATGACGTCGCAGTCGCACCAGATGGTCCGCTCCCCCAGGGCCTTCAGATTGACGACGGCCCTCAGCCCCCGGCCGATGAGGCGCTGTATCTCTTGGGTGCGGCCCTGGGGCCGGCCACGGACCGATTCGCGCACGATGCGCTCGGGGGTGCTTCGGGGCAGCATGCCGTACTCGGCGGTGACCCACCCTCCGGAGACCCCTCGGCTCCTCATCCATGGGGGAATCTTCTCCTCCACCGTCGCCGTGCAGATGACCCGCGTGGCCCCAAGCTCGATCAGCGCGCTGCCCTCGGCGGGGTCGACGTAGTCGGTGGTGATGGTCACGGGGCGGGCCTGGTCGGATCGTCGGCCATCGGGGCGGCCTCGTTGGGGCTTCGTCATTTCGTCCCTCCTTCGGCCCCGGCAAGGGGCTGAGCCAGGGTCGCCAAGTCGAGCAAGGCGATCCGCTCGACGGGCTCGCCGAGAAAGCGCGACGCAAGGGCTGTCGCGTCAGGGGGCAGGTCGGTGGCGAAAAGCTCGCTCGTTGGGCCCGACCCCTCCGGGGCGCTCGTGCCGTGGTGCTCCAGGTCCTCCACCACGGCCTGGGCCGTCGCCTCGGCCGAGTCGATGAGCGCGACGCCGTCGCCCACGGCCCGCTCGATGGTGGCCCTAAGCAGAGGGTAGTGGGTGCAGCCGAGCACCAGGACGTCCACCCCCGCGGCCACCAGCGGGGCGAGGTATTCCCGGGCGACCGACTCGGGGACGGGCCCCTCGGTCCAGCCCTCCTCGGCCAGCGGGACAAACAGCGGGCATGCCCGGCTGAAGACGACCGCGGATAGGTCCAGCGCCCTGATGGCCGCTTTGTAGGCTCCGCTGCCGATGGTGGCTCGGGTGCCGATGACGCCGATCTTGCCGTTGCGGGTTGCGGCCAAGGCGGCCTCGGCCCCGGGCGTGATGACCCCCTTCAGCGGCAGCGAGACCTGCTCGCGCAACGCATCCATGGCTACAGCCGAAGCGCTGTTGCACGCGGCCACGATGTACTTGACCCCCTGGGCTTCGAGGTAGGTGGCCACCTCCAGGGCGTTGCGTGTGATGGCCTCCGGGCTTTTCGTTCCGTATGGAACTCGGGCGGTATCGCCCACGTAGAGGGTGGATTCCTCGGGGGCGGCCTGCCGGATGGCCCGCAGCACCGTCAGGCCCCCGACACCGCTGTCGAACACCCCTAGCGGGGAGTTTCGATCCCAGGAAGGACTCATCGTCGGACCACCAGCTCTCGGTCGCGGCCGAGCCGCCCGCTTGTGCGGACATGGCCGGCCAGGGTGTCCCGCGGCTCCCCATCAGTGAAGAGCCGCACGGCGGTTATCTCTGGAAAGTTGTACATCAGCGTGTTGACGAGGGCGCCGATGGTCAACCGCTCGGCAAGGACCCCGCCGGGGTGGCGCGTCGCCACCTCATCGGAGAGATCGACATAGGCGGTTCCGGCCTTATCAATGTACAGCTCGTTTAGGCGGGTGCCTGTGGGGATGACGGCCACCAACGAGCTGCGGGGCCCCTTGAGCAGCTCCAGGATGGCTTGCTTGACCTGGGCGTCCCGGTGGGCGGAGGCGTAGATTGTGCGGGCCTCGGCCTCCAGCCGCTGGCGTTTGGGGGAGCCGAAGAATACCTTGATGAGGACCGGCTTGTCCTTATCCACTGGGATGGACGGGGCTTTGGGGGTCACGGGCTCCAAGAAGCGGTGGCGCTGTTTCCAGACGACGACCCCGAGGGCAAGCGCCAGGGAGATGAGCCCCACCATCCACAGGCGGGGCAGTCGCGGGCCTCTCCCCCGGCCTCGCTTGGCAAGGACGGCTCCCCGCCGCCGCCTCACCGGCCCGCCTCCAGAGCCGCCCGCACCCCCCTAAAGAGGGTCTCCACGAGGGCCTGACGTGTGGAGGGCTGCCGGAGGGCGGCCTCCTCGGGCGCATGGGTTAGGGTGGCTACCTCGACGAGGCAGGCGGGCATCGCCGAGCCCTGGAGCACTGGCAGGTCGGCCTCGTGAAGCCCGTGGGCCTCGAGGGCGCCACCGTTCTTGAAAGCGGCCAGGATGGCCGCACAGGCCCGATGGCTGGCCGCCCGGTGTGGGGCGTGGACAGCCTCCCAGCGCACAGGAGAGCCTTTAGAAGACTTGGAGCGGCGGCGGGTGGGACGGAAGAGCTCGGGTGGGCTGCCGTTTAGGACTATGTGTCCCGCTCGGCCGTGCTCGGAGGCCAGGTATACCGAAGCGCCCTTGGCTCCTGGGTGGAAGGCCGCTCCCCCATGAAGGCTGACGAAGAGGCTGGCCCCCAGGCCATTGGCCATAGCCGTGCGCTCGGCCAGCGAGGGGTTGCTCTGGCTCGATCGAGTAAGGACGACTCGGGCAACCCGCTCGCTCTCCAAAAGCAGCTTGAGCTCCGAGGCCACGACCCAGACCACCTCGGCCTCCGTCAGTCCGCTCGGCCCCACACCACCGGTATCGGGCCCGCCGTGGCCCGGATCGAGGACCACGAGGGGGAGCTTCGCCAGGTCCGGCGGGGCATGCTCTTGACCCCTAAAGTCCCTGGGCGCTCCCTCGTTCTTCTCGGCACCCCCAGCCGTCGCCACGCAAAAAACCACCGTGGCGGCCAGGGCTCCCACTGCGACTCGTCGCACCAACCCCATGGACGCACCCAATCCGGGCGGCCTCCAGCCCGCATCGCTTTCGGTGAAATTCATTGAACCGGAAGGAGAACCGCCTCTGCGGGCCCTTCTACCATATCGCCCCGGCGGTGTAAAGCACAGGGGTCAACCGTCGCGAAGGTGCGCCTTCACCACAAGTGATAACCGGGCGCGCTCGGCCATTAAGATGGGGTCTCTCCGAGACCTCGCGCAGAGGGAGCGTCGTTGCAATTCTACCCCCCCTGTGCTACTTTAAGGCACTTAATATCTTGATATTACTGTACCAGAGCGCCGAATTGGCACTACGCGCGAAGGGGGATTGGTCATCATGCGACTCAGCGTCAGGATCAAGCTGTCGGCCCTGATGATTATCATGGTCGGGGCGGCAATCTTGATCACAGGCTATCTGACCTACCAGTACCAGAAGGTCGAGGCCGTCGAAATGCTCGGCGACCGGCTCCTGGCCATCGCTCAGACGGCCGCGCCGCTCATCGACGGCGACAAACACCAGTGGATCTCGGAGCAGGAGGATGCCAACGGGCCCTTCTTCAAGACGATCCGGGAACAGCTGATGGAAATCAAAGTGGAAAACCATCTGGCGACGGCCGTCTACACGCTTAGGAGCAAGGGCCTCGGCCCCACCTCTCGGAAGTTTTCCGGCCCCTCCTCCTTCTCGCTACTAGGAGGCCTCTACAAAACCAAGTTTGTCGTGATGACCAACGATCCACCCTTCGTCGGCCAAGATTACATCCTCCTGGAAGAGATGAAGCCCGCCTTAGAGCAGGGCATCCCCATCAAGACGGGCGTCTATGAGAACCTCATCGGCCGCTGGATTAGCGCCTTCGCTCCCATCAAACGGAGCGACGGAACAGTCGACGGCATCCTGGGTGTGGACTACCGGGTGGATGTCTTTCTGGATGAACTGACCAGGCGACGGGCGGTCATTTTGCGCTACTCCATCATCGGGGCGCTCGTGGCCGTGGGGGCCTCTCTCATCTTCTCCCAGTTCATCTTCGTCGGGCCCATCAACACCCTGGCCCGGGCCACTCAGGCGCTGAAAGAGGGCCGCTACGATGAGCCGATCCTGGGGCCCGAGGAGAAACTGCCCATCTACTGGCGCCTCAAGCGGCGGATGCCCGATGAGGTGGAGCACCTGGCCGAGACGCTGGAAGAGATGCGCCTGGCCCTCAAAGACTACGCCGAGAACCTGCAGCAGATGGTCATGGAGCGCACCGAGCAGCTTAGAGTCGCCCGGGACAAGTACAAAACCCTCTTTGATACGGTTCCCAACGGCATCTTCCAGTCGACCATCGACGGGACCCTCATGTCCATCAACCCCGCAGGGGCCGAGATTCTCGGCTACGCCTCGCCGTCCGAGGTCGAGGGGCGCCTCTCCATAACGGACCTCTACCACGACCCGCAGGAGCAGGCCAAGCTCGACGCCGCCTTCGCCCAGGCCGACCAGCCGGTGGTAAAAGACTACCTGCTCCAGCTTAGGCGGCGAGACGGAAACCCGTTTTGGGCCGAGGTCTCCGTCCGCCTGGTCATGGACGAGGCGGGCGAGCCGGCCGCCATGGAAGGCGTGCTGCGTGACGTCACCGAAAGGATTATCCTCCAACAGCAGATCCAGGAGCACGCGGACCATCTCGAGAGGCTGGCCCGCGAGCTGGAGGTCAAAAACCGCGAGCTCCTCATCCAGAACGAACGCGTCTTGGAGGCCAACCGGCTCAAGAGCCAATTCCTCGCCAACATGAGCCACGAGCTTCGCACCCCCATGAACGCGATTATCGGCTTCACCGAGCTCGTCCGCGAGGACGCAAGGGGCGTGCTAAGCTCCCGTCAGGAGGATAACCTCCGCAAGGTCACCAAGAACTCGTCCCAACTGCTCAACCTCATCAACGACATCCTCGATCTCAGCAAGATCGAGGCGGGCCGCATGGACGTGGTGCCCGAGCGGGTGGATCTGGCCGATGTGGTGGAGGCCGCCTGGACGACGGTCCATCCCCTGCTAAAGGGCAAGGAGCTTGAGGTTGAGACGCTGCTTGGGCCGTCCGTTCCCCTGCTGGTGACGGACAAGAACAAGTTGCGCCAGGTGCTGGTCAACCTGCTGTCCAACGCCATCAAGTTTACGCCGGGCGGCTCTGTCCGACTCACGGCTAATGCCCACGACGGGCGCCTGGAGCTGCGGGTGATCGACACCGGCATAGGCATCGCCGATGAGGACCGGGAGATCATCTTTGACGAATTCCTCCAGATCGATGGCACCTCGACCCGGGAGGTGGGAGGCACGGGCCTGGGGCTCGCCATCACCAAAGAGCTTGTTGGCTTGCTGGGTGGCACCATCACCGTGGAGAGCACGCCGGGCAAGGGCAGCACCTTCATCGTGGACCTGCCCGTGACGGTGCTGCCCCGGACGGCCGCTGCCCTCGAGGCGGCCTCCGCCGAGGCGGGCCAGGGGACCAGTCGTGAAGACCATCCTTCTCATTGAGGACGTGGAGGACAACCGCGACCTGGTTGTGCAGATTCTGGAGAGCGAGTATACTGTCGCGGAGGCCCGAGACGGGCAAGAGGGGTTGGAGAAGGCTCGGGCCGTGCGTCCACACCTCATTCTGTTGGACTTAGCCCTGCCCAAGATGGACGGGTGGGAGGTGGCCCGGCGCCTCAAGGCCGACCCCGCCCTCAAGGCCATCCCGATCATCGCCCTGACGGCGTACGCCATGGAGGGCGACGAGGCCCGCGCGCTGGAGGCGGGCTGCGACGCATACGTGGCCAAGCCGATCCTGCCCAAGGACCTGCGGGCCAGGGTCCGTGGGGTTCTTGAGACGGTCGAGGCCCAAAGCACCTGAGCATCCATGGACGAGCCACGCACAATCCTCATCGTCGACGACGAGCCCGATAACGTCGACCTCATTGACCAGCACCTAAGCCGCCTCGGCTACGACACCCTGCAGGCGTACAACGGTGAAGATGCCCTGGAGCTCTTCGAGCGCCGCAAGCCCGATTGTGTGCTGCTCGACATAATGATGCCCCAGATGAACGGCTTTGAGGTCTGCCAGCGGATCAAGGCCTCCTTGGGCCCGTCGGACTACGTCCCGGTGATGATGGTCACCGTCCTGGACGACATCGACTCCATCGTCGAGGGCCTGGAGCGAAGCGGCGCCGACGACTACCTCACCAAGCCGTTCAAGGCCCGGGAGTTGGTCGCCCGGGTCTCCACCCTAATCCGCTCGAAGGAGTACTGGGATCGGCTCCAGGCGGCCCACGAAGAGCTGGTCCGAAAGGACCTCTACCTGGAGCGGATGCTCGATCCGCTGTGGATTCTAGACGAGGACGGCAGCACGGTGGACGTGAACCCCGGGTTTTGCCGCATGGTGAGCAAGGAGCGCGAAGCGGTCCTGGAGCAGCCCGCCGGGTCGTTTTTCGGCGAGGAGGACCGGGGCCGCCTCGAGGCGGCGTTGCGGACCCTGCGTGGAGGTGACCGCCCCGAGCCGGTGGAGCTCTCGATCATCGGCGCCGAGGGGCAGCCGCTGCCGGTGCTGGCCTCCCTGAGTCCCATTCTCCAGAACACCAAGATGATGGGGACGATCATTGTGCTCCGGGACTTGCGGGAGAGGAAAGCTCTCGAGCATGCCGTGGCCGAGCGTGAGACCCAGCTCAAGAGCCTGGAGGAGCAGATCGAGGCGTTCCAGCTCACCAAGCGCATCGTCGGGACCTCCCGGCTTCATCGCCGCTCCCTGGAGCTCGCCCACCAGGCGGCCGCCTCCTCGGCGAGCGTGCTGTTCGAGGGCGAAAGCGGCACCGGCAAGGAGCTCTTTGCGCACGCCCTGCACCGGTGGAGCGATCGGGCCGATGGGCCCTTCGTCACCGTCTCGTGCGCCGCCCTGCCGGACGCCCTGCTGGAGGTGGAGCTCTTCGGCGCTGAGGAGGGAGCTGTGTCGGGCACGGCTGGCCGCAAGGTGGGCCGGCTCGAGCAGGCCGACGGAGGAACCCTATATCTCGACGAAATCGGCGAGTCGAGCCCCGCCGTTCAGGTCAAGCTCCTTCGGGTCCTCCAGGAGGGCGAGTTCGAGCCCTTGGGGGCCACGGAACCTAGAGGGGTCAATGTCCGCATCGTCGCCTCCACGACCAGGGGCCTCGCCCCCGAGGTCGAGGCCAAGCGCTTCCGCGAGGACCTCTACTACCGGCTCTCGGTCATCACCATCGCGCTCGTGCCCCTGCGCGAGCGCAAGGAGGATGTCCCCCTGCTCATCGACCACTTCTTGTCGCTCTACAACGAAAAGAACCAGAAGGCTATCAGGGGCCTGGCGAAAAAGGCCTCCTACGCGCTTGCCGACTACTCCTGGCCCGGAAACGTCCAGGAGTTGGAGAACACGATCGAGCGGGCGGTGGTCCTGTGCCGCGGCGACCTGGTAACCGAAGACGACCTCCCCGAGGAGGTTCGCCTGGAGGGCGAGGAGAAGAAAAAGCTGGTCATTCCCATGGGGACCCCGCTGGAAGAGATTGAGAAGCAAGTCATCGTCGAGACGCTCAAACACTACCGGGGAAACAAGCAGGCGGCCGCCAAGGCCCTCGGTATCGCCGCACGGACCATCTACCGCAAGCTCGGACAGGAGAAAAAATAGCCCCTGGGGGCCCCTTCCGCCTCCCAATTGGCTGGAAATTAGGCCTGGAAACGCCCCTCCGCGAGTCTGCTTCCTCCTTATTTATCAATATCTTCCATCTAATTCGAAAAAAAATGCGCTTGGAGGCCATTTTTCTCTTGACAGGATGGTCCTGTGGGGCTATATTTAGCTCAGAAATTGGACAATATGACGAATCACGATGATTGGAACACCTAACAGTAAGACAGAAAGGTCCAAGATGGGTTATTCCAATAGGAAAGGAGGTGAGGCTTGGGAGGGCCCCCTTGGGGGGAGGTCCTCGGCCCGACCGGAGGCGGTCGGAATCGTAATCATGGGCAAGAACAACCGTTTGACCAATGGAATTGGGTAGGAGGATGTCATGAGGAAGGTCTTTATAGCAAGCGTGGGCACGCTGCTGGTCCTGTTCCTCGCCACTTCCGGTTACCCCGCACAGGGTACCGCGGCGGTTCAGGCCTCCGGCGACATCACGCTGAACTTCGGCATTCAGCACGAGATCGACTTTCAGGTCCGGGACAACTACGACTTCGACAACGGCCTGACCGACGGCTGTACCCGGGCCGCTACGACGGGCGACGACTGTTCGGGGACGTCAGGGGTCTCAGCCGTCACGGACTCTTTCCCTGACGGCTCCGTCGTGCAGGAGACCCGGCTCATCATGACGGGCTCCCAGGGCGACATCTGGAAGGCCAGGATCGTCCTCGAGACCGAGGCGGCATGGAGCCCTGAGAACCCCAATATGGGCGTGGAGCGGGCCTGGACGGACATCAAGCTCTATGATACGCCCGTGCACGTCAAGGCGGGCAGGATGTTTCAGCCCTTTGACCCCTTCTGGATGGTCTTCGCCGACGACGACGACGCTGTGAGGGTCTACGCCACCCACGGCAACATCTCCTGGGCCACCATGTGGGTCAAGGCGCTTGAAGTTGCCGACGACAACGGTGCCACGAGCGGCCGCGACGCCGACGCCGACTACTGGTTTGCGAACGTGAACTTGGATTTCGGTGCGTTTCAGGTGACCCCGGCGCTCGCCTACCTCAGGAACCACCAGACAACCACCGATACCCGGTTCGCCACGGGGCTCGCCTCTGTGGACAACTTCAGCGCGGCCCACAACTTCCGGACCGCTGGCACGAGTGGCAGCAACATTAGCGGCGTGTCGGTGGACGAAGACGTGGTCTACCCGGGCTTATGGGCCAAGGGCACCTTCGGGCCGGTCTCCTTCGTGGGCGAGGTCTTCGGTGCATTTGGTGAGATCGGTGACGACTCGGCCAACGATGCCCAGCGCAACCAGGACGTGGCGGCCTTTTTGGTGGCTGCCGATGTGGGCGTGAAGCTCGGCGCCTGGACGCCCCACGTCTACGTCATCTACGCTTCCGGTGACGACAACCCCCACGACGACGACGCCGAGGCTTGGTCGGGCATCGAGTCTTTCACCGGCAAGCTCGGCGGCGCCCGAGGCATCTTCGTAGAGGACGAGCTTCAAAAGATCGGGATCGAAAGAAGGTCCATCACTGCGGAGACTGTCAACCCTGTCGCACGCGGCTACGGCATCCAGCCGGGTATCATCCTGTTGGGTTTTGGGCTGAAGGGTCGGCCGACGAAGAAGATCAAGACCGACCTGAACGTCCTGTTCATCCAGTGGGACATGGAGAAGCAGTGGGAGTACGTGAACGGGATGGTGACCACGACCACCTGTACGCCCACACAGACGCAGTCCCAGTCTGGCGTCTGTTCCAACAGCAACTTCACCAGCGCCGTGGCTGACGGCAGCGGGCTCATCTCCACGGTTGACGATGAGGTCGGCTGGGAGCTCAACGGCACGGTCACCTACGACTACAACAAGCACGTGAGCCTTCGCCTCGCGGCGGCCGTCTTCTTCCCGGGCGACGGCACCGAGGTGGTGGCACAGTGCGCCAACGCGGCCGGAGGCGGTTTCAACATCAACGGCGAAGACGGCGCGCAGGGTGGCTGCAGCGATGGGATCAATGTCAGCGCTGTCAGCGGCATCGCTCGGGCCGACGACGAGGCCGTAAGGGTCGATGTGGAACTGATGGTGGCCTTCTAAGGTCCCCACCCGTTTCCACCCGGTTTTTTATAACCCTAACCCGAGGCCCCGCACCCCATTTGGGGGGCGGGGCCTCGGCTCTTTTTGGGCCCTGAGCCCCGTCGGCGGAGCGCCGGTTCTCCCCCGCTTCCTCCTACGATAGCTCAAATAACTCAACGGGGGCGAAGCTTCCTGGGTGGGGATGGGCCGTCATCGCCTGATTTGAGAGGTGTTTGCGTTCAAATTGGCTGTCAAGAAGAAACAGGGAAATTTGTCATAAAATTATCGTCCAATTGACTTAAGTCAAGACGTTTGGTAATGGTATGATGTATATTCAGCTTAGAACCTTGACGAATTGTCAGGATTCATTTATGTTACGAATAAAACTAAGGAGAGAAAAACCCATGTTGGGTCATTCCAGAAGGAAAGGAGGTGAAGCGGTGAAGGGACCCCTCAAGGGGGCGGTAATCATGCCGACCGGAGGAGGTTGGGACTGGCACTATAAGGGATGTTCATGTAGCCATGGAATTAGTTAGGAGGATGTCATGAGGAAGGTATTCATCGCGAGCGTGGGCGCGCTCCTGGTCCTTTTCCTCGCCACTTCCGGTTACCCGGCACAGGGTACGGCAGCGGTGCAGGCTTCAGGAGACATCACGCTCAACTTCGGAATTCAGCACGAGATCGACTTCGAGGTCCGGGACAACTACGATCTCGACAACGGCCTGACCGACGGTTGTGCCCGTGCCGCAACGACGGGTAACGACTGTTCGGGTCCGACCGGGACCTCCGCCTCGAGTGACCATTACCCCGACGGCTTCGTCACCCAGGAGACCCGGCTCATCGTCCAGGGCTCCCAGGGCGACATCTGGAAGGCCAGGATCGTCCTCGAGAGCGAGTCGGCCTGGAGCCCTGAGAACCCCACTATGGGCATGGAGCGAGCCTGGGCTGACATCAAGCTCTACGATACGCCCGTCCACGTCAAGGCGGGTCTCTTCTTGGATAAGCTCGACCCCTTCTCTCTGGTCTATGCCGACGACGACGACGGCGTTAAGGTCTACGCCTCTCACGGCAACATCTCCTGGATGGTCCAGTGGATCAAAGAAGATGAGGTTGCCGACGACAACGGTGCCACGAGCGGCCGCGACGGCGACCAGGACTACTACATGGCCCGCGTTGACCTCGACTTCGGCTCCTTCCAGGTAAGCCCGGCCGTGGGCTACCTCAGGAACCGCAACAGCACTTCCGACAGTCGGTTCGCGACGGGACTCGTGTCGGTTGACAACTTCAGCGCGGCCCACAACTTCCGGACCGCCGGCTCGGCTGGCAGCAACTTTACCGACGTGAGTTTGGACGAAAACGTCGTCTACCCGGGCATCATCGCCAAGGGCACCTTCGGGCCCGTCTCCTTCGTAGGCGAGGTCTTCGGGGCCTTCGGCGAGATCGGTGACGATTCGGCCAATGATGCCCAGCGCAACCAGGATGTCTCGGCATTCTTGGTGGCGGCCGACGTCGGGGTTAAGCTCGGCGCCTGGACACCCCACGGGGGCATCATCTACATGTCGGGTGACGACAACCCTCACGACGATGATGCAGAGGCATGGTCTCCAATCTCGGTGGACAACAACAACCTTACCGGTAACCGCGGCATTCTCATGGACGACCAGATCGCTGTACTGGGGATTGAGGACGACTCCCTCACCTTTGAGGACTCCGATGTCGACGGTGGAGAGGCCCGCGCATTCGGCTTCCAGCCGGGCATCATCGCCGTGTTTGCTGGGCTTAAGGGCCGGCCGACGAAGAAGATCAAGACCGACCTCAACGTAGTCTATTTCCAGTGGGACATGGAGAAGCAGTGGGAGTACGTGGCAGGTATTGTGACCACGAACACCTGTACGCCGACCCAGACGCAGTCGCAGGCTGGGACCTGTTCCAACAGCAACTTCACCAACGGCGTGGCCGATGCCACAGGGCTTATCTCCACAGTTGACGATGAGGTCGGCTGGGAGATCAACGGTGCGGTCACCTACGACTACAACAAGCATGTGCGGCTTACCATCTCGGTGGCCGTCTTCTTCCCGGGTGACGGTGCCGAGGTAGTGGCCCAGTGCGCCAACAACGCTGGTGGTGGCTTCCTGATTAACGGGAACGCCCAGGATGGCTGTCTTGACCCCGGAGCCACCATCAACGGCGCCGATATCTCGACTGTGGCTGGGATTGCTCGAGCTGACGATGAGGCCTTCAACACGGAAGTGGAGCTGATGGTGCAGTTCTAACCATCGGCCCTCACATAGCCTCGCTTCGAGGCCCCGTGCCCCACGCGGGCACGGGGCCTCGATCTATTTGGGGGCAAGGCATCCGCCGGCCCCCGTTCCCTCAGCGGCTGAGCGTCCTCGGTTTGAATCGTGGGATGAGGGGTTTTCGTGGGACCGGTGGCGGCTTGGCGGCGGGCGCTTGGAAGGGGTTCCGCTCCTTAAGGGAAGGCTTGACGGCCGGGCGCTTCGGGGCCGGTGTGGATTTGAGCGACGGGAGCAGGGAGCCTTTGCCGCCGCCCTTGGGAGGCGGGATGGCCTTGCGCAGCAGCCGCTTGAGGGGGGAGGAGGCGGGGTGCGGCTGGCCGCCCGGCCCTCAGGCGTCGTTCGCCTGGCGGAGGCGCTTCAGCAACGGTTCGTTCATCGAGCCTGAGCGGAAGCCTTCGAGGTCGAGCGTCACGTAGCAGTAGCCGAGCGCCTTGAGCCTTTGGGTGACCTGCTCGATAAGGCCGTCGCGAAAGAGCCGCTCGAAGTCGGTCGGGCCGAGCTCCAGCCGTGCGATGTCCCCGTGGTGGCGGACGCGAAACTGGGTGAACTGGAGCGAGCGCAGCACGTTTTCGGCTGCGTCCACCTGCTTGAGCTTCTCCACGGTAATCTTCTCCCCATACGGAAAGCGCGACGAGAGACAGGCGAAAGACTGCTTCTCCCACGTGGGGAGACCCAGGTCGCGCGATAGGGCGCGGATGTCGTCTTTGGTGAGATCCGCCTCCTGGAGGGGGCTTCGGACCTTGTGCTCAAGGGCGGCCTTGCGGCCCGGCCGCCAGTCGCCGAGGTCGTCCACGTTTGAGCCGTCGAGCACGGTCTCGTAGTGGAGCTCCCGGGCCAGGGCCGAGAGGTGCTCGTACAGCTCCGTCTTGCAAAAGTAGCACCGCTGCGGGGTGTTGTCGTCGTATCCGGGCCGGTCGAGCTCGTTGGTGCGGATGATGCGGTGGGCCGCCCCGATGGAGCGGGCCAGCGCCTTGGCTTCGGCCAGCTCGGCGCTCGGGAGGGTTTCGCTCGTGGCGGTGACCGCCAGCACCTGGTCCCCAAGCACCATGCGGGCCACCTTCAGCAGGAAGGTCGAGTCGACGCCGCCGCTGAAGGCGACCAGGGCCCGGTCCATCCCCCCAAGGATGGTCTGTAGCTGCTCGTACTTCTTCTGGATGGTTGCCATGGTTCGTGAGGCGTTTCCGAGCGGGCCGGAGGCGGGCCGGGACGCTACGGGTGGCCTCCTTCGCTCCGCTGTTTCTTGTCCTGGCATCCCGCGCCGCCATCACTCTAGGTGAGGCCTCCCACCCTGTCAAGGGAGGGTGGTGTGGTATACTCCTGCTTCACCGATCGACCGCGTGGAGGGGGGAGGGATCCGTGGAGGCCCACCGCTGGAAGCTTTTGGCCCTCGACCTCGACGGCACGCTGCTTCGCGATGATCTCTCCGTCGACCCCCGGGACCGGGCCGCCGTGGAGCGGGCCCGCGCCGGCGGGGTGGAGGTCACGCTGCTGACCGGCCGGATGCTCCCCTCAGTCTGGCCCTACCTGGCGGAGCTTCAGATTACCGCCCCCGTCGTGCTCTACAACGGGGCGCTTATCCACGACCCCCGGCTCGGCCACCAGACCGTCCTGGGGCGGATTTCGGCGAGGCTTGCCTCCCAGCTTCTCGGGCTCGCCCGCTCCCGTCGCGTGGAGGCCCAGCTCTACCTCGGCTCCGAGCTTCTCATCGCCGAGGAGACCCCCGCACAGCGAGACTTTCTCGACAAGGAGCGGCTAGTGGCCCGCGAGGTGGGTGATCTCGCCGCCGCTGTTAGCGACGAGCCGATCAAGCTCCTGTTCATCGGCGAGCCGGACGTGCTCGACGACCTGGAGCGCCGCTGGGGCCCCCTGGTGGCGGGGGAGGGCAGGTTCGTACGCAGCCAGGCGACCTACCTTGAGTGTCTCGCCCCGAACGTTGATAAGGGTGTGGCCCTCAAGGTGGTGGCGGGCAGCCTCCAGGCCCCTATGGAGGCGGTCATCGCGGTGGGTGACCAGCCCAACGATGTCGAGATGCTGTCGGTGGCGGGCATGGGGGTTGCGGTTGCCAGCGCCCATGAGGCTTGCCTTGAGGCGGCCGATGTGGTGCTTGTGCGGACGAACAACGAAGCGGCCGTCGAGGAAGTGGTGGAACGGTTTCTCCAGTAACGGCGGGAGGGCGGCTTTTGGGGATGATTCCCTAGACGTCTCGGCCGGCCTGGAAGTCCTTGAGGCACGTCTCCGAGCAGAAGTAGAGCTATTTTACTATTGATGTTAAGGAAATTAAACCTTTGTATGTTTGGAGTTTGCGGTGAAAAGCATTAAGATGGACATTCATAGTGTGCTAGCACACTCTTTAAAATGGATGGGCAGCAAAATCAAAGATTTACTCGTATTTGACAAATAGTGGCAAAGAGCGAAAAGAGATAAGCCATGGACCCTACAATTCACGTTTAAGTATCCTCACCACCTCCCCATAGTCCGGCCCCTCAAGCCCCGCTAAGGTATGCTCTATATCAATATTCTCGCCCAACTTGCTTGTCCACTTGCCATTTTCAAGTTGTCTTGCCGCGTGTGTTGCACCCCCCCTCGAAGCATAAATCGCAATCTTTTCGTAACCTTCTTCAAGGCCTGCCTCGGGGCAGACCCTGTAGCCTAATTGCTCGAAAAGGACCGTTAAGGCCATCACGGTAAATTCTTCGGGAATGTTGGGAGGCCAATAATATCCTGGATAAAATCCTGGATAAGGTTCCCACCATCTAGAATCATCCCTAGCAGCCCAAGCTATACAATTATAATCCGGGGATTGCGGACTCTCGACCGAACAACCTTCTCTTGCGAGGTTCGGGAAATCGGCTGGGTCTAACCAACGGTAGCATTCAGATGTAATTGTTTTCGCGCCCCCACTCTAACCACGCTTCTGTCATTTCTTTGAACCGTCCCCTAGCTTCTTCTGGAATAGGGTTTTCTCTAGTAATGGCCGTAAGAGCAGGGAACCAGTGACTCGGTCTTTTCTCCAGTTCGCTCAATAGTAATGGAACTGCCTTCTCGCCCATACCAATGATTTCCAAATAAGCGGGATGCGCAACCCTAGCCGCTATAGACGACATATTAATCGTATCTTCTAACCATTGGTCTACTAATTGCTGAAACCTTCTGGAGGCTACTTCCTGATAAATCGCTTGGGCATCATGTATCTGGTCCCAAGTTGCAGGAGTGGCTTTCCAACTTCTGTCGGGCATGAACAAAGGGAAAGATATGTCTACAGGTTTATCTAGGTAGGTACCTGTATACATACCACGAGCCTCAGTTGGCGTTTGTGGGCTCATGATTTTCCCTCACTCTTTTTCTTTATCTCAGCTTGGACAGTTTTTGCATTGTCAATTTGCTCTTTTAACCATTTCCGTAGGCTTTCAGCAACAGGAACACTTAAAACAACGTCTACATCCATCTCGCGAACAACTGTTTCGCGGGATACAGTTTTTTCAGTAACAAGCTCGCCCAGCGACCCGTCAGGATTTATCAAATGTGTTATCTGGCGTGGGATCGCGGGCCGCTCATTATAGAGGGCGAAGTGTATGAATCCTGATGGCGTAACACCCCCAATAGCTCCGTCAGCATGAATCACACGAAAATATTGACTCTTTATGTAATCGAACCGAACATCCGTCAGGTCCTGGCTCTCTTTTTGCTCTTTACCTGCCTTTGCCATTATCGCCCTCCTCTGATGGCCCCACTCAATAGAATACAGCGTTCAAGCGCAACATTCAACCGCGATAGGTAGTGTCCTAATTTGAGCCTACTTCAACTTTCTCATTGATTCTCGCAAGGGTAGTGGGCTATTTTGATTTTGGTCGCTTCAGCAATGCCAAATGAAAAGCCTCTCCCGCACCAGTTTTGGGGGTAATGGCGAAAGCCTCCCATCCGTCATCGCCCATGTCGTTCAACGCCTCTTCATTAACCTCAAGCACGTTATCCACAGGGGCCAGGTCCATAGGTAAAAACGCATACTCCCACTTAGTCATAATAAATCCTCCATAGTCCAAATATGGTCCGTGATGCCAGCTTCCATTGCAGAGGTTACCCTTAAACTACCATGCACTCGACAGAAATTGTACCACGCAAAGTGCAGGGCTAAACTTGCCTTACAGTTGACACTGCTTGAGCGATAGTGTGCAAGCACACTTCGAGGACAGACCCCGGTCGGTTCCGGTTGGACCCGATTCTCCGGGCTTAACACAAAACAGACACACTAAAGCTAAATCGCCTTAATTCCTTGATTTATCAAAGGCTTTAAGACATTCTTCACTACAGAAGTAGTGTTCCTCGCCCCGCACCGTGCGCTTGATGCCCGCCTCACGCGGAAGGTAGATGCCGCACTGGGGGTCGCGCACGAGGAGCTCCTCGGTGGGACCGCCCGTGGAGGCGCGGCGGCCGGGCTGGCCCCGGGGCAGATGGGGCCGAAAGAAGCTCCGGAGAAAGTACAGGGCAATGAGGCCGACAATAGCGTAGAGCAACGCCCGGGCGAACATGACCCGCTCACGCTATCACGGAGCCCGAATGAGTGTCAACGGGCGGCCGAGACCGGCAAGGCCCTCCCCGAGGAGCAGACATCCTCCTTGCTCTAGACCCACTTGCGGAATCGACGGCCCATCTATAATACGGTTATTCCACCGAGCGCGGATGGTGTGAACTACGCGGACCGGGGCCCGAGGGCCCCAGTCGGCGGGCAGCCAACCGTTTGGTGAGGTACGCTATGGGGAACGTGGGCGTGGTTTAAGAGGGCGACGGCGCTGCGGGCACGAGGACCTCCCGGGGCTTCACCCCATCGGTTGGCCCCACGACGCCCTCGCGCTCCATGATCTCGACCATCCGAGCTGCGCGGTTGTAGCCGACCCGCAGCCGCCTCTGAATCATGCTGATCGAAGCCTGGCCCGTCCTCGTCACCAGGGCCACGGCCTCATCGTACTTCTCGTCCAGCTCCCAGTCGTCACCGGTCCCTCCGTCGTCGTCCTCGACCACGGGGGTAAGGAGCGACTCGTCGTAGACGGGAGAGGCTTGCTTCTTTAGGAACTCGGCCGTCCGCAGTACCTCCTCTTCGGAGATATAGGCCCCATGAATCCGGGTCAGCTTGCTCGTGCCAGGCGGGAGGAAGAGCAGGTCGCCCTTGCCAAGCAGCTGCTCTGAGCCGTTGCGGTCGATGATGGTTCGGCTGTCGGTCTTGCTGGAGACCTTGTAGGAGATGCGGGAGGGGAAGTTGGCCTTTATGACGCCGGTCAGCACGTCCACACTCGGCCTCTGCGTGGCCACCAGCAGGTGGATGCCGGCGGCCCGGGCCATCTGGGCGAGACGGGTGAGGCTGTCTTCGACATTGCGTGAGGAGACCATCATGAGGTCGGCCAGTTCGTCGATGACGACGACGATGTAGGGGAGCCGCTCGGGGGACTCCTCCTCCGGCGTGTCGGCCCCTGGGGCGGAGCCGGCCTCGGCCGAGGGAGCCTTCCCGCCCGTTGAGGCGGCCCCTTGTCTTTCTTCGGCGAGCTGGTTGTAGCGCTCGATGCTTCGGACCTGGTGGGTGGCGAGCAGCTGGTAGCGCCGCTCCATCTCGCCGACGATGTTGCGCAGCACCGCGGCGGCCTTCTTGGGGTTGGTCACGACCGGCGCCAGCAGATGGGGGATGCCGTCGTAGGCCGACAGCTCCAACCGCTTCGGGTCGATGAGCACTAACTTGACCTCGTCGGGCCGGGCCCGGTACAGCAGGCTCGTTATGATACTGTTGAGCCCCACACTCTTGCCGCTGCCCGTGGCCCCGGCGATGAGCAGGTGGGGGATGGCGGCCAGGTCGGTCACGGCGGGGTTGCCGAGGATGTCCTTTCCCAACGCGATGGCCAACGGCGAGGGGTACTCGCGGAACTTGCGCGAGGCGAGCACGTCGCGCAATGCCACCGGCTCGCGATCGGCGTTTGGGATTTCAATCCCGACGACCGCCTTGCCGGGAATGGGAGCGACGATGCGCACGCTCACGGCCCGCATCACCAGGGCCAGGTCGTCGGTCAGGTTGATGATTTTGTTCACTTTGACCCCGCTTGCCGGCTCAAACTCGTACATCGTGATGACCGGGCCCGGCAGGACCTGGGTCACCCGGCCCTCCACACCGAAATCCCGCAGCTTCATCTCGAGAATCTCGGCCCGCTTGAGCAGGTCCTCTTGCATGGTCTCCACTTCCACCTTCGGTGGCTCCGTAAGGAGGGCCAGTGGTGGGAGCTTCCAGGCGCGCGGGCTGCGGGAGAAGTCGAGGGCCCGCTGGCGGGAGGCCTTCGCGCCCGCCTGGCCTGCGGCCGGCTCGGCGAGACCGAGCTCGCTCTCATCGAGGTGGACCACCGGCGGCTGGCTCGCCTCCTCGACGGCGTCTTCCTGTGGAGCTTCGGGCTCGGCGGCGCGCTGCCGGCGTTGCCGGCGCCGCGCCGCCGGCAGGGCGATCTCGGGGCGCTTGCCCTTGGCGGTCCACGGTAAACGGAGGAGCTTGATGCGTTTCACGGAGGCGACCACCAGGCGCCAGAGGTGCTTCAGTCCCGTCATCGTCGTTGAGGCGATACCGGATATGGTCACCTGAGTCAGCAGCAGGAAGGCGATGACGAACAAGGCGCTGGCCGCGATGGTCGCCCCCGTGGTGTTCAGGAAACTGGTTAGGCCGTGGGCCACGCCGTGGCCCACGGCCCCTCCGGCGGGCACGCCCGCCAGGGGGTCGTTGAAGAAGGGGTCGGCTGCCAGGGAGAGGTTCAGCAGCGTGGTGCCGGCCACGAGCAGGCCCGCCGCGCCGGGCAGTACCCAGTGGAGCCGGGCGGGTTGTGTTCGGCGGAAGAGGTTGGCGGCACACGCCACAAGCGCCAGCGGCAGGATGAAGGCGCCGACTCCGAAGGTCTGCGCGAGGGCGTCGGCCAGGTAGGCGCCGACACGCCCGCCCTGGTTGTGGATGAGCACGGGCTCAAGCTGTGGGCCGGCCCACATGGTGTTGAGCGAAGGGTCGCCTGGATGGTAGGAGCTTAGGCTGACGACGGCGAAGGCGGCCGCTGCGAGGCAGACCACCGCCAGGCTCTCACGCAGAATACGGCTTATGGATAAGGTGCTCACAGCAGGGCTCCTAGCCCTGGGCCCAGTGAGCAAGAACGCGAACGTACTAGTTATATACAACAAAAAAAGGGGGTTTGCAAGTGTTTTTTTAAGTAATTTCTTAAAAAAATGGCGGGCCGTGGGAAGCGAGCCATCCCGGCTCGCCGGCTCCAGGAGAGCCTTCGGCCCCGCCGGGTGGGGTTTCTTTTCCTCGCTGGATTGGATACCATGAGATGTGGTGGAAAGACCGTTGTAGAAGGAGAGAGAGATGGTGGAAAATCGGGTCCTGACGGGAGAGGAGGTCCTAGCCGTTATCGGCGGCCTCATCCACCCGCTCACGCAGGTCGGGCCGGCGAGCGTGACCCTCACCGTCCGGGCTATCGAGCGGGTGGTCGGGCCCGGCTCGCTCGACTTCGGCGGCAGCGAGCACCGGCCCGTTGAGTGTGAACCTGTTGAAGCGGTCAAGTCCGACCCGCAGGAGCCCTACGGCTGGTGGGACCTGGGCCGGGGCCGCTACCGGCTCGCCTTCAATGAGGAAGGTACCATCCCCGAGGGCCACGCTGGCCTGCTTACGCCCTGGCCCGGCTCGGTCTCAAGCGGTCTCATCCAGCCGACGGTATTGGTGCCGCCGGGCGCCCGGCTGCCGAGCCTGGTCGTCGCCGTCGGGGCGCACGGCATCAAGATAAAGGAAAACGCCCGGGTGAGCGACCTGTTGCTTTTCAGACTCGGTTAGCCGACGTGTAGAGAGCCCGGCCCGCTCTCCCTGCCGTTACCGGATGTCCTTGAAGAAGGCCTGGGCCGGGGGCGAAAGGTCGAGACCTAGGCCGGCCCGAAGGCAGATGGCCGCGCACTGGCCCAGGGCCCGCCATGGCCCCATCGCGAGGAATTTGCGGCCCGAGGTCCTCACGGGCGGCCCGAGCAGGTGGACCGGCCCGGCCCGGGCCAGGCGGGTCGCAAGCTCCAGATCCTCGGCCGGTGCCCCCTCGTCGAACCCTCCCAGCCGCCGGAAGAGCTCCCTGCCGACGAAGATCGCCTGGTCGCCGTAGGGCACCCGGGTCCACCGGCACCTGAGATTGTCCAGCAGGCTCACGACCCTAAGAGAGAAGTGCCGCTCGGCGAAGGAGTGCCAGAAGGCCCCAGCCACGCGCTCAGGCCCCACCCGCTCGCTCAATTCCGCAACCCGCTCCAGGGCGCCCGGCGGCAGGAGCGTGTCGGCGTGGAGGAAGAGCAGCACCCCGCCCAGGGCGGCTCGCGCCCCCAGGTTCATCTGGACGGCCCGGCCCTTGCGGCTCTCGACCACCCGCACCGAGAGGAACGAGCGGGCCACATCGATCGTTCCGTCCGTTGAGCCGCCGTCGGCTACGATGACCTCGAAGGAGTTAGGCTGGGCGAAGAGGTGGTCGAGGGTCCTCGGCAGGAAGGCCTCCTCGTTGTAAACCGGGATGATGACCGAGATTGCTGGCTCTGACATAGACGATTGGGGCGGAGCCGGGCGATGCGGGATAGTGGGAGATTCGCTTAAGGGAGAGGGCCCGGCTCCACCCTCACTCTATTAGAACAACCTGGGCGGAGAATTGTTCCAGGAGCCGAAGGTCCAGGATAAGCCCACCGCCTTCCTCTGCCCGGTCTTCCGTCCCACCTCTCCTCGACACCTTAGACAATATTAGACACTTTTGACACCGGGCCAAAAGTGTCAAAGGCACCATAATACATTGATATTACTCGCTTTATTAGAGACCAGGGTGTCCAAAAAGTGTCTAAAACCGCAACCGGTGTCTAATGCCAGGGCCGGACTCCGCTGGCTCGATGTAAAGCCTTATTCTTCAGATGGATATATCTAGAAAACAGCAGCTTAAACACCTGTAGGGACAGCCCTCGTGGCTGTCCACGGACTATGCGAAATACAAAATTGAATGATTCACTTATTGACGAAATTTGCAAGTTCGTACCAGTACGACTCTTCCCAATATCTCCGAGCGGCTCCAGATGTAGAAGGAAGTACAAATATATTAGTTCGGCCTATTGTCTTGTCTTGGCGGCCGTAGTTCACATGTGATTGTCTAAAGAACTCTTTTCCGGCGCGCTTGCCATTGAAAGCTAGGGCTTTGGGTGCAAATTTTTCTATCTTAGAGCTGAAGCGGGTAACGTCAAAATCTGATGATGAGATATCGGAATCCCCCCCCGATCGTTTCTTGACAAGGTCCGTTAGCCCAATACCATACTTGTTGAGCGTATGGTATTCATCGGGGTCGAGCTTGTGGGGTGTTAACCCCGTTCGAGAAAGAATATCCCAAAACTGGTTCCCCTGCCCCGCATAGTAAGCCCTCACTTGGGCAGACCTAGTTCCCACGGCCGTTCCGCAGAATGCAACCCTCATTCCTGGTTCTAGGATGTCTGGTAAAATGGTCATAATTCCCTCACATCATACAGGCCCATTACTACCCTCCCCCCCTACCTCACCCTCTGCACCATAATTCTCTCTCTGGGTAGCTTGTAGAGGAGGCCTTCGGGGCCTTCGACGAAGACGTGCTCTTGCGTTTTGGAGACCAATCGGGCCTGCATGGGGATGCGGTTGCCGTCGATGTAGATGTTGGCGAGCGAGCCGTCCATGGGGTAGGCCTCGGCGGCGGCCTTCCTGAGGAAGGGCTGGTGGGAGACGATCTTGTTGCGCCTGGCGCGGAGAGTCTCCAGGTTGACCTTGGCCTTCTTGAAGTCGGGGTTGGCCTGGAGGGCCATCTTGTAGGTGTATATGGCCTTCGAGATGAAACCCTGCTGCTCGTAGAGGTAGCCCACGTTGTTGTATGCGTCGGGGAAGTAGGGCTTGGCCTTGATCATCTCCTCGTACTGGTTGGCGGCTTGCTTCAGCCTGCCGAGCTCCAGGTAGATGAGCGCCAGGTTGAAGCGGGGCTCGAGCAGGTTGGGGTCGAGGTTCAGGGCCTTGACGTAGGCTTCCTCGGCCTTGTTGAGGTTGCCGTCTTCGAAGTAGGCGAGCCCCAGGTTGCTGTAGGTCTTGGGGTTTTCGGGGTTGATCTCGAGCGCCCACTCGAACTCCTCGACCGCCTCGTCGTAGCGACCCCTCTTTGATAACGCCAGGCCCAGCATGATTCGGCCCTTCTCGTAGCGGGGGCCGAGTTTGGCGGCCCGCTTGAAGCTCTTGATGGCCTCATCCACCCGCTGCTGCTTCAGGTAGACGAGACCCACGTTGTAATGGGCCAGGTGGAAGTAGGGTTTGATCTTGAGGGCTTGTTGCCAAAGTTCCAGGGCTTTATTAAGCTGGCCAGCCTGGTATGCATCCAATC
The DNA here is from genome assembly GCA_027717595.1 of Nitrospinae bacterium AH_259_B05_G02_I21. Lineage (GTDB taxonomy): Bacteria > JADFOP01 > JADFOP01 > JADFOP01 > JADFOP01 > JADFOP01. Next base: position 2,313 of record JALLOF010000010.1, on the reverse strand, counting down.
CTTGGTTGTAGAGCTTTGTGGCCGAGGGGCCGGCGGCGGCCTGGCCGGGCAAGGCGAGAAGAAGGACAAGAAGCGAGGGGATGGCAGCGCCGATCCCCCACTTGGTGCGGCGCGGAATAGGGCGAGGCATGGTAAGTTTTCCTCTCTTCTTGATAAGGCCTCGTCATACTTCGAGGGCGCTGATGTCCGTCCCGGGTCTCCCTCCAGCGCCGCAGCGCGCGGAGGCCAATTGTACCACAGAGGCCCTAAGCGGCCAACGAGCCGCCCGTCGTGGGAAGAGTCCCGTTTCGGCAAACGGATGGAGATGTGGCCTCTTGGCGTATGTAAGACTGGAATGTGACGCTCGGGTGAGCGGTTCGCCGGTTATTATTTCACCGTATTATCGGGAGAGCGGCGATGAGAAGGGTTCTATGGGGCTAGGATCAACGGTGTTGAGAACCTGACAATCAGGGCGTTCGTCGCTCCGTGCGATAGTTTGCCCAGGCGTTTTGGAGGACTTCGAGTGGCGCCGAAGCTCCTCTCTCCTCCGAGGCCCTGGAGACCAGGCCCGCCATCCGTTCCATGGCTGTGGCTTTTCGGGGGCTCGCCGTCTGCCAGAAGCGCCGCCAGAAGTTCAGCTCCTGGATAATCAGATTCACGTCTTCAAGTTTCGGGAGCGTCGGCATCTCTGAGGTCCGGCTCTCCGTCAGGAGAGTCGGCCTCACCATCGATTCTTGGCCATCCGTTCCAGCCACACGGACCAGCAGCCGGGATGCGGGGTCCTGGTCGACGCCGAGTATCTGCACTTTTTCCCCGGACGGGGCTCCGAGGACCGTTGCCGTCAGGGTTTCGGATGGATTCATGCTTCCATCTCCTCTTTTCTCTAATATTAATGATGCTAGCCAGATAAATCAAGGATTTCGAAAGATATAGCTATTCCAGGAAATGTGAACTTCGGCCGCCCAGGCCCTGTAACGCCTTGCAGTATATGCCGCTGGCACCGGAGGGCATTCGAATATACACCCCCTGCCCAGCACCAGCCCATAGGGGGACGGAAAACTACCACATTCCAACTCAAAAGGTGATACAATGGCTTGAAAAAGCTCGACACCTCTACCGCCGATACGGGAGGAAATAGTGGCAATTACTGAACCTGAAGAGACGATTATCAAAGAAATTGAAGAGCAACGCCCACCGTTCCCTGCTGGGCTGTTGAGCCGAAAGGAGAAAGACAAACTTATTGAGCGCGGTATCAGAGGCCTATATCGTTGGTATACGACACGCTCACAAGAGTCCCGCAACTGGCACCCGGACTCGTTAAACTGGCGCGCTTTACGCACCGACCACTCGCCCGAGGTGAATACCGTTATCGAGGGGTTCTATGCGATCGAACATTATGCGCCGGACTACACCATAAAGCTGACCCAGATGATGCGCAAAAGCTACGGTCGCTCGCACTTCCAGTTGCGTTGGGGTTCAGAAGAAGAAAAGCACGCCGACATGTGGCGGAACACCCTGCTATTCTTGCGGTTCCGCACGCCTGAGTGGATTGATGATTACATGCACTTCTTGAGCGAAGGGGAGTGGCAGCCGCCTTGGGATGATCCTCTCCGCATGGCGATCTATGTCGTCATACAAGAACGAGCCACGCAGCTTAATTACCTTAATCTGGCGCTGATTGCGGCGGGCGAAAGCGACAAACCCGGATTTACAAACTCCACCGACCCGGTGCTGGTCGAGGTCGCACAAACTATTGCCCTGGACGAAGCCGCCCACTACAATTTCTTCCTCGAAGTTGCTCGTCTGTTTCTGTACTACTATCCAGCCCAGACGCTTGAAGCCCTAGTGGACGTTATTGGTAACTTCGCGATGCCTGCTCAAGACTTCCATCCTGACATGGATCGCTTTGCCGAGGCACTTTACCAAGGCGCAATTTACGGTCCCCGTCAATATACGCGCGATGTCCTCAAAATGACGCTCAAGAACCTCTCTGTCACTAGCCGAAAAGCGCTCGATAGGGGTATCAAGCAATCCCGCCGGGTGCCCGATCTTGATGGCAATATGGTTGATACGGCGATCTTCGACACGCTCGACTACGGCTCTCTGGAGACGGCTGTAAAACGGCTGTTTGACCGTGTCAAGACATATGAAGAAAAAATCGGCCTGGATGAGATCGACCCGGTGCACTTTGTACCAAGTGGTCTGGCGACCAACCCCCAAAAGACGTAAAAACCCTTAAGCGTAAACGGGCTCTCGTGGTTCACGGCAGAAGCTCGTGGGCCGTTGCCCCGGGTCAGGCCCGAGACCGAGTGGACCTTCGTGGTCTCGATCGCC
>JALLOF010000109.1 GCA_027717595.1 Nitrospinae bacterium AH_259_B05_G02_I21 | reverse complement strand
TGGACCTCCATGGGACTTCGCTCGCGGGAGGAATCGAAAACCTCCCCATCGGCCAATGTTCCGGTGTAGTGGAACACCACCGTGCGGCCTTCCTCAACGCTTGACATATAAGCTCCTCCCTGGCCAACCCCCAACGCATGGGATACTGACCAAGAGAAACCACCGCGATGGAGGCAGCTATTATAGGACATCTGTGGATGATAGTAGGCAAAAAATATGATCCTTCTGAGTCTTTTTCGCAACCGTAAAGCGAAAGGGGAAACTTTCCCAGTAAACAAACACCTCTACTTCAATAGGCTAGGGGCAGGTTTCGTTGTTATTTGCCCTTCGGAGGTAAGGGGCGTCTAGGGGCAATTACATCGTGAAATCTCCCGTAGCGTTTCATCTTTTCCTCACCCTTCTGTCCTGATACAGGCTCTGGACATATTCTCCCTCCGGCCCCTGTGGAGAAGACAGGCCTGGAGCTTACGGTCAAGAGAGTGTAAATGCTGGTAACATCAAGGGCGTCGCTCTAGGCTCAGCCCGGCCCAGGTGAAGCTGCCGGAGGGGGGTGGCTCTATTGCCGTCTCATGCCAGGTTACTACTTCCCGAAGTGCAAACCCCATGGACTCGAGAGAAGCCGCCAACTACTGGCCCTCTGGCTCACGGCAGCCACTGATGATGAGAACACCGCCATGGGCCAGAAGCCAGGCAAATGATTCCCTTTTCTCGATCAGGACTGATAGTGGAAGATTGGCAACAATGCCGTTGAAGGGGCTTTTAAGGGCCTCCGTGGAGCTGCAGAAGGTGAAAATACGTTTTCCCCCGCCGTTAGTCTGGCTGTTGGCGACGGTAGCCCTCGCAGCCCGGGGGTCAATGTCGCAAGCCACGACCTGCTCCGCACCGAGCCTTCCGCAGGCCACCGCCAGCACACCCGAGCCGCTCCCAACGTCGAGCCACATCCCCGTGAGGTAGCCCGACTGCGCGGCTTTGGTAAGGAGCTCTAGGCAGAGACGGGTCGTTGGATGAGTGGGAGCAAAGGTTCCTCGACGCTCGATAGTTAGGGTCATCTCCCCTGGAGAAGTGGACCTGCTCCGTCGCCGAGGGTTTAGAACGGTAATTCTAGCGGGATGGGTCACATCAGACACACTTGGGTCTGTTTCGATATGCTAGCTCACCTCGGCCCTCACTTCGAGGTCGGACGCTAGCCGGTTGGCCTTCGGACGAAGGAGAAGTCGTTCGCCACCAAAAGAGCGTTCCAGCCATCGGCGAGTTTTACGACCTGCCGCTCGGTCAGGCCGATTCCCTGCAGATGGTCCAGTTTGTGAATCAGCTCGTGGATGAGGGCGATGCCGGCCCCGTCGAAGTCTCGCACGTAAACGGTTCTACCCTCTCGCGGGGCATATCCGGACGGTGCCACGGGAAGGCCGAGTTTTCTCTTTAGCATGAGAGCCATTTGGAGACTTAAGGGACGCACCTCGAGAGAATGTTCACCAAGCTCTATTTTCTTGGGTAGCCTCACTATTTAGATCCCTCTGACCGTGAAGATTAGGTGCAGAAGAGCAAGTCCTCACCTCCTACTGTTTCGGGCATGATTGCTTTCTTCCTCAATTTTTTAAGGCAAGAATGGTGCCATCTAACCTTCGTCCCGCCCTCTAGAGCAAAATTTGGGATCGCACAATAAAACAATCGATTACACGAAATCTAGGGGAGGAGGGTATAAATGCAATGGCGAGGAACGTTTCCCCTTTGAAACAGATTTAAGATAGGTTCAAACGATTGCTTAAAGGAAGAACATCAGATATTAAAAAGTTAGCACGCGGAGGCGAGAAGGAAACATTTCGTTCCACTCGAGAAACATCCCTCGCCCTTGTCTTCGGACAACGCTTTTTTTATTTTCTTATAGAGCGTTGTCCTGCTAATCTCTAGCCGTCTCGAGGCCTCGGCGAGGCGGAGCAGGTTGAGCTTACTGGCTACCAGACTTCCGACGAGACCATGGGCGCCACCTTCCGGGCTATTAAGCCAGCCTAGTCAAGCATTGGGTGAGCGCAATTTTATAGGCTGGTCTTTTAAAACGGCCCTCCACGCTATACTTCAATCTGCAGGACGGAGCAAGCGTCTTTTCCAAGTTACGATTATCCCAGGAAATATTGACTCTGGCTCAGAAGGGGAAAGTTACGTATTTCAACAGTTATTGCCCTTGGAGAAAACGGGGCCGGAGGGATTATTTCATCGTGAAGTTGCTCTTTTGACGAGGAGTAGGTCACCGAAACGACAGCTAAGCTCTAACTCTGAAGGTGGTACAATGACTGGGGGGCAAGTCAGGTCGAGCTGCTGGTTAATTCGGGAAGCGATATGTAGCCCCCGTCGTAATGAACCAATCGTCTGCTTCTTGAGATAATCCCACGCCGCTGGCAACATCAATCTGGAAATTGTTGTTGATCAAATAT
>JALLOF010000108.1 GCA_027717595.1 Nitrospinae bacterium AH_259_B05_G02_I21 | reverse complement strand
ATCGACCGAGGCCTTGAGCATGGCCATCCTCCGCAATATTCACGAGGCTGCCGCTCGCGGCACGGTGCGCGAGATTCGAGGAATCATGTCGGCCGCCGTAGTCGAGTACCTCCTTAATCGCAAACGCCGCGAACTCATCCAGATCGAGACCGAATTCGACGTCAAGGTGGTGCTCTCCGGCACCACAGAGATATTGGGAAGCCACTTCGAGCTGGAGTTCGTCAAGCGCGAGGCCTCACCCGACGAAAAGCCGGCCAGGGGTCGCCGTCGCCGCCGCCGCCGCGTGGAGAAGGCCGAGGAGACGGAGACCGCCCCTGCTGAGGAGGTCGGGGCGCCCGATGAGACGCCGCCAGGGGAGGGGGACCCGGAAGAAAGCTTCGAGGGGCTGTGGCAGACGGGTCTGCGTTTCATGCGTCGCATGCGAGCTTCCTCGGTACTGGGGGCCCAGGCCGAGGCGGAGCAGGCGACCGAGGCGGGCACGCCCCCGGCCGCTTCCCCGGAAGTCTTGGAGGAGGTAGCCGAGATGGCCGTACGGGATGAGGCGCCGGAGGTGGCCGATGAGGCACCAGCCCCGAAAAGCCAGGCCGCATCGAGGCGCCGACGGAGCCGGTCACGCTCCTCCCGGCGTCGGTCCTCCAGCCGGTCTCGCACCGCTTCGCAGTCTAAAGCGAAAAGCCCGAAAGACGACGCGTCGGTCAAGCAGTCTGTGTAGCCCCCGATCCTTCGGTGTAGGCGGCGGCCCTTTGGGCCGCCGCCTTTTTTTTACCTCCGACGTTGCCCTAGCCGGGTGGAATTCGCCCCCGGATGTCCGAGGCGTGTGTTTGGGGGAGGCGGACGGCCTCCTTTCATCCCAGGACGAGCCAGGCGATGAAGAGGCCGTAACAGGCGAGCAACACCGCACCGTGTCGCTTGCTCAGGATGTCATGGCGCCGAAAGAGCCAAAGCACCAGCAGGTAGAACGCGAAGGCGACTGGGAATTCCACGCGCAGGGCGGTGGGGTTTACGGTGATCGGCTTAAGCAGCGCCGCGAAGCCCACGCAGACGAGGATGTTGAAGTTGTTGCTGCCGACGACGTTGGCAAGGCTGATTTCCGGCTCCCCGTGATAGGCGCTCGAGGCCGAGGCCGCAAGCTCCGGAAGCGTGGTACTCATTGCAATGAGCACGACCCCGAGGGTGAGCTGGCTTATGCCCAGCGCCTCGGCAATGCCGCTGGCGGTTATCACCACCAGGACCCCGCCGCCGAAGAGCGCCGCCACGGCCACCATCACCCTGGTCACGGTCGGCCCCAGGGCGGCCGGGGGCTTTGCGGGGGGCGGGCCCGCCCGGAAGGTTTTGATGTCACCTGCCGCCGTGCGGAGGTGGAGCGCGAGGTAGCCGCCCATGACCGCGAGCATCACCGCTCCTTCGAGCCGACCGATGCGGCCGTTGAGGGCCAGCAGAAAGAATAGCGCGAGGACGCCGAGCGAGAGAGGCAGCTCCCGGCGCCGGGCGGTGTCGCTTACGGCCAGAGGGGTGAGGGTCGCCGAGATGCCCAGCACGAGGCTGATGTTTAGGATGTTGGCGCCGAGGATGTTGCCGACGGCGATGTCGGGGCTTCCGGCCAGCACCGCGACCAGCGCGATGCTGAACTCCGGTAGCGAAGTGGCCGCGGCCACGACCGTGGAGCCGAGCACGAGGGAGGTGACCCCCCAGGTACGCGTGATGGCTAGGCAGAGCTTAACAAGCCGGTTGGCGCCGAACAGGATGAGGCCGACCCCGCCGAGGTAGGGGGGCACAAGCATCCAGGTCGGGATGGGCATGGGCCGGGCTCCTCGTGGCTAAATGGAGTCTGGCTACTTGAATCGGTAGATTTTAAGCGTGTCGTTGACGCGGAGTGGGTCTCCGGGCGAGAGCCCGTTATACCCCATGAGGTGGTCGAGCCGAACCCTGTGGCGGCGGCTGAGCACAGAGAGCGTATCGCCTGGTTTGATCCGGTAGGTGATGAGACGGGGCGTCTTGGAGGTATAGATAGTCAGCTTCTGGCCCGGGTAGATCCGGGCGTTTCTAAGCCTGTTCCACCGCATGATGGACCGGTAGGGGACTCCGAAGTATAGGCCGATATCGTAGAGGCTGTTGCCCTTTTGGACGACGTACGTGAACCGGTGCCCTTTGGCCGGAGCCACGGGGCGGGGAGTACTGCTGGACGGTGGGCCCGCTCGACCCCGTCCGTCTCGATACATAACCAGGGTCTGGCCGGGGTAGATGCGCCCTCTCTTGATGCCGTTCCATTGGGCGATTTTCTCCGGGGCGATGCCTAATCGCCGGCCGATGGTCCACAGATTGTCGCCCCGGCGCACCCGGTAGGAGAAGGTGCTGGCCTTGGCGACCCTGGCGTCCCATCTGGCGTCCCATCGCAGGGGGAGGGCGGCCGCGAGCGCTTTGGCGATGGTGGGGCCTGTGCCTTGCGGGACGGCGAGCGGGAAG
>JALLOF010000107.1 GCA_027717595.1 Nitrospinae bacterium AH_259_B05_G02_I21 | reverse complement strand
CTCGCGGGGCGCGTGCTTGGGGCCATGAGGCGGATCCCTCAGGCGGGGGAGTTTCGCGCGAACGTGGCCGTCGGCGGCTTGGTGGCGCCGGTGGTATTGTCTGAGGCCGACCGTGCCCGGTGGGAGGCGGTGGCCGGAGAGCTCGCAGGGGAGGGCCTGGCGCTGGTCGGCCTCGACGTCATCGGCCCGTGGCTCATCGAGGTCAACGTCGTCTCGCCGGGGGGCATCCCCCGGCTCAACGCCCTGTTGGGCCGACGGCTGGAGCGAGAGGTTCTTTCATGGCTTGAGCGGCAGGTGGAAGCCTGCCAGGTGTCCTCATGACCAGGTGGCCGCTGCCTCATTAGGTCAGCAAGGGACCGTGCATATTTCTCCAGGGGGCTTGTAGGCTGTTGCGCGTTGTTGGGGGTTAGGAGAAGGGGAATAAGAAATGGGCCCGAAAGACCCTGCCGATCCCCCTTTCGAGGTTTCCCGAATCGCTCCGGGTCGCGTCCCCTTTCGGTTTCGCGTTCGGTCGGCTCTTTCGAACCCAAAAAATAATATACAACCCCGCCTTGCATCTGTCAATGGTTTTTTGCAGAAATCTTGCAAGAAGGGCGGAATCGCTTACCTTTCAAGGGCTAAGAGCTTGCGTTTCCAGGCCAACCCACCGGTGAAGCCGCCCAAGGAGCCGTCGGATGCGACGACCCGGTGGCAGGGGACCACGAGGGGGACGGGGTTGGCCGCCAGGGCCTGGCCCGCGGCCCGGGCGCCTCGGGGGCTTCCCGCCTGATTGGCGACCCAGCCGTAGGAGCGGACCTCTCCTGGCGGGATCGTCCGAGCCGTCCTGTAGACACGCGCTTGAAAGGCTGTGACGAAGGACCAGTCCACGGGCTGGTCATCGAGAGCCCTGGCCTCCCCGCCGAGGTAGGCGCGACAGGCGGCGAGTAACGGCTGGAGGATGGGATGGTCGGGCGGGCCCGGCCGGGCGAGCGCCAAGAGGCGGGCAACCCGTCGCTTGGGTGTGGTCACGCCGGGCAGGACAAGCGCGCAGGCCCCCCGGTCGGTGGCGGCCACCCGTAGGGTCCCTGCGGGAGTGAGGACCTCTGCTCCGTATATTGTGGGCTCTAAGTGCGTCATCTCAGAAGGTCAGCGTTCCTTGAGAGGTTCATCTCCCGGGCGATCTGCTGCATGGTCGCTTCATCCAGGCCCTCGGCTTCGGGCAGAACGGCGACGGGGTTGCCCCCGAAGGGGCGGTCGGTGAAGACGTCGGCCTGGAGGACACGGTAGGTGGGCATGGGGCTCCAGCCGCTGATGTCGATATGGCCGTGGCGAGCGAAGCCAGTGGTGTTCAGTGAGTGATAGGCGGCCATCCTATCGGTGCTGCCCTGGGAAGTCAAGGCCGGCCGGGCCTTGTCTCGCCAAGGCGGGTGTGGTACCGTCGGCGGCGGAGAGATAGCCCCCCATTCACTCGATCTCATAGCATGAGGCCTTCCATGGCCTGGCACACCTACGTCTCCGACATCGCCCGCTTCGAGGGCCAAACGGTTACCCTCAAGGGCTGGCTCTACGCCAAGCGCTCCTCTGGAAAGCTCCACTTCCTCCAGGTGCGCGACGGCACGGGGACCATCCAGTGCGTGGTCTCAAAGGCCGACGTGGCTCCGGAGGTCTTTGGGCTCTCCGATGCACTCACCCAGGAGTCGAGCCTAGTTGTGACCGGCCAGGTGCGGGCCGATGAGCGAAGCCCCATCGGCTTCGAGGTGGCCGTCGAGACGCTGGAGATTGTGCAGCTCGCCGAGGGCTATCCCATCGGCCCCAAGGAGCATGGGGTGGCTTTCCTCATGGACAACCGTCATCTCTGGCTTCGCTCATCCCGCCAGCACGCCATACTTAGGGTCCGAAGCACCGTCATTCGGGCCAGCCGGGCCTACTTCGACGAGCGGGACTTTACCCTCATCGACGCTCCCATCTTCACCCCCGCGGCCTGCGAGGGCACGACGACGCTCTTCGCCACAGACCACTTCGGCGAGACGGCGTTCCTGACCCAAAGCGGCCAGCTCTACCTCGAGGCCGCGGCGATGGCATTCGGTCGGGTCTACTGCTTCGGCCCGACCTTCCGGGCCGAGAAGTCCAAGACGCGCCGCCACCTCACAGAGTTCTGGATGATCGAGCCCGAGGTCGCCTACGCTGATCTCGACACCGTCATGGACCTGGCCGAAGACTACGTGGCCACGCTGGTCGGGCGGGTCCTGGACGAGTGCCGAGGCGAGCTCGAGTCGTTGGAGAGGGACGTCTCAGCGCTCGAGCCGGCGGCGGAGAAGCCCTACCCACGCATCAGCTACGACGATGCCGTCGAGAGGCTTCGGGCCCGCGACGTTGCCGTTGAATGGGGAGATGACTTCGGCGGCGACGAAGAGACGGTGCTTTCAGAGCTCTTTGAAAAGCCGTTCCTAGTCCACCGCTATCCGGCCAGCTGCAAGGCCTTCTACAT
>JALLOF010000106.1 GCA_027717595.1 Nitrospinae bacterium AH_259_B05_G02_I21 | reverse complement strand
TCCTCCACCAGGGGGTCATCGTCAGGCCCATGGGGGGCTATGGGCTGGAGGCCTACGTTCGGGTGAGCGTGGGCACGGCCGAGGAGAACACCCGCTTCCTGGACGCCATCGAGGCGTGGCGCGCCGCCTCCGCCGCCACATCATCATAAACGTAAGGAGAGCAACGGAATGATTATCATCATGAAGAAGCAGTGAGCGCCGAAGCGTGAAATCCATCAACCTTCTAAAAGAAGGCCGCGGCCTGCGCTTTGCCTCGGCCGAGGAACTGGCCACAGACGAACCGGTCCTGTCTGTGCCACGCAAGGGGGGAGGCGGCAAAGCCTTCGCGGCCCTCCTCCTCGTCGTGCTGGTCGCCGGCGGCGCGTGGTGGGGGTATCGGACGTTCGACCAGTGGAGTCCACGTGTGACGGCCCTGCGCCAACTCGTGGCCGGCAGGCTGGCCTCGAAGCCCCAAGTCTCCCCTCCCCCGGCACCGGCGCCCAAGCCAAAGGGCGAACCCAAGGCCGAACCCCAGCCCACCGTAGCGAAGGCCCCGCCTCCACCGCCTTCCACCGCTCCCGAGCCCCCTGCCCTGCCGGGGGTCACGGCTGCTGAGCTGGAGCGGTGGTACCGCGCCGACCGGGCGTATCCCTTTTCCATCCTCGTCGCCTCGTTCCGAAAGGAGGCCTCGGCGACAGCCTACGCCGGGCGCCTGGCCTCCGCCGGCCACCCCGCCACCGTGGCCCCGACGGACCTCGGAGAGCGGGGCCGATGGCACAGGGTCGTGCTAGGCCGCCACGAGTCCAGAAGCGAGGTGCGCCAAGCTGCAGCCCGGCTCAAGGGGAAAGACCCCATCGACAACGCCATCGCCTTCCAGCTGCCCTATGCGGTTGAGGTCGGACGCAAGGAAGAGAAAGGGGCGGCCGAGGCAGCCCGCGAGGCCATCTCAGCCAAAGGGTTCGTGGCATATCTCTTCCCCGAAGCGGCGGGGCCCGACCAGCCGGTGACCTTCCTGGTTTTGGTGGGGGCCTACGCCTCGAAGGACCAAGCCGAGGCCTTCGCCACCACACTGCGCCAAGCCGGCCTTGAGGCGACGGTCGTCACCCCGTAGCCCTTCTTCCCGGAACAAAAAATCCCCGCCGGGCCCCGTGCGGGCCCAGCGGGGAGATGTGTTAGGAGGGGGACTACGAAAGCAAACCTATCGAGTAGCGGTCTATTTCGCTTGCATCTTGCTTGGCATATCGCTTGGCATCTTGCTGAGGTCGAGTCCCTTGCCCGGGTCGTTCGCCCACATGAAGGGGAAGGTCAGAATCTGGAAGATTCCGACGAAGAAGCGCCCCGGCAGCATGAAGATGCCCTTAATCAGGCCTTCGATCAACGACTCCGTAAAGGGCCGAGGTTGCTCGGCAAGCCGCTCACCAGTTCCTTCCTCCACCGACATTCCGGAGATGGTGAGGTTCTTGATTCCCAGCTCCAGCTTCTTGAGCGGTCCTCGCACGTCGATTTGCGCGAACGCGATGCTCGGGACAACAACGAAGAGTTCAACATCAAGCGCAAGCAGGTGCTGGTGGACTTATTCCCCAAAATCATAAAGATGGTCCAGACCATAGGAAAAGAAAAGGGCTACACGCTCATCCTGCGCAAAGAACCCAACATTCTGCTCTTCACGGACGACCAGGTGGATATTACCCAGGAGGTTATTGCGCGGCTCAACTCCGAGAACTCCGCCAAGTAAGGAGCCGGTGGGTGACCTTCCGCGGCACGATTCGGCTCAGGTGACCCGATAGCGGGAGGGGGGCACGCCATGGCTCAGGCTTCGGTCGTTCGGCTCATCGCTTGGGCCGGCCTTGTGGCCGCCCTGGCGGCGAGCCCGGGTTGCGCGGGCAAGAAAAAGGCCGCCTCGGCCCCGCAGCCAGAGCCACAGGCCGTCGCGCAGGTCTCAGAAGAGCAGGCCAAGAAGCCAGGCCTGCTGTCCCGCCTCAATCCCTTTCGCAAGCGAAAGGCGACACCCGCGCCAGCCGAGTCCACCCTACCGGACATCGCAGGGCCCCGAGCCGACTCTCCGCAGCCCTCGCTGGAATCCTCAGCCCCCAAGGATGATACGACGAATATAGGCCTGCTGTCCCGCCTCAACCTCTTTCGCAAGCGAAGGGCGGCGGCCAAGGAAGGCGAACCTGCTCAAACGACCTCCGGCGAGCCCCAGGCCGAGGAGGCCAAGGTCAAGCGCAAGAAGCCCAGGGTCTTCCGCCGGTGGTTCAAGCGCCAGCCAAAAACCCTCCCTAAGGCCACCCCCGAGGAGATTCAGAGGCGTACGGCCCTCACGGCCAAAGGCGAAGTCTCCCCTCCCGCCTTCGAGCACAACGGGCTGAAGCTCTCCATCGGCGAGACATCGAAGGCGCGCATCATCGCCACCTTCGGCAAGCCCGAACACACCTTTTTCAGCGAGGGGGCCGAGGAAATCCTCATCTACCGCCGAATCCGCAAGATCGACTCGCTCTACATCTTCCTCGACAGCCGGGGGCTGGTGAAAGACTACAT
>JALLOF010000105.1 GCA_027717595.1 Nitrospinae bacterium AH_259_B05_G02_I21 | reverse complement strand
ACCTTGAAGTGCCCCGGGCCTTTGTCCTGGATTGTGCGCACGGCAAGACGCCCGTCGCCTCGTCGGCTCACCTCCACCCCCCCGCAGTCAGCGAACCGAGAGGCCTCCGCCGGGCGCACCTTGAGGGCGGCGACGCTGGACAGCCCGGTGGCGTGGTAGCTCTCCAGGCAGGCGGCGATGGGAAGCTGGGAAGTCAGCGCGAGGTTGTCCGGCATCAGGCAGGCGACGGCGTCCGCTCCGAGGGCGGATCGGGCCCGGGCGATTGCGTCGGCGACCCCCGCGACCTCGGGTTGCACCACGAAGAGTAGCTCCTCGAAATACTGCTTGTAGTTGCGTGGTGAGCCACGATACCGCCATGGCCCCAAGGTCGCTGGGCGTTGCCCCGCTAGAAAGGACTCAATGAGTGGCTTGTCCGGCCGCACCACCACCGCCACGCGCCTAAGGCCCGCCTCACGCGCCTCTAGCAGGGAATACTCGATGGCCGCCAGGCCACCCACGGGGAGGAGCTCCTTGGGACGGTCGCCACACAGGGTCCGCATGCGGGTCCCTAGGCCGGCGGCGGGCACAACGGCAGGAATGTCAACACTATGGGACACGGGAAACCGGCTCCTTCTTAGAAGTCTATGGTACGATGTCGCCCTCGGAGGGTGCAAGGTCGGTGCCGTCTCCCCCGTTGACGGTTCGTGCCAGTTTCGCTACCATGGATTACACCTACCTGGCAGTACTCCGATTGGGAGGAGGAAAGGTTATGGGAGAGCGCTTCATCGGGAAGGTCAAGGACTACTTCCGCAAGGTGGAAGTAGTCACCCTCGAGCTTGAGGGCCCCATCAAGGTCGGCGACACGATCCTCATCAAGGGCCACACGACTGACATCACCCATCCGGTCGAATCCATGCAGATCGAACGCGAGCCCGTCGAGGAGGCCGGTCCCGGCGACTTCGTGGGGATCAAGGTGGCCGAACGGGCCCGGTCCGGCGATGACGTATATGTCGTGGAGGACGAAGGGGGCTAAGGCCCCCGAAGAATGGCTTCGGCCGCGGCCACACCGAGGGTGAGGGATGCAGTCGTAGCCATCCCGGGCAACGGATGGTGGTCCGCCGTGACGAGGCCCAAGATCGGGGTCGATGGGTTCAGGTCTCGTCGGTCGGTCTCCGCGATGGGCCACCTCATCAAAGGGCTCCCTGTGATTTCGTCCTGAGGCACGAGCTCCCAGCGGCTGGGCAGAAATGGCATGAGTCGCTCCAGGTGCTTGGGAAGCTCCTCGGGGTCCGCCAACGCCTCGGCTCCTTGGGCTTCTTCCCGCCAGCCGACCGTGAGGACGCGCCGAGGCAAATTATTGAGGGTGTGTCGGGTTGCGGGATTCTGACTGACGAGGAAGACCGGATCGCCCGGCGCCGGACAGTAAGCAGCCAGAGGTGCCAGGGGTTCCGGGACAACTTCCTCCTCCACGGCGAGATGGCAGGTCACCATGGTTCCGACGGTCCGCCGATGATGGGCCCCAAACCGCCTTCGGGGCAGGAGCCTGCTTGCCTCGCCACCGGCCACAACAACCCACTCGGCGGGATGGGTCGATCGGCGCCTCCCTTCTTTGACGGAGACACCGCGGACCTGTCGGTTTCGAAACTTAACGGCCCTCACCGTGGATTCCAACCGGAGGCTCCCCCCGGCCGCCTCCAGGCGCCCGACCAGCCAGCGCACCAGCGCATCGACTCCCTCTTTCAGGACGGCCACCTCCTGGGCCAGCATCTGCATTGCCCACAGGCCCGCCGGGAGGGCCACCTCCTTCAGGGGCCGCCAGCAGACCGCTTGGGTGACACCGTCGAGATAAGGCCGCACCTCCGCCGGTAGCGCTTCTCCCGCCCCTGCGGCAAAGTCCGTATCGTCCGTGGCTTCCTCCTGGCTCTCGGTGGGCGGCTCTTCACTCACCCGAGCCTCCGGCCTCCCGTCAGTCGCCGGCTCGGTGGGCCTCAAAAAAGGATAACCCATCCCTGCCTGCCGCAGCGCCTCGGCCTCCGGTCCCACGCCGCCGTGCTCGCCCCCCAGGACTTCAGTGCCGAGGGAAACTCGCGACCGATTTCCTCGGCCAGTCGGTCGCCCCAGTCCAGTCGATGGGGGTGTCCGAGCACCTGGAGGCCCGTTGGGACGGGATGGAGGAGGTGGCGTGCCGTCGCTCCCGGCCGATCCTTCAGGGCCCCGAAAAGGCGCGTGATGGGGCGGGAGGAGCGCCACCCCCAAAGGAGGTGGTCGCCGGGCACGTGGTTGATGCCCGCGAGGGTCGGGGTGTCGTCGAGCCACTCGGGATGGGCGGCTGCCTCGAAAACGGTCACCTCGCACCCCCGCCGGGCCAGGAATGCCCCGGCGGCAAGACCCGTCAGACTCGCCCCTACCACGGCCACTCTCATCCCAGCACCTCCTGGTCGCGCACCATCGCCTCCAGCCCCTCCGCCACGCCCGGCATTCGTCGTCCCAGGACCGCCTCGGCCCGATCGCTGAGGAGGGAGACGTTTCGCGGCCGTGGGGCTTGGCCGGGGTGGTCCTCGATCGAGCCGACCCGAAGGAGGGCTTTGTC
>JALLOF010000104.1 GCA_027717595.1 Nitrospinae bacterium AH_259_B05_G02_I21 | reverse complement strand
ACCCCGGCCCGGCGAAGCTCGTCGAGGAAGGGGCCGATAATCTCCTCGCCCGGCTGGAGGCCATGGATGCGGGTCCGCAGCTTTTGGGTCTTCTGGCTGTCGGCTATGGCCCGGTAGGCGTTCGAGGCCATGAAGGCCGCCGTGCCCAGATACCCCAAGACCCCCGGCGGCTGGTTCCGGTGGTAGTAGACCTCCACGGGGGGGACCTCGGCGACCGTCACCTCCACGGAGCGGACGTCCGTCGAGCCGTGGAAGGCCACGGGAGATGGGGCACACCCGCCGAGCAAAAGGCCGGCGGCAAGGCCGGCCGCAGCCCTGCGTAGCAAGTGGGGAGGCGGCACACGAAGGCCGCTGCACTGTTTCACGGACTCTCCTCTCCCTCTAAGCATGAGGGTCCTCCGCCCCATTATACACGCATAGAGAGCCTGACGAGGCTGCCTTTCAAGGTGAACGGCGAAGGATAAAGAAGGGGGGTGCCCCCCGGGCCGGCTACTCCTCGGCGGCCATCCGGATGCGATTTTGAGCCCGCCGATAAGCGGCCTCAGCGCGTGCGTGGTCTATCTCGGTGGTGTCGCCGACAAGGCGGACCTCAGCCCGGGCCAAGGCGGCGCGGGCCCGCTCGGCGTCGATCTCGTCGGGCCGCTCGCACCGCTCGGCCAGGATGGTGACACTCTCAGGGGTGACCTCGGCAAAGCCGTGGGCCACGGCGAGGCGCTCCACGCCCTGGTCGGTCGGGTAGCGGACCTCGCCGACATCGAGCAGCACGAGAAACGGCGCGTGGCCTTGCAGGACCCCGAACTCCCCCTCGGGCCCTGGGACCACGACCTCGTCCACCTCGGTTGAGACCACGACCCCCTCGGGGGTCACGATATCGAGCTGGAAGCGCTCTGCACTCATGCCGCCTTCATCGCCTCGGCCTTCTCCAGGGCCATATCGAGATTGCCCACCATGTAGAAGGCCTGCTCGGGAATGTGATCTACGTTGCCCGCCACGAGCTCCTTGAAGCCGTCGATTGTCTCGCGCAGCGGCACGTACTGGCCCGGCGTGCCGGTGAACTGCTCGGCCACGAAGAAGGGCTGGGAGAGGAAGCGCTGAATCTTTCGCGCGCGGGCCACGATGGTCTTGTCCTCCTCGGAGAGCTCGTCCATCCCGAGGATGGCGATGATGTCCTGGAGGTCCTTGTAGCGCTGGAGGATGTTTTGTATCTCGCGGGCCACTTGGTAGTGCTCTTCACCCACGATGCGTGGATCGAGGATGCGGGAGGTCGAGTCCAGCGGATCGACGGCCGGGTAGATGCCTAGCTCGACTATCTGGCGCGAGAGCACCGTCGTGGCGTCGAGGTGGGCGAAGGTGGTCGCCGGGGCCGGGTCGGTCAGGTCGTCTGCGGGCACGTAGACGGCCTGGACGGAGGTGATGGAGCCGCGCCTGGTCGAGGTGATGCGCTCCTGGAGCGCCCCCATCTCGGTGGCCAGCGTCGGCTGGTAGCCCACGGCCGAGGGCATCCGGCCAAGGAGCGCCGAGACCTCGCTTCCGGCCTGGGTGAATCGGAAGATGTTGTCGATGAAGAGAAGGACGTCCTGGCCCTCGACGTCGCGGAAGTACTCGGCCACGGTGAGCCCGCTCAGGCCCACCCGGAGCCTCGCCCCCGGGGGCTCGGTCATCTGGCCGTAAATAAGTGCGGTCCGCTCGATGACCCCGCTCTCCTTCATCTCGAGCCACAGATCGTTGCCCTCTCTCGTCCGCTCACCCACGCCCGAGAAGACTGAGGTGCCTCCGTGCTCGGTGGCGATCGAGCGGATGAGCTCCATGATGATGACGGTCTTGCCGACCCCGGCGCCACCGAACATGCCGACCTTGCCGCCCTTGAGGTAGGGCTCGAGCAGGTCGATGACCTTTATGCCGGTCTCAAGCATCTCGAGCTCTGTGGACAGGTCTTCGAGGCCCGGGGCCGTCCTGTGGATGGGGTGGCGCTCCTCGTGGGGCACCTCGCCCAGGTTGTCGATCGGGTCTCCGAGGACGTTGAGAACCCGCCCTAGTACCCCCGGGCCGACCGGCATGGTGATGGGCCCGCCGGTGTCCGTGGCCTTCATGCCGCGCACGAGCCCGTCGGACGGCTCCATTGCGATGGTCCGAACCCGGTTCTCGCCCAGGTGCTGGGCCACCTCGACGGTGATGTGGTCCTTGCCGTAGAAGCTCATGCCCTCGTCGCCGAAATGGATACTCACGGCGTTGTAAATCTCCGGCAATTCGCCCCCCGCAAACTCTATGTCTATGGCGGGGCCGATTACCTGGACGACCTTGCCCTCTCGATTGCCTTCAGCAGACATGAGGCTATCTCCTCCCCAAAACCTCCTGTTGGTAGCCTAGCCCTTCAAGGCGTCGGCGCCGCAGACCACCTCGATAATCTCCGTCGTGATGCCCGCCTGGCGGACCCGGTTGTACTGGAGGGTCAGGTGGGCGATCATCTCGACGGCGTTCTCCGTGGCGGCGTCCATCGCCGTCATCCGGGCGCCGTGCTCGCTCGCCTCGCTCTCAAGGAGCGCCCTCCAAATCTGTGTGTGAACGTTGCGCCTGAGCGCCGCCTCCAGCAGGGTTGCGGCGTCCGGCTCGTAGAGATAGTCGACCACGTCCTCAGCGGGGGCCTCCTCCTCTT
>JALLOF010000103.1 GCA_027717595.1 Nitrospinae bacterium AH_259_B05_G02_I21 | reverse complement strand
GTGTCCCGCCGGCGGGACTTGCGTTGGCTCTGCTGTTGGCTCTGCTAGTATTTACATAGTGCAAGTTTGATGCCACCGTGGAGCAGCGCCTTCCGCCGCACCGCATCCTCTGGGCAGCGCCTTGGAACTGTCTGATAAAAAATGAGTTGTCGGTAGAGACAATTTATGTGACGTTGCGTCAGCTCAACGAGGGAGAAATCGGTGGGAGGTTCGAAATGTGTCAACATGTGTTGAGATTTCTAAACCGAGTGTCGAATTTTATACAAGGGGCATAGTTTCGATGGCGCTTATATACTTGTTGCAAAGGCGCAGGGGCCATGCTAAGACTGGGGCATGGGTACCTGGGTGGGCTTTTTCCGTTCATCTTCCCGCTTTATTTGGCGCGTTACTAAGCGGTCATGGGGTGCAATCGTGTTGTGGATCATAGACCTGTCTGAGTTTTATTCACAGTTTGTCGCCAAATGGATTGGCTCAGACTGGAAAAACTTTCTTGACCCATTCGTGTCAACAGCAAGCAAGTACACGCTCCATGCTATAGGGATTATCGTTCTTGCTGCTATTCTATATACCTTTTATGAAGTTGATAGAGAAGTTCATCGCAACCCAAAAATCGGAAAGTCATTAAAGCAATTCTATGGCCGGTCTGGTGAAATGCTGCACAGGGCAATATCAAACAATGAGGAGCTGGTTTTGCTTCGGGGGGATGGCGCAACATGGTATTCTGAAGCCAAGGCTTGGATTAAAGAGAACATGGAGCCAGCATCATTAAAACGATTTCAAAAATTTCAGCACAGTTTACCATACAATCATGGTTCTACATTGAATGATGAACACCAAAAATTGCTTAATGGCATTAGCATTTACCATGTAAACATTCAAGCCCTTATAGAACATGACGAATGGAGATAAAATTATTGCTCAATCGGCCCCTGGTACGAAAGACTCCCAGAGCCAATGAGTTTGAGGTGATTTCATGATGGTAAAGAAAACGTTTATTGTAAGGTTGGATGAGATAAGCAAAATTGACATCGTGTGTGGAAGTTGTAAAGTGAAAATTCAGTATGATTTAGAAAAAGGATTCAAGGCAAACAGGTGTCCTGTGTGTGATATTGAACACGAAGAGGCTTATTACAAGGGGTTGCTTGACTTTCAAGATGCGCTTCAAAGAATTCCTAAAGAGAATAAGGCATTAATCAGCTTTGAGATTGAGCTAAAAGAAAACTAGGAGACTAACTTGTTATACTCTAGCTTTTTGGAATTAATGAGTTTGCGAAGGGTGTCCCGAAAGAGATATGGATTGTCACGGTTGTTGAACCGCCACTCTAGCTCATCGAGGTAGGCGTCAAGATGCTTTGCGCTGAGTTTATGGTAAGTCCCTGTAATAGAACGCTTCAAGAGGCTCCATACATTCTCAATGGTGTTGGTGTGGGCATCTTCCACAACATATTCACCCTTGCGGTGCGTGACGGTTTTATGCTGAGTGTCATGGTCTCCAATGCCTCTATAAGAGGGCCAGTCGTCGGTGTAGATGGTATCAGTCTTGGGGTCGGTGTGCTTTTTGATGAAGTCGTGAAGGGCCTTGCGGTCAAGGCCGTGGACGACTTGGAGGCGGGTCTTGCCGCCACGTTGGACGACTCCAACGACTATGCTCTTGTTGCCCTTGTAGCCCTTCCCGCGTCCCCTCTTTTTACCACCGATCCAAGTTTCGTCAACCTCGACCTTGCCGCTCAATTTAGGAGAATCGGTTTCGGTCATGGCGTTTCGGATGCGGTGGCAGAGATACCAAGCAGTCTTGTACGAGACTCCGATGGTGCGCTTGATTTGGTTGGCAGAGATGCCTTTCTTAGACTCAACCATCAGATAGATGGTGAGGAACCACTTCCATAGGGGAAGGTGGCTGTCTTGAAAGATGGTGCCCGCAGTTACAGAAAAATGGTAGTGACATGAGTTACAATCATATTGCTCTCGGTCTTTTATTTGGGAAATGCTTTTGGAGTTACAGCGTGGACACTCAATGCCATCGGGCCAACGTAGCCCTTCAAGTGCGGCGCGACACTTATCCTCATCGCGGTATTGCTCGATGAGTTCAATGAGATTTATTTCGGGTTTTTTGAACGTGACCTCTTTACTCATAGCGAGAACTCCTTTCTCTTCATTGGTAGCCCAAATATGCACTTTTTGACATTCCTAATATTCATGGGCCTTCTTGGTCTCTACTTCTATTTCACCCCATTTCCTTGGGACACAAGAGACACATTGATATTCATCGTAGGCGGGTGGGTGATGTTGGTCATTGAATATCTCGCCTTTTGGAAATAGTTGGCGGTATGAGTAAAAAGAAAAAGAAGCGGGTTGACGAAATGACTACGGAGGAGCTTATCCATTACATTTTCCCCAAGAAAGTCGTTAAGAAAATCCGAAAGGTTGTGGAAGTTGTGGATGAAAAGCATCGTGATAAACCCCCTAAGAAGTAATATAGGACATCGGGGGCTTTGTGTCAAGTATATAATCGCCGTTTCGATTATCCCAGGCAATAATAACTCCTGCTCTAGAGGGAAGAGTTAATCCCAGATTGGGATTTGACGGCGAGAACCGGGAGTTCGAGCCAACTTCCTGTGCCGATGGGCCCGAAGTTGGTGTATGGAGATCGACCGTGGCTGGCTGACGAGGGGCTGAGCACTCCTATGGGCCGCGATTCCGG
>JALLOF010000102.1 GCA_027717595.1 Nitrospinae bacterium AH_259_B05_G02_I21 | reverse complement strand
ACATATGTGCCGCCGAAGAGCCGGCGGCGCTGAATGCCTTCAATATTGATCATCGATGTAGTATGCCATCAGGAAGCCATCGACCATGGGGTGACAAGCCTGACGAATCAAGATGCGCGTATCATATCATTGTCCCTGGAGCGCATCAAGAAAAAATGCGCCTGGAGACCTTGATAATGAGACTTAAAGTACAGGTCGTAAGACCCTAATTCAACGTTGGCAATCAACGGGCTGCTTTTTCCCTTGCCAGGATGGCGGCGTAGAGCTCGCGGGTGAGGCTGGTCTGGCGCTCGTACTGCTCGAGAAAAGCCTGAGCCAGAGCGGACGGGCTTGCGGCCTTGAGCCCCATCCGCCTCGAGAGGGCGGCGAGCGCCTCCTCCTTTGCTGCCCAATCCTTAAGCACTCTGGAGCGCCGGGCTGCTTTTCTCCAACCCATTAAATTCCTGTCGTTTACACAAACTGTTCGTCTCGCCTGCCCCACCTGGAAGCAGACGGAGCGTGGGGCGTGAAAGATAAGAGCCACCCAAAGACGTTCAATATCAAACCATTAGATATTCGGGAGCCGTTTGGTATCACTCTTGCTGTATTCAGAAAACGTTGATTAGGCGCTTTGTACTGCACCTTAAACCATTCACCAAGCGGGAGAGTGGATAGATGAGCCGTAACAAGCGATGGTTGTTGGCGAGTGCCCTGGCCACAGCCGCGGCACTAGCGCTTCCGGCCATTGCCCTGGCCGAGGAGGTGGCCAAGCTCGATTCCGGCGACACTGCCTGGATGCTGACCTCTACTGCCCTGGTGCTGTTCATGACCATTCCGGGCCTTTCGCTGTTCTACGCCGGTATGGTGCGTGCCAAGAACGTGCTGTCGGTCTTGATGCAGTGTTTTGCTATCACCGCACTGATGACGGTGTTGTGGACCATCTACGCCTATAGCTTGGCGTTTAGCGACGGCGGCGCCGTCAACGCCTTTACCGGTGGCCTGAGCAAAGTCTTTCTGATCGGCGTGACGGTGGATGCCCTGAGCGGCACCATCCCAGAGACCGTTTTTATGGTCTTCCAGATGACCTTTGCGATCATTACCCCAGCGCTCATAGTGGGGGCCTTCGCCGAGCGCATGAAGTTTTCCGCCATGATGCTTTTCATGGGGGCCTGGGTGACCGTGGTCTACGCCCCGGTCGCCCACTGGGCGTGGGGTGGCGGATGGATGGGCGATATTGGCGTTTTGGACTTCGCTGGCGGCACCGTTGTGCACATCAATGCCGGGATAGCCGGCCTGGTCGCGGCCATCGTGCTGGGAAAACGCAAGGGTTATCCCGGCACGGCCATGCCGCCCCACAGCCTGCCGCTCACGGTGGTCGGTGCGAGCATGCTCTGGGTCGGTTGGTTTGGGTTCAATGCGGGCAGTGAGCTGGCCGCGGACGGCACCGCTGGCATGGCCATGGTGGTGACCCAGGTCGCTACCGCTACCGCTGCCCTGGCTTGGATGTTCATGGAGTGGGGCAGGCACGGCAAACCCACCGCCTTGGGTATCGTGACCGGAGCGGTTGGGGGCCTCGTGGCCATCACCCCCGCTTCCGGGTTCGTGGGTCCCATCGGGGCCCTGGTCATCGGCGCGTCGGCCGGTGTGCTCTGCTTCTTGGCCTCCACGACTCTCAAAAGAAAGATGGGTTATGACGACTCCCTTGACGTCTTCGGTGTGCATGCCATCGGCGGAATCGTTGGAGCCCTTCTCACCGGCGTGTTCGTGTCAGCCAACCTGGGCGGTGCGGGCTTCAGCGAAGGCATTACCATGGCGGCCCAGGTGGGGATCCAGGTGCTCGGCGTTACAGCCACCATCGTATACTGCGGTGTCGTCACCTTCGTCATCCTCAAGGTGCTGGATGCCGTGGTGGGCCTGCGGGTCGATGAGGAGCAGGAGACCATAGGCCTCGATATCTCCCTGCACGACGAGCGGGGCTACGACCTGAGATCCTAATAGCAAGCAAAAGAGGTGCGGAGCAGGCGGCCGCATCTCTTGATAGCAGGCCCCGAGCCGGTCTAACGAGAACAAAGACCACTCATCGGCCATGTTCTCCCGCCTACCGGACTCGGGGCCTTTTTTAGTCTAGGCCCTGTGGGCGAGTTGAGTCGACAGGAATAATTCGGGCCATAAAAAACACCCCACACCATAAGCGGTGCGGGGTGTTTTTTTTAGCGCTTAGCAGTCGTAGTAAAGGGCGAACTCCATCGGATGTGGCCTAAGCCGCATCTCATCCACCTCATTGGTTCGCTTGTAATCGAGCCACACCTTGATGACGTCCTCGGTGAAGACATCACCCTTGCGGAGGAACTCGTGGTTGGCCTCCAAGGCGTCCAGGGCCTCTTCCAGCGAGCCAGGCACGCTCGGCACTGCCGCGAGCTCCTCGGGCTCGAGATCGTACATGTCTTTATCCAGCGGCTCGCCCGGGTCCATCTTGTTCTGGATGCCGTCGAGCCCTGCCATGAGCATGGCGGCAAAAGCGAAGTAGCCGTTGCACGACGGGTCGGGGAAGCGCACTTCAATCCGCTTGGTCTTGGGATTGGGCGAATACATGGGGATGCGAACACCCGTCGAGCGGTTGCGGCTGGAGTAGGCGAGGTTCACAGGGGCCTCGAAGCCCGGCACGAGCCGCTTGTAGCTGTTGGTTGTCGGGGCTACTATGGCACACAGCGCCGGGGCGTGGTGGAGGATGCCCCCGATGTAGTAGAGCGCCGTCTGGGAAAGCCCCCCGTAGAGGTTGCCGGCGAAGAGCGG
>JALLOF010000101.1 GCA_027717595.1 Nitrospinae bacterium AH_259_B05_G02_I21 | reverse complement strand
CATAGGACTTTATTGCAAACACACCCTTTCCAGATAATTTACTTCTACCGATCTTCAGCCTCTCACTTACAAAATGCCTTTCCTTTTTCATCTTGGTCTCCAGCTCTCTTTTCAAAGCCCTGCTGAAGCGAAGTCATGATTACTTTGAACCGTGCTGAAACATTTCGCAACCAAGAAGTGAGGGACTAGGGATAGGTTTCAGCTGTTATTGCACCTGGGGTACGATGGACACTATAATCGCCATTAAAAAACCCCCGCCGGTCATCCCGGCGGGGGCCTGGTCTATCAGCGACTAGACCTTCACCACATTGACGGCCTTCAAGCCCTTTTCGTCTTCGACGACCTCGAACTCCACGGCATCCCCTTCGGCAAGAGACTTAAAACCCTCACCCTGGATAGCCGAGAAATGGACGAAAACGTCCGGCCCGTCCTCACGCCCTATGAAACCAAAGCCTTTGCCCTCGTTGAACCACTTTACTTCTCCTTTCTCCACTAGGAATCACCTCCTTTCCTTGAGTTTTTTGCGAGACGGACCGGCGAGCGGTTGGCGAAAAAAAAACCGCACGGCGTACAACAGACGCCTATGCGGTGGCCTGTCGTTCCTGCCTAGTCTATCTCTTGCTCTCCAAACCATAGGACAAGGGGCGGCAGAACGCAAGGTTTATTTTTGGGTCTTATTGAGCGAGCGTAGCCCGGCCAGCCGGACCCCGCATCCTCAGTTTGTGCGCTGCCCGCGCGTCTTGACACGCATTAGACTGCCCGGTAGGATGAGCCGGCTGGGGCAGCAACCCACCTGTTACAAACCCTTACACTCGATACGTCATCCATTTAGGGAGAGAAGAGCCGTGGAGGAGCCGAGGAAGGTCTCACGGACGCTGGTCAGTCTGTCCGATAAGGAGGGTGCGGTCGAGCTGTGCAAGGCCCTGGAGGCGTTGGGGGTGGAAATCCTCTCTACGGGCGGGACCGCGGGCCTGTTGGCCGACAACGGCGTCGCCGTCACCCAGGTATCGGACGTGACCGGCTTCCCGGAGATTCTCGACGGGCAGGTCAAGACGCTCCACCCGATGATTCACGGCGGCATCCTCGCCCGCCGGGGCGACCCACAGCACGAAGCGGCCCTGGCCGAGCACGGCATCCGACCGATCGACCTCGTCGTCGTCAACCTCTACCCGTTTGAGACCACCATCGCAAAGACCGGCGTGACCGTCGAGGAGGTCGTCGAGCAGATCGACATCGGCGGGCCGTGCATGATCCGGGCGGCGGCGAAAAACTTCCGCGACGTGGCCGTGGTAGTCGACCCGAGCGACTACGGGGCCATCCGAAAGGAGCTCGAAGCCAACGACGGCTGCCTCTCCCTGCCGACACGGCTCGGTCTCGCCCACAAGGCCTTCCGCCACACGGCCCGCTACGACGCCCTCATAACCGCCTACATGTCCAAGCAATTGGACGGCGCCGACCCCGCCGAGGAGGAACCCTTCCCCGAGCGCACCACCCTCAATCTCGAGCTGGTCCAGTCGCTCCGCTACGGCGAGAACCCCCACCAGCGGGCCGCCCTCTACCGGGACGTCTCGGAAGCGGGCCTCACCCCCTCTCTGATAGAAGCCGACCAGCTCCAGGGCAAAGAGCTCTCGTTCAACAACCTGGTGGACCTCGAGGCGGCCCTGCTCTGCGTACAGGAGTTCGAGCAGCCGGCCTGCGTCATCATCAAGCACACCAACCCCTGCGGTGTGGGCATCGGAGACGACGCGGCCGATGCATACCAGAAGGCCCACGCCTGCGACCCGACGAGCGCCTACGGCGGGGTGTTGGGCTTCAACCGGCCCGTCGAGGGTGGGCTGGCCGAGGCGCTCTCCAAGACGTTCGTCGAGGCGGTCGTCGCCCCCGGCTACAGCGACGAAGCCCTGGAGGCCCTCGAGAAGAAAAAAGCCCTGCGGCTGCTTAGGTGTCCGGGCCTCGGCGAGGGGCAGGATTCGGCAAGCCGCGCCTGGGACATCAAGAAGCTCATTGGCGGGGCGTTGCTCCAGGACCGCGACGCCATAGACCTCGTTTCCAATCAGCTGACCGTCCCGACGAAGCGCCAGCCGACGGACGAAGAGATGTCGGCGCTCAGGTTTGCATGGAGAGTGGCCAAACACGTCAAATCCAACGCCATCGTCTACACCCGCTCCGATAGGACCGTGGGTATAGGGGCAGGCCAGATGAGCCGGGTGGACTCAGTCCGCATCGCCGCCGAGAAGGCCCAAAGCGACCTGGCCGGCTGTGTCATGGCCTCCGACGCCTTCTTCCCCTTTCGCGACAGCATCGACGAGGCGGCGGCCCGCGGCATCACGGCCGTCATCCAGCCGGGTGGGAGCATCCGCGATGAAGAGGTCATCGCAGCCTGCAACGAGCACGACATCACGATGGTTTTTTCCGGCATCCGCCACTTCAAGCACTGAAGCGGGCCCATCCCTGCATCTCCCACTCCATTTTTCCATCCAAGGGGTCATTTTTCTCTTGACTGACTGAACAAAAAGGGTATATTCCCCAATGCTAGCACTCGACAAGTGAGAGTGCTAACAACATCCCAGAAATCCAATGGGAGATACCATCCCACACCGTTAACCGTTTAACCAGTTCGGCCCCACACGTTGGGGCTCCAACGCCACTACGAGATGGCACGGGAGGTGTTTCGATGAGCATCAAGGTGCGACCACTCCACGACCGCATCCTTATAAGGCGGATTGAAGAAGGAGAGGTCAAGATCGGTAGAAGTAAATTATCTGGAAAGGGTGTGTTTGCAATAAAGTCCTATG
>JALLOF010000100.1 GCA_027717595.1 Nitrospinae bacterium AH_259_B05_G02_I21 | reverse complement strand
GTCCTGGAGGGCGGCTACGACGCTCGGGTGGGCGTGGCCTACGATCATAGGGCCCCAGCTTGCGACGTAGTCGATGTAGGCGTTGCCGTCGGCGTCGAAGATGCGACTGCCCTCGGCCCGGGCGATAAAGCGGGGCTCGCTCCCGACGGCTTTGAAGGCCCTAACGGGGCTGTTCACTCCACCAGGGATCAGTTCCCGGGCCTTAGCGAAAAGCCGCGCGGAGGTTTCGGTTGCCAGGGCCATAGAGGAATCCTCAGAGATACTTGTCTATGAGCAGACCAAGCGACTGGCGCGTGGCCGGAGGAATGAGCTCCGCGGGGGTCATGATGGCGTGCTTGAGAGCCTCGGCACACGGACAGGTCCTCGGCAGAGGGAAGCGGGAGGCCGCCTCTTTGATGATGGCCTGGGCCGTGGAGACGTTCTGCCGCACGACCTCCAGCACCGCCTCGATGGTCACGTCTTCTTCACCTTCGTGCCAACAGTCGTAGTCTGTGCACAGGGCGATGGTGGCGTAGCATATCTCAGCCTCGCGGGCGAGGCGGGCTTCCGGAAGATTCGTCATCCCGATGACGTCCACCCCCCAGGAGCGAAAAACCTGGCTCTCGGCGCGCGTCGAGAACTGCGGCCCCTCGATGCATACGTAGGTGCCGCCGTCGTGGACCGTGGCCCCGGCGGCCCGGGCGGCCTCCAGGAGAACGGAGCGGAGGATGGGGCAGACGGGGTCGGCGAAGGTGATGTGGCCCGCCACCCCGTCGCCGAAGAAAGTGCTGGGGCGCTCCCGTGTCCGGTCGAAGAACTGATCGATGATAACGATGTGGCCCGGTTCAATCTCCTCTCGCATGCTACCCACGGCACTGACCGATATAATCCACTCCACGCCCAGCTTCTTCATGCCATAGATGTTGGCTCGGGAGTTCAGGTGGGTGGGCAATATACGGTGGCCGCGGCCGTGGCGCGGCAAGAAGACCATCGAGACGTCCCCAAGCTCCCCGATAAGATAGCTGTCGGAGGGCGCGCCGTATGGGGTATCGACCTCTACCTCCTCCTTCGCATGAGGCCCTTCCATCTCATAGAGGCCGCTTCCCCCAATGACGCCAATCCGTGGTACCGTCATGCCGAGCTCCTGAGAGGGAATAAGGTCATGGAGTGGGTGAACCGCCGCCCATTTATACCACCGGCCCCAGGGCGAATCAAGGACCAAGCCCCGGAGGGTGGGCGTTAGCCCTGAATCAGGTGTTCGGCAATCTGGACCGCATTGAGCGCGGCCCCTTTCCTGAGGTTATCGGCGACGACCCACAGATCGAGGCCGCATTCAATGGAAGGATCTTCCCGAATGCGCCCCACGAAGACGACGTCTTGGCCCGCCGCGTCAATCGCCATCGGGTAGGCGTTCGAGGCGGGATCGTCCACGACCAACACGCCCGGGGCGCGCGAGAGGATGTCGCGGCACTGGTCGGCCGTAAGCTTGTAGGCGGTCTCGACGTTCATCGCCTCGGAATGGCCGTAGAGGACCGGCACCCTGGCGGCTGTGACGGTCACGCGAATGGAGTCGTCCCCCATAATCTTCTTGGTCTCATTTATTATCTTCGTCTCTTCTCTCGTGTAGCCGCCCTCCTCGAAGGCGTCGATATGGGGGAGAATGTTGAAGGCAATCTGGTGCGGATAGACCTGGCAGGTCGGCTCCTCGAAGCTCAACAGCGCGCGGACCTGCAGGTCCAACTCCTCAACGGCCTTCTGGCCGGTGCCGCTCACCGACTGGTACGTGGCCAGCACCACGCGCTCGACCTTCGCGGCGTCGTGGATGGGCTTTAGAACCACGACCGTCTGGATGGTGGAGCAGTTGGGATTGGCGATAATCCCCTGGTGCGACCGAATCGCCTCCGGGTTGACCTCGGGCACGACGAGGGGGACCCCCGGCTCCATCCGGAACGCGGAGGAGTTGTCAATCACGACGGCCCCCGCTTCCACGGCGGCAGGAGCGAACCGGCGGCTTCTCTCGGCGCCAGCCGAGAAGAAAGCGATATCAACCCCATCGAAACTCTCGGGAGCGAGCGCATCGACGGGAACCTCCTCATCGCGGAAGGCCATCCGCCTGCCCACGGAGCGCTCCGAGGCCAGCAGCACAAGCTGGGAGGCGGGGAACTTCCGCTCCTCGAGAATTCTGACCAGCTCGCGGCCGACGGCCCCTGTGGCCCCGGCCACGGCGACTACGTATCCCTCACCAGGCATCAGCGCTCTCCCGCATTCCCCACACCTCAGACCACCGCTTCATCAAGGGCCCCCACGATAACATCGCCCATGCCTAGCGTGCCGACAAGCTCCGTGCCGGGCTCGTGGAGGTCCGCCGTCCGGTAGCCTTTTGCTATGACCTTTGAGACCGCCCCCTCGATCATTTCCGCTCCATCGAGGCACTCCAGGCTATAGCGCAGAAGCATGGCCGCCGACAAGATGGTCGCCACGGGGTTGGCCTTATCCTGGCCGGCGATGTCTGGGGCCGAGCCGTGGACCGGCTCGTAGAGGCCCACCGAGCCGCCCAGACTCGCCGAGGGGAGCATGCCGATCGAGCCGGTGAGCATGGCGGCCTCATCGGAGAGGATGTCCCCGAAGAGGTTGCCCGTGACGATGACATCAAACTGCTTGGGGTTGCGGACCAGCTGCATCGCGCAGTTGTCCACGTACATGTGGGTGAGCTCCACGTCGGGGTAGTCTTCGCCCACGCGGGTGGCCACCCGTCTCCAAAGAGCGCTCACCTCAAGCACGTTCGCCTTGTCCACGCTGCAGACCTTCCCGGAGCGCTTTCGCGCAATCTCGCAGGCGAGCCGGACAATCCGCTCGATCTCGCCCGCGTCATAGACCATGGTGTTATAGGCCCGCTCCCCACCGT